>NZ_JBSHAY010000056.1:0-34173 GCF_053611725.1 Streptomyces sp. NPDC054783 | reverse complement strand
GACCTCCAGATACTCCTCGCGGTCTGGACCGGCGCCTGCCCCACCTGTCACCGCAACATGCCAGAGCCGATACGAACCTGACCAAGCACTACTAGCCGCACGTCAGCGTCGGCATCGCCCAGTCGCCGTGGTCGTTGCCGTTGCCGTCTCCGGCGTCACCGACCTTGAGGTCGACCACCTGGGCGCCGCTGACGTCGACGTCGATCGGCACCGCTGACCGTCTGCCGCGAACCGTCGGCGTGGTCACCAGGGTCCTGCCGTCGGCGATCACGGAGAACGTCACCGTTCCGGCACCGCCTGTCTCGTCGTCGACACCGACGTCCGCCGTCAACCGAGAGCACTTTCCGGCGAGATAGAGCTCGACGTCGCTGACCGAGTTGGTGCCCAGGCCCTTGGCGTAACCGACGCCGGCGACACTGATCGGACGGCCGTCCCCGGCCGCCTGCTCGCCGACGCTGCTGTCACGCTCCACCGGACCCCACCCGTTGGTGGACGACAGGAACGGCAGGTCGCTCACGGCGCTCCTCCCGGCCGGCGGAGCCGGTGGGATCCCGCCGACGATGCGCTCGTCACCGCCGGCAGCCTGCCTTCCGTTCTGCAGGTAGCGCACCGTGGCGGTGAGTGCCGAGGCGGAGGGCAGCGTCCCGGCCGGCGGCTGGACCTTCCAGGTGAAGGTGGCCGATCCGCCGGGGCGCAGGTGCTGGACCGACGTGGGGCTCGGGGCGCTCGCGCTCCAGCCGCCGGGCAAGGCGAGCGAGGCCGCCAGACCGGAGGCGGACGGCCGGTCCTGCGGCACCCGCACCGTCGCCTCGGCCGTGATGGCCTGTCCTGACTGAGCGGTGTCCGGCACGTCCAGGGTGACATCCACTCCCGGACGCTGCGGCATCGCGTACTTCCGGTGGTCGTAGCGGGGGCTGTCGTTCTGAGCGACGCGCAGGGACGAGGCATAGCTGCCGTAGTCCACGAGCGAGACCTTGCCGAGCCCGCCGGTGCTGCCGTCCAGGTTCCACACGGCGATGGCGATGCTGTTCCGGCCGTTGGGGTTCAGGATCCCGTTGGGGACCGGGAACGTGCTCTGCGGGCCCAGGTAGTTGACGTAGTTGCCGACCTGCCAGCCGTTCACGAAGATCGTGGCACGGTACTTGCGTGACGGGTCGTCGGTGAACGACAGCCCGAGCGAGGTGTCCTGGCCGTGCGGCAGGTCCAGGCTGACGTCGGTGCGGTACCAGGACACCCCGGGACGGGTGTCGGTCGTCGGCAGGGACACCCGGCTCCAGTCGCCGTCCGGGTAGCCCGGCAGGGACCAGCCGGCCCGCTCGCCGTACAGGCCGCCCGTCGAGAGCGGGCCGCGCACCGGGTCCAGCAGGTCCTCACCGCCCCGTACGCCCTGCAGCCGCCAGGTCACGGAGGTCAGCGGCGCCCCGACGAGCGAGGCGCTGGTCAGGCCGCGCGCGGTCTTGTTGCCGTTGGTCGAGTTGTAGTCCTCCTCGTGCCCCATGTTCACGGTGAGCACGGAGATGACGTTGTCGCCCTCCGACCTCACCGAACCGGCCGGGAAGGTGAAGTCTGCGCTGCCGGTCGTGGAACTGCCCAGGAAGGTGCCGTTGAGCCAGGCGGAGAACGCCTGCGCCTTGCCGCCGGAGTCCGAGACCAGGTGGATGCCGGTCTCCTTGCCGGTGGCGTGGAAGCGGCCGCGGTACCACGTGTTGCCGGTGTGGAAGCCGTAGTCGTCCGCGTAGAGCACCGGCAGTGAGTTGACGCCGGAGACGCTGTTGGTGGTCGTCCTGTCGGCCACCTGCCAGCTGGAGTCGTCGAAACCGGGGGCCGCTTCGGGGGACTCCTCGGCGTGCTTCCAGTCGGTCAGCTCCGGCAGGTGGACCGGGGCCGCGACGGGAATCTTCCCGGTGAGGCTTCCTGTGTCGGTGGCCTGGGTGTTCAACGTCCCGCCGTTCCAGGTGACGTGGTCGGCGGAGGTGAACACCTCGATGTTCTTGTCATCGGCGTTGTCGCCGGTGAGTGCCGCGGTCCGGCCGCCGTCCAGGCTGGTCGCCGTCCGCAGCAGGTGGGTGCCGCGCACGAGCACCGGACCGGTCGCCGTGTCCTGACGCCAGAAGGTCTCCGCCGTCGCCTTGTCGCCGACGAGCAGCAGCATCGGGCGCGATCCGCCGCCGCTGATGCCGATGCGGATCAGGCCCTTGTGCGTGTAGTCGAGCCGCAGGTCACCGGTGGCCGCGTCCCAGGTGGTCGTGACCGTGCCGCCGCTGGTGGTCACGGTGGGCTTGGAGGAGTAGCGCAGCACGGTCTCGCCGTCGCTGCCCGGGTCGCCGTAGAGCACGGCGAGGTCCCGGCCCCCGATCGTCGCGCTGGTCATGATCTCCGACGTCGAGTACTGCAGTTGCGAGTCCCCGAGCCGGTGGTTCGCCACGATCACGTGCGAGTCGCGCCCGTCGAGCGTGATCGCGGTGCCCGGCTGCTGCGGCACGACCGGGTAGGTTGGCTCCGCCGCGGCGGCCGTCGGCACGTCGACGGCGTCGATGGCCACGTAGTCGTCCGTCGACCCCGAGCCGTGGCTCCCGTCGACCACGATCTTCAGCGTGTGCGCCCCGGGCGCCAGGCCGGTCTTCTGGAAGATCACCGCCTGGTTCTCGCCGCCGGAGTCGTCGACCGTCGCCACCTTGGTGCCGTCGAGATAGACGTCGGCGTAGCCGTGGTTGTTCGTCTTCGAGCCGATCCAGCGGATCGCGGTGCCGTCGAAGGGGACGGTGACCGAGTCACCGGCCTTGTCGGAGAACGACTCGGTGTGCTTGTAGTCGCCGCCGGTGTAGCTCTGGTCGGCCACGTGTGACCACGAACCGGCGTACTGCAGCGCGGAGTCGGGGTCGTCCCACGTGTAGGTGGTGTCCGCGGACGGCTGGGCGTTGAAGTCCAGCGAGATGTGGGTCTTGTCGACCGCCGTGGACGTGGAGTTCCCGTGCCGAAGGACGTGGAACTGCGTCTTGGTGTCGGGGTTCATCCGGGCGGTGTCGACGACCGCGGAGTCGTCCGGCGGCGTGGCCCTGATCGATTCGGTCTTGGTCAGCGGGGCGACCGACTGCGTGAAGTACCCGATCAGCTTGTCCTCGTAGTACTTCGGATCGAGCCGGCGGTTCTCGCGGATCGCGGCCCCGTAGTCGTACGACGTGTAGTTCTCCGGCATGCCCAGCCAGCCCCAGTTGGTGCCGCCGTAGGTCATGTAGAAGCTCTGCGCGGTGGCGCCGACGGCTATGTTCTGCTTGTAGAACACGTCGGCGAACCGGTCGTTGATCAGCTGGGCGCACTTGTCGTAGCCCGGCCCGCCCCAGGGGTCGAAGGCGCCGCCCTGGAACTCCGGCGAGTACAGCGGCTTGCCGTCCGGGTGGTCGTAGCCGATGTCGGGTACACCGTTCCACTTCGAGGGGTTGGAGCAGTTGAAGCCCTGCGGGTAGGAGTCCGGTCCGTCGACGTCCAGGGCGCCGGTACCGGAGTTGAAGGTGCCGTTGTTGTTGCCGGTCAGCGGTACCGTGATGCCGTCGGCGCGGGCCTTGTCGGCCAGGTGCTTCATGTACGAGCGGCCGGCGGCCGAGCCGTTGTAGTACTCGTTCTCGACCTGGTAGGCGATGACCGACCCGGTGCCGTTGGTCAGCTGGTGGCGGGCGATGATCCGGTCGATCCGGGTCAGCCACTCGTCCGCGTACTTCAGGAACTGCGGGTCGTCACTGCGGTTGTGCCCGGCCTTGGTGGTCATCCAGCCGGGCAGGCCGCCGCCGTCGACCTCCGCGTTGATGTACGGCGCCGGGCGCGCGATGACGTAGAGCCCGGCCTCCTGGGCCATGTCGAGCAGCTTGTCGACGTCGCGCACCCCGCTGAAGTCGTACACACCCGGCTTCGGCGAGTGGTATCCCCAGTCGAAGTACAACGAGGTGGAGTTGAACCCGGCGGCCTTCATCTTCTGGAAGATGTCGCGCCACAGGTCCGGACTCGGGAGCCGGAAGTAGTGGAACTCGCCGGACCACAGGTAGGTGCGCTTGCCGTCGACGAGGAACGAGTAGCCGTCGAAACTCACCGTGTGCGCCCGCGTACTCGCGGCAGGCGCGGCGGCGGGTGCCTGCCCGCCGGCGTCCTGCGCGGCGGCGGGCGCGGTCATGCCCGCGGCCAGGGCGATGGTCGCGGCCGTCGCGAGGGCCGCCCTGCGCCACCGGCCGCGACCGGGTCTCGCAACCTCTGAACCGATCCGATCACTCCGCACTGTGGCCTCCAACCGACTGAGCAATCAGCATCAAACAGACTCAGGCAAACCCGAACAGTAAAGGGGCACAAGGCTCAACACAATGGGTCGGGAGCTCACCGCGAAGCAGATGTGGCGCCGCATCACCCGTGGCCGCCGCACGGGTTGCCCGCCGCCGAGCTGCTTCAGCCCGCGGTGATACGGGCGTTGACCCGCCGCTTCCAGTCCCGGTCGGTGAGCCACATGGGGAGGACTGCGGGGATACCGCGGGCAGTTCGGCGCGGGTACGCGAGTGACGGGCGTCGAGGCGCCGGTCCGGTCAGGCGATCGTGGATTCCGTGAACCGGCTGTCGATGGCGGTGCCGACGACGAACCCGGCGACCGGCTCAGGCCGGACGGGACGGTTGCCCCACCTCGCCATGGCTTCCCCAGCCGGTGTTGAAGTGCCCTCCCCGGCAGGGGTGTTCGCCGCCTGGGCGAACAGGGAGGCCGGGTGGGCGGGCAGGCCCCACTGCGAGACGGCCGGCGTCCGCTCTGCCGCCGCCGCCGGGCGAAGCCCTGGGGGCCGGCTGGTGGGTCGTCGCGGCTCCGCATCGGCCGGGCCGTCGTGGGGAACTCGGGCGTCCGGGGACGGAAACCGCCGGTCGGCGGAGGAGGTGCCGTTGCCGTGGACGACTGGGAGATGCACCATGAGGTACGGCTGTCGCCACGCGAACGGGTCGCGCTGCTGCAGATCGAGGCCTGCCTCAGGCAGGACCGCAGGTTCGCGCGCCGCATGGGCGACCCACCGCGAGGGGTATGGCTGCCCCTGGCGGTGCTGCTGCTGGGCATCGCCTCGGCGTTCGTGGCCGTCATGGGCGTCCGCACCTCGGACCCCGCACTACTGTGGTGCTTCGCCCTGCTCTGGCCCCTGACCCTCTTCCAGGCGTTCCGCCTCCTGTGCCGAGCGGCCCGTCACCGCGCCCGCGCGCGCCCCGGAGAAGGTGTGCGGCCGTGGCTGTGATGCGTGAAGAGGCTGTGATGCGTGAAGGGGCCAAAGGAGCCTGTTGTGAACGGGTCCGTGACGCTGATACGGCGCTGACCGCTGACCGCTGGCCGCTGGCCGCTGGCCGCTGGCCGCTGGCCGCTGGCCGCTGGCCGCTGGCCGCTGGCCGCTGGCCGCTGGCCGCTGACCGGGCCGTGCCGGTCGCCGTGCTGATCGGGGCCGCAGGCCGAGGCCGGCTCCGGTGCCTCCTCGGCCTGCGGCCCTGGTGAACCGGGGGTGCACATGGTGGCAGGGCGAGACGCCGATGACCGGCCCGGCCCCTGGGCGGTCAGCCGCCGCCGTGGCAATCAACCGCCGCCCTGGGCCGGCCGCGGGCTCCCCGGCCCCTCGTCACGGCCCCTCGTCACGGCCCCTCGTCACGGACTCCCGGGCCGCCCGTCGCGGGCTTCTCGGGCCCGTCCCGCATGTGCCGCCCCGGCAGGTTCGCAGGTCTTCCGGGCCCATGCGGCAGCCGCCGCCCCACGGCACACAGGCCGGCCTTCGCCGGAAAGGGCCCAGCGTCCGCCCACCGTGTCACGGCGGACGGATGCCGGGGCCCACCCGGCCACGTCGGCCGGGTCGAGCCCCGTCGCGGTCCCCGGCTCGACCGACCCCCGTCCCGCCGGCCCGACCAGGCTTACTGCTGCCCCCCGTGTCCCTACCATCTAATCCACGTCTCCACTTCCAGGCCGGATCACCGGGCCCGACCACCCGCCCCCCGTACCGGCTCCATCCCGTTCCCGGCCCGGCCGGCCACCCCCACCCGTCAACTCGCCCCTCGGCTCACCCTCGGCTCTCCTTCCCCCGCCCCGACAGCGCATCGCGCATCCTGTCGACCAGGCCCGCTCCCGGGGCCAGCAGCTTGTTGGCCGGGGGAGTGTCCGGTGCCGAGGGGTGCGGGCGGGTCGGAGCCATCTTCTTCGCGCGGCGCACCTTGTCGCCGAGGTCCATCAGCGCGTCCGCCGGGCAGGCGGCCTCCATCTTCGGGAAGAGGTTCTGCTCCTCGTCCATCACATGGGACCGGATCTCGCTCATCAGCTGTGCCATGAGCGTGTCGAACCGGGGATCGTCCGCCTGCAGGCCCTCCATGTCCTTCATGATCCGTTCGGCCTTGGCGTGATCCTCGATCTCCTTGTCCGCCATGGCGTCCCCGCCCGTGATGTGCTCGCGCACCGCCGGGTACAGATAGGACTCCTCCGCCACCGAGTGCCGTACCAGCTCGATCGTCGCCTGGTCGGCGAGGTTCTTGCGGTTCTTGGAGCCGGGCGGCAGCGCCTCGATACGGCCGAAGATCTCCTCGACCTCACGGTGATCGGTCGTCAGCTCCTGGATGACGTTTCCGCCGTGACCCATGTCGTCACCTCCTGCGAGACAGCGCGGCGGCCCATGAAACGGCCTGCCGTCGCCGCGCCGAGTGCCCCGCGCGCACCGCGCTACACGGCCCTCCCGCGCAGGATCAGCGCATCAGGTGGCGGTCGGCTGCCGTCCGGCCCGCCCCGCTCAGCGCCCACCGCCATCAGTGGTCCAGCAGTTCCTCGCTCAGCGCCCCGCGTCCGCCGGCCCCGGCCGGCCCACCGCCCGTGCCTGGGCGCCGACCTTGGCGCCGACCGCGACCGGGTCGACGGCGATCACCGGGGTGCCGGTGCGCAGGGCCGGCGCCAGGCCGTGCGGCCGCGTGGAGATGAGCAGGTCGCAGCGGGAGGCCGGCGCCAGGAACTGTTCGGCCGTGGCGCACGGCCGCCAGTCGTCCGCGGCCGGCCGGGTGTCGGCCGACAGGCGTGCGCAGTTCTTGCCGGCGGCCGGTGGGCCGCGCATTGACCTCCTCGTGCCGACGCCGCGCGCTGACCTCCTCGTGCCGGCGCCGCGCGCCGTACTCGCCCTGCCCGTGGGAGAGCACCACCCCGGCCACGGGCGGCTGCGGGCCCGCCGTGGCCGTGGCCGCGAGGTCGTGCCGGGCCGGGGCCGTGGTGCCGTCCCGGCACGGCCTCGTGGAAACCGGCGGCCGCGGGATCCGCCGGATCGACGACCGGCACGCCGGCGGACAGCCGGTGACACGTCCCGAACCTGGCATGCGGGGCCGCGACTTGGGGTCCGTGCACCGGGCCGCACACGAAGAGCACAGTGCCGTACGCCGCCGACCGGGCCGCCTCCATGGACGGCGCGCCGGGGCGGAAACCCGGGCTCCACGCGGTGTCGCGCCGGATGCCCGCCCGGGTCGGTTCGGCCGACGCGTGCCGCTGGGCCGGGATGTACCGGCCGTCGCCTCGCCGTCCCGGAAACTGAACCAGCCGGTCAGCGGCTCGCCCGGGAGGCCGGCCGGGTTGCCGCAGAGCACGCAGCAGCGCGGCGGTGACCTCGTCGTGCATGGCCCTCTCGAGCTCCCTCCAGACGTCGCCTACGGCCGTCTCCACCTGCCTTGACGTCCTTGGAGTCGCGCGACCACCCGGCCTTCCGGACAATAAGAACGCAACGTGTGAACCAACTGGCAGGGGAACCCCAGTGCCAGCGCCGTCCAGCCAGCGGCGGCCGACCAGGGCGGTCCTCCGGACCAGTGGGGCCCCGGCCCTGTCCTCGCTTTCCCCCAGCACTCCCCTCAGCGGGCCGACAAGCTCGGCCCCGGCGACGCGGTACGCGCCGAACGCCCAGGCAGGAGCGTTCCCGGGGCGCGATGACGTGGACGAAGGAACACCCCCCCATGACTGGTGACACACCGTTTTCCCGGCGGCGCGCCCTCGTGACCGGAGGGGGCTCCCAGCTGTGCGAACGGCTGCTGGATTCGGGGGGCGAAGTCGACTGTGCCGACTGTCTGCGCCTGCGCCTGCAGACCCTGGACGTCGGCAGTCTCGGCACCCGCAACGCCCTCGCGATCGCCGAACGCGACGGGGCGCGCCTCCTGCTCACGTCGACCTCCGAGGTGTACGGCGATCCGCTGGTGCATCCGCAGCACGAGGGCTGCTGGGACAATGTGAACCCCGTCGGGCCGCGCAGTGTGTACGACGAGTCCAAACGGTTCGCCGAGGCACTCGTCACCGCGCACGCCGGCTCCCCGCGCTTCGCCGACCCGCTGCGGGAGTACGTCCAGGCCGACGAGCAGGGCGGTTTCCGGGCCCGGCCGGTCCCCTGGGCCGAGCTCGTCCCGGCCCGCCCGGCCGGCGGCGCCTGGAGCCGGGACCACGCCGACCTGGCCGCGAGTGCCCAACTCTGCCTGGAGGAGGCCATGCTCGCCCTGGCCCGGTCGCTGCGCGAGCGCACCGGCGAGGACGCGCTCACCATGGCCGGCGGTGTCGGGCTGAACTGCGTCGCCAACACCCGGCTGTGGCGGGAGAGCGGCTTCAGGCACGTGTGGGTGCAGCCCGCCGCCGGGGACGCCGGTACGGCCCCCGGCGCGGCCGCGCACGTGGCCGGCCAGAAGGACACCCCGGAGCCGATGCCGACCGCGGCGCTCGGCCGCGGCTGGAGCGACGTCGAGCTGCGCGAGTGGCTCGAGCGGGCCGCCGTACCGTACGAGGAGCCCGCCGACGTCGCCGAGACGGCCGCCGCGGCGCTGGCCGCCGACGGGATCGTGGCCTGGTTCCAGGGGCGCAGCGAGTACGGTCCGCGCGCGCTCGGCCACCGCTCGCTGCTCGCCCACCCCGGCAAGGCCGCCAACCTGGAGCGGCTCGACGCGGTCAAGGGCCGGGAGGAGTTCCGGCCGGTCGCGCCCATGGTGCTCGCCGAACGCGCGGCCGAGATCTTCGACGGACCGCTGCCCAGCCCGCACATGCTCTTCGTGCACGACGTGGCCGCCGACGGGAAGGCCCGCATCCAGGCCGTGGTCCACGTCGACGGCACCGCCCGCATCCAGACCGCCGACCGCGCCCGGGAGCCGCTGGTCGCGCGGATGATCGACGGGTTCGAACGGCGCACCGGGCCGCCGGCGGTCGTCAACACCAGCCTGAACACGGCCGGCCGGCCCAGGGTCGACGACCCGCGCGACGCTCTGGAGTGCTTCGGCTCCGCGCCCGTGGACCTGCTGCCGCCCGGCCCGTTCGCGATCCGCCGCGGGAAGGCGTTCGCATGACCGACGCGCCCGCCTACACCGTCGTCGTCCCGACGACCGGCCGCCCCTGCCTCGCCGAGTGCCTGCGCGCGCTCGCCGCGGCCGAAGGCCACCCCCCGCACGAGGTGATCGTCGTGGACGACCGGCCCGAGTGCCACGGCGACCTGCCGCTGCAGGCGGCCGGGCCACTGCTCGACCGGATACGGACCCTGCGCACCGGCGGCAAGGGCCCGGCCGCCGCCCGCAACGCCGGCTGGCGTACGGCCGGGACACCCTGGACGGTCTTCCTCGACGACGACGTCCGGGTGCTCCCCGACTGGTCCCGGCTGCTGGCCCAGGACCTGCGGGAGGCCGGCGAGGATGTCGGCGGCATCCAGGGACAGTTGCGTGTCCCCCTGCCCCTGGACCGCCGGCCCACCGACTGGGAACGAGGCACCAAGGGCCTGGAGAACGCCGCCTGGGCCACCGCCGACATGGCCTACCGCACCGAGGCGCTCGCCCGGGCGGGCGGTTTCGACGAACGCTTCCCGCGTGCCTTCCGCGGGGACGCCGACCTCGCCCTGCGGGTGCAGCGGGCAGGCTGGACGCTGCGGCGGGGCCGTCGGATCACCTCTCACCCGGTCCGCCCGGCCCACTGGTGGGCCTCGCTGCCCGCGCAGCGCGGCAACGCCGACGACGCGCTGATGAACCGGCTGCACGGCCGCGACTGGTGGGCCCGCGCCCAGGCGCCCCGCGGCCGGCTGCCCCGCCACCTGGCCGTGACCGGTGCCGCGCTCGCCGCGGCCGCCTGCGCCCTCGCCGGCCGCCGCCGCGCCGCCACCGCCTGCGCGGCCCTGTGGACCCTCGGTACGGCCGAGTTCGCCCTCGCCCGCATCCTGCCGGGCCCCCGTACCGCCCGTGAGATCGCCGGGATGCTCGGCACCAGCGTGCTCATCCCGCCCCTCGCCGTCCGGCACTGGCTGCGCGCAGTCGTCCGTCACCGGCACGCCGAGCCCCTGGGAGGTGCCGGGTGAACCCCTTCTCGGCCGTCCTGTTCGACCGCGACGGCACCCTCGTCGAGGACGTGCCCCACCACGGCGACCCCGACCGCGTCCGGCGGTTGCCCGGGGCCGCGGATGCCGTCGCACTCACACGCTCCCACGGCCTGGCAACCGGGCTGATCAGCAACCAGTCCGGCATCGGAGGCGGACTGCTCACCGCCGATGACGTACACCGGGGCAACGGGCGCGCCGACGCCCTGCCGGGCGGTCTGGACACCTGGGTGTTCCGCCCGCACGCCCCGGACGCCGGCTGCGCCTGCCGCGAGCCACGCCCGGGCCTGGTCCTCACGGCCGCCGCACGACTCGGCGTCCCGCCCGCCGCGTGCCTGGTCATCGGTGACATAGCCGCCGACGTGCTGGCGGCGCGGGCGGCCGGCTCCTACGGCGTCCTGGTACCGAACGCGGCCACGGCCCCCTCGAAACTGGCCCGCTTCGCCGCCCGGACCGCCCCGGACGTGCTCACCGCGGTGCGCAGGGCGCGCACGGGGGCGGCGAGGCCGACCGGGCCGTGGCCGCCTTCACAGGGTGCATCGGCTGGTGATGGAGCGTGGTGGTCTGCGGGGGGTGCGGCGGCCGGTGACGGCGCCTGGTGGTTTGCGCGGGGTACGGCGGCCAGTGATGGGGCGTGGTGGTCTGCGGGGGGTGCGGCGGCCGGTGACGGCGCTTGGTCGTACGCGCGGGGCGCGGCTTCCCCGGATGCGGAGTGGACCCCTCCGCGGGGCGGACTGAGGCCGGATCGGGCTTGCTCGCCTGCGCCGGAGATGACGGGCCCTGGCGGGATGTGGCCGTCTCGGCAGACCACGGCGGCGACGATCCGGACGTGGGCGTCCGAAGGGGACGCGGCGGTCCGGGGTTGGGCGTGGCCCTCGGGGCGGGACCCGGTGGTCCGGGGTCGGGCGTGGTCTTCGAAGCGGGACTCGGCGGAACGAGGTCGGGCGTGGGCGTCCGAAGGGGACGCGGCGGTCCGGGGTTGGGCGTGGCCCTCGGAGCGGGGTGCGGCGGTCCGGGGTCGGGCGTGGCTGTGCCCGGGAGACGTGGCAGACCGGGGTCGGGCGTGGCCTGGCGGGAGGGGTGCAGTGGACCGGGGGCCAGCGCGGCCGTTCGCCGGAGACGAGGCGGGGCCGGGGCGGTAAGGAAGGGGTCGTTGTGAAGGCCCTCGTGGTCCGGCTCGACAGCTCTGGTGTTGTGCTGCTCGCCGATCCGGCCGTGCGTGCCGTCGCCGCCCACAGTGCGCACGTGACCATGCTGTGCGGTCCGCGCGGCGGGGGCGCCGCCCACTTGCTGCCTGGTATCGAGGAGGTGCTGGTGTGGGAGGCGCCCGGGGAGGGGTTCGCTCCGCCCGATGCGAGCGTGGACGACGTAGAGGCCCTGCCCGGGCGGCTGCGCGCCGGGGCCTTCGACGCCGGACCTCACCCGCCCGGCGGTATGCCGGCTGAACCGCCCTGGTGCGACACGCCCGGGGAGAATCGTTGCGTCAGGCGCGGGGCGGGGGCACAGTGAACTTCCCGGTCAAGACGCGGCTGGCTGATCCCTGCTCACCCAGGAAGCCCGATGCCCATGGATAAAGGTCAGCTGTCCCGTGCCCGGATCCGCCCCGGCGGCCCGGCCCCGCTGCTCCTGCACACCGCGCACGAGCACCGGCCCGAGGCCGGCGCCGTCAGCGTCCTCAAGGCGCGGGGCACCGTCGACGCCGGCAACGCCGTGGAGTTCTCCGAGACGCTCGCCGAGCACATCGCCCGGGCCGACCGGGCCGGGGAACACCCCGTGCTGGACATGACCGAGGTGTACCTCGCCTGCGCGGCCGCAGTGCGGGCCGTGGACCGGGCCACCGGGGTCCTGGCCTTCTCCGGCCGCGCCCTGCCCGTCGTACAGCCCCGGCCGCATGTGCGGGAGGCGCTGCGCGCCGCGGGACTGCCGGGCGTCCGGGTGCACGCCACCATGGCGTCCGCCCTGGACTCCCTGGTGGCCCGGAGAAGGGCCGGTCCACGGCCCGGCGGCACCGGTTGGTGAGCAGAGCGGCCCGCCCCGCCCGGCGCGGCGGACGGCGCGGCCGGAGGCCGGACCCCTACCGTGCACAGTGGTCAGGAAGAGGCCGCCCGAGTACGCCGCACCGTCCTGTCCGGGTGATGCCATGAATTCCTCCTCCGACCCGTCCGCCGCCCCGGCACCGCTCGTCATCGAGTCGTGCGTCGTCGAGGGGCTGCCCGCCGAGGCGGCCCTGCTGCTGCGCATGTCCGGCAGCCTCGACACCGCGGGTGCCCAGGCCTGGTCGGCGGAGCTGCGGGGCCACCTCGAACAGGCCGACCGCGCGGGGCTGCGACCCGTGCTGGACATGGCCCATGTGCAGCTCGGCGGTGCCGCAGTACTGCATACGCTCAGCGAGGCGATCCGGGCGCGCAGCGGCCGCCCGGAGCTGATCATCGTCCGCGCCCGGCCCGGGCTGCGCGAGGCGGTGCACCTCGCCCGCCTGGACGGTGTCCGGCTCTACGCCACCCTCGACGAGGCGGTGCGGGAGCTGGCCCGGGCCGCCTCCCGGGTGGAGGAGCTGCCCGCCTGGCGGTCGCAGATGGCGAATCCGCTGCGGCCCAGCTACGAGGATCTGCGCAAGGAGGTCCGTGCACTGCGCGCCCGCGTGCGCACCGCCCCGGTCATCGGCATGGCGCAGGGTGTGCTCATGGTCCGCTACGGCCTGCCCGACTCCGGGACCGCCTTCCGGGCACTGCGCGAGGCCTCGCAGCGGTTCAACGTGCCGTTGCGCGTCCTCGTCTCCGCCGTGGTCGTCGCCCGGCCCCCGGACGGCGAGGTGTGGTTCCGGGGCCGCCGCCCCGTGCCCGTGCCGCAGCTGCGGATCCTGGCACGCGACGGCCGCGACCTGCGCTACCGGCGGCAGATGATCGACGCCGTGCTGCACGAGGCGCTGGCCATCGGGCGGGCGCCGGCCGGCTATGTGCGGCTCGTGGACCCGGCCGTGAACTCACTGACGCCGGAGACCCACTACGGCTGCGCGGACACGTTCGTCGACCTGCTCGTGCGCGGCCGGGACGAGGGCACGGCCGACGCGCTCGCCCGGCTGTGCGGACAGCGGGTGAGCGTGCCGGACGTGGCCGCCGACGCCCTTCTCTCCGAGGAGGCCCGGAGGGTCCTGCTGAGCGCGGGCACCGGTGCCCTGCAGAGCATCCCGGTCCTGTCCTCGGCCGGCTCCTGCACCGGCGTGATCACCCTGCAGTGGCCCGACGCCGGGCACCGGCCGACCACCGCCCAGGCCGAGGCTCTCGGTGTGCTGGCCTCCGACACGGCGGCCTGGCTGAGCTGGTACCACCGCTCGGTGCTCCTCGACGCCCTCGAACACCTCCACCGGACGGTGACCGGCTCCGCCGCGCCCCCCGAGGACGGCGGGGGTGACCCGCGCCGACCTGGGAACCCGGAGCCCGTGGGCACCACGCACCACCCGGAGGGAGTCCGGCGCATGCCCGATCCGCAGCAACCCGAACAGCGGCGCGGCGACAAGGCGGGCGCCACCCCGCAGGACAGCGGCCAGACGAAGGCCCGGCACGCGGCCGGGCGCGCCGCGGGCGGCCGCCCGCACGGCTCGGACAAGGGCGAGAAGGGCGGCGGCGAGGGCGGAGGCGTGCCTCCGGCACAGCAGCCCGACCACCCGTGAGCGTCCCCAAGTGGCACGGGGAACCGCGCGGCCAGCCGCAGATCACCCGCGCCCGGCATTCGACAGTGCGCCCCGAGCCGTAATCCGCACCCGGCCCGCGGCGCGACAGCCATTACGCTCCAGGGCATGCGTATCTCCGTCTCCTCCGACATGGACGAACCCGTGGCCCGATCACTCGTCGAAGACCTGCGGCGGCGCGGCCACGAGGTGTATCCGCACGGCGCCCTGCGGCCCGGCGCCGACGCCCGGTGGGCGGCCTGCTCGGAGGCGGCGGCCCGTGACGTGGCCGAGGGGGCCGCCGAGCAGGCGGTGGTGTGCTGCTGGACCGGCACGGGCGCGTCCATCGCGGCCAACAAGGTGCCGGGCGTGCGCGCGGCGCTGTGCACGGACGCCGTCACGGCGGACGGAGCGCGCCGCTGGAACGATGCCAACGTCCTCGCGTTGAGCCTGCGCCTGACCTCCGAACCCCTGCTGAAGGAGATTCTCGACGCCTGGTTCGCCGGCGAGCCCAGCCAGGACCCCGAGGACCGGCAGAACGTGGCCCGCGTCGGCCGCCTGGACGCCGCCCGGAAGGATTCCCAGGAGACGTGCGGACCGGCGCGGGCCGGGTCGGAGTGACTCGCTGTCCGGGCGCGGTGGCCGTCCGCGGGCTCAGTGGGCGCCGAGGCCGCCGCCACCGAACGAGCCGCTGGAACCCCGGCTCCAGCGCGGACGCTCCTTCGACTCGCTGGGCTTGGAGTCCTGGTTCCTCAGGTCGTACGGGGTGAGCGGGCGGCCGCCCTTGGGGGTCTGGGGGACCTCCTCGTAGTCCCTGTTCTCCCGCACCTCGCGCACCGGCCCCTCCGGCGGCAGCTTGGGCTGTTCCTCCGGCCGCGGCCGGGGAGACTCGCGGTACTTGACGCGGGAGTTCATCCAGAAGCCGCCGGCGAGCAGCGCCAGGACGGCCACGGCCACGACGAACAGGAAGAGGCTCATCAGGCCGCTCGCTGCGGCCAGCTGCATCGATGCGGTATTCATAGGACAGGGATACCCCTCCCAGAACCGGACGAACCGGACACTATGTGTGACCGGTGGCGGACAGGCGGCGACCTGGCTCCTGCCGACGGCTCCCCGGTCGTGTCCGGGGCGCGCTCGGTCCCGCGCGATGGTTTGCGGCCCAGCGCCCCGGCTACCCGCACCGTGTGACAACGCCGACTTCGCAGCAGCTCTACCGGTTCCTGGAGGACCGCTTCGCCTGTGCCCAGGCGTGCACGGAGTGCGCCCGGGCCTGTGCGGTGCGCGCGAGCCTGGTCGACCCGGACGGCACCGAACGCCATGAGCGCGTGCGCAGGCTCGGCATCATGTGCGCCGAGGTGTGTGACGCCACGTGCCACGTGCTGTGCGAGGAGAGCCGGCAGGACGAGGGCGAGATCCGGGTCCGCCTGGAGTGGTGCCGCTCGGTCTGCCTGGAGTGTGCCCGCGCCTTCGACGAGCAGCCCGGCGCCGAGTCGGCGGCGGCCACCTGCCGGACCTGCGCCGACGCCTGCTCGGAGTTCCTGGAGAGCCTCATGTGAGCCTGCCGCGGGCCCGGAATTCGCCCGGGGCGTGCCATTCCCAATTTCTGAAACACGTTCTACGGTGTGCGCCGTCAGGACCGCCCTTGGGGAGCCTGGAGGCGCCGTGCACCTCGACCACACGCCCGAGCAGCAGCGACTGCGCGCCGAACTGCGCGCCAACTTCGCACAGCTGGTCCCGGACAACGCCTACGCCCGGTACGCCGACCCGGTCGCGCAGAAGCGGTTCTACCGCGACACCATCCGCCGGCTCGGCACCGACGGCTGGCTCGGCGTCGGCTGGCCCGAGGAGTACGGCGGGCGCGGCATGACGGCGATGGAGCAGTTCATCTTCTTCGACGAGGCCGCCCAGGCCGGCGTACCGCTGCCGCTGATGGCGCTGAACACGGTCGGCCCCACGCTCATGCGGTACGGCACGGAGGAACAGAAGGCGTACTTCCTGCCGCGCATCCTCTCCGGCGAGATCGACTTCGCCATCGGCTACAGCGAGCCCGACGCCGGCACCGACCTCGCCTCCCTGAAGACCAGGGCCGTACGGGACGGGGACGAGTACGTGGTCAACGGTCAGAAGATCTGGACGACGAACGGCGACACCGCGGACTGGGTGTGGCTGGCCGTGCGCACCGACCCCGCCGCCCCGCCGCACAGGGGCATCACCATGCTGCTGGTGCCGACCTCCGACCCCGGCTACTCCTGCACGGTCATCAACACCCTCGCCTCGCACGACACCACCGCGAGCTACTACGAGAACATCCGCGTCCCGGTCTCCCGGCGCGTCGGCGAGGAGAACCAGGGCTGGCGGCTGATCACCAACCAGCTCAACCACGAACGCGTCACCCTCGCCGCGCACGGCACCATGGCCATCCGCGCCCTGTACGACGTGCAGCGCTGGGCGATGGAGACCAAGCTCGCCGACGGCCGCCGGGTGGCCGACCTGCCGTGGGTGCGCCGGCTGCTGGCCCGCACCCACACCCGGCTCGACGCGATGAAGCTGCTCAACTGGCAGATGGTGGGCGCCGTCGAGGACGGCACGCTGACCCCGCAGGACGCCTCCGCCATCAAGGTCTACGGCTCCGAGGCCCGCCGGGACGCCTATGCCTGGCTCATGGAGATCGTCGCGGCCGCGGGCCCGCTGAAGGAGGGCTCGGCGGGCGCCGTCCTGCACGGCGAGCTGGAGCGCGGCTACCGCTCGGCGGTGATCTTCACCTTCGGCGGCGGCAACAACGAGATCCAGCGCGAGATCATCTCCTGGATCGGCCTGGGGATGCCCAGGGTGCGGCGCTAGCCTGCGTGTGACGAAGATTTTCAGTTGGCACAAAAGAGGGACAGTTGGCACTAGTTGAGCCGTGTACCACCGGAGCTAGCGGATCTTGGGGTTTATTACCTCGGTGGAAGTGACCTGCGCCTTTGCGTCATCGAGTGCAGTTCACCTGTGAATGGCGTGGCAGTCTCCTGCGCGACCACGGCCGCCACATCGACGAAGAGCGGTTCATTCTGGTCGCACGCCGAAGCGAGTTGAGTCGCGTAGAGATACAAGCGTCGCCGCAGGCGGAATCGCCCGATACTGGCGCGATTGGTTTTGTGGAGCGAGCTCGCGGGGGAGGTGAGCCCACGGGGGTCTTCGACGTCGCGTTCCGCTTCGACGATGGGGCAGTGTGAAGCTTCTCCCTGTGTGACGTCATTCCCTGGCCTTGGCCTTGTGGACGGTCGAGACGGTCACCTCCGTGGCCTCTTCCGGGACCAGGCAGGCGACGGCCGCCAGGATGGCGTCGGGGCCGTGGGTGTCGACGAGATCGACGAAGGGCTGTAGGCCACGGGTGCCGGGGTCGTATGCGGCGTACTCCTGGAGGTCGCTCCAGCTGGTGAAGAGCAGGAGTTCCGGGTGGTCGGTACCGCGGCCCATTTTGAGGTCGCGGGCTGCCAGGGCCACGTTCCGCCGCCGTCCCTGGGATCGCGATACGACGTCGAGCATCAGGGCGTTGCGCCTGGCCGTAGCCACGAGGTTGGGATGGGCATTCTGCGACCGCAGATGAGGGTAGTGGGAGGACTGTCGGGCTGAGTGATCGTTCTGCCTGCCGCGACCGCAACTAGCTAGTGCCCCAACAGGCGACGTTCGCCCCGTCGCGACGCCCAGCACGCCCTCTCGCCGCACCAGCCGAAATCCCAAGTACGTCCAGTGCGAGGCCTTCCGGCCGGCACGCCGAGAGCACGCACCGGACGCCGCTCCTGGACGGGCAAACGTTGCCTGCCGGGGCACTGGTTGGGACAAGCCAGGGGTGGTGGGTGCCAAGATCACCACAGCCTTTCGGAACAGGGTGCATCAGCGCGGTGCTGATGCACCGACGTCGCAGGTGTGTTTTCGTAGCTGCGGTCTTAAGAGAGTAATTTCTCCACGGTCGAGGCTGTAGCAGTCCAGGGAACGCACGCGTGCGGCATCTGGCTGCCGGTTGCAGCTGCTGTCTGTGGCCGTTGATGTCAGCTCTGGATGTCGGGGGAAACAGCTCGGGAACTTAGGTCGGATCTGAGGCGTCAGGAGGCTGACCTTGCACGGTTGCAGCAGGCCCTACATGGAGCAACGATGGATCCAGAGTTTCACTGAACCTGAATGATGGCAGGTTCACCCAAAAACCCCATCGATCACATCGGTATGACACGCCTCAAATTCGAGCGGCGAGTATGAGATGACCGCTCCGTCAGGGATCCCTCCATAGTGGTCAGAACCTCGGGTCCAACGCCGGGCTGGCTGCTCCGGATCCGGCTCCCTTCGTGTCGGCATTAGGGCGCAATGCCACACATTTCGAGCTGGGTGGCGACAGGACCATCGAGGTGCTGGTCGCAGCATTGCTTTCACGGCAGCTGCTGGCGATCGACATAGATGTCTAGAGTGGACTCACATACAGTGACCGGCACAGGCACCGAAAGAAAGGAAAAAGAGGAAAGACAGAAGGAAAGGAGGCCAACCATGCCCTGCATCCGCGTCACCTGCCCCGAGAACTCGCTCACCGCTGAACAAAAGGAGCAGCTCGCCCCGCTGCTCATCGATGCCGTGATGGTCCAGGAGGTCGATCCGGTTACAGAGCCGGCCAGGAACGGTACGTTCATCGTCTTCAACGAGATTCCTCAGCGGAACTGCTTCATGGGGAATGAACCGTTCTGGCTCGTCGAGGGGATAACCGCTGCCGGCTTCTTCAACCAAAAACGACGCGAAGCCGCGCATGCCGCGATCGGCAAGGCGTTCCTCTCCGTGCTCGGCGACGACGGCTCGGAGATCGAGCTGAATGGCGTCCACATTTCGCCCGCGTATCTGCTGCGAATCTACGCGTTGCTCATCGAGATCCCGGAGGGCAGTTGGGGGTGCAGCGGGAGCACCTATTCCGCGCTGGAGATCGGCCGCCTGGTCGGTACCGATCAGGATCCCGAACGCTGGTCCGAGTTGAAGGTGAACACCTCCAAGCATTCAGCCGCGCGCCCCTCATGAGGCCAAGCTGAATCGAAGTCGTCGGCGAGTTCCTCGACCTGCGGCGTGGCGGCGTGAACGCCGGGCCTGCCTGAGGTGAGACGGGCTGGCAGGGCCAGTGACATGCGCTTCGAACGCGATCTCAACGTTGAGTTCTCACCTTGGCTTGTACGGTCATCAGTCGGAGATCAGGCGTACGGCCGAGTAGGAGACCGTGGTCGTGTTGAGTCGATCGGGATAACGCTTGACCACGCGATCGAAGAACTCATCCCGGGTCGGTTCGTCCGCCAATATGTCCTCCACGGCCAGGAGATAGTCACGGGTTTCAGCGATGATGGCCGGATCATCCGGGCGGGTAGGGTCCTTGTGCCCTGCCACGACGTGTTGCGGGTTGAGCGAGGCGACGACATCGACTGCGGCGATCCACGCTCGCAAGCCGCCGTTCGCTGATTCT
The DNA here is from genome assembly GCF_053611725.1 of Streptomyces sp. NPDC054783. Lineage (NCBI taxonomy): Bacteria > Bacillati > Actinomycetota > Actinomycetes > Kitasatosporales > Streptomycetaceae > Streptomyces > Streptomyces sp. NPDC054783. Next base: position 14,702 of record NZ_JBSHAY010000056.1, on the reverse strand, counting down.
CCGACGGATTGGTGCAGGTTGTTGTAGATCACGTCGCCTGCCACGACCAGTCCGATGGACGGAACATGCAGCACGGTAGTGCTGTCGGTGTCGCTGTGACCGACATCCACGGCCTGCGCTGCCTGGCCGTCGATCATCATGCCGCCGGGAGGAACAGGCTGGGCGACCACCGGCGTGTCCGACAGCTTGCCCGGAAACAGCGCGGCATACCTGGGGTTGGGCTTGCCACCGGGCGTTGTCCTGTACATCTCGTCGATCACGCCCTCGGTCGCGTAGACCGTGGCGTCGGGGAAGTGCTCGAGCAGCGTTGTCGTGCCGTACCAGTGGTCGCCGTGGGCGTGAGTGATGTAGATGGCGGACAGCCGGCGCTCGAATCCCTTTGCCCAGTCGGCTACCTGCCGCGCCTGATCGATCGTCATCGGCGGGTCGACAAGCAGCGCCTCCGTGTCACCGTAGATCAGTGTGCTGGATATCGGGGACCACCTCGGCACGTCGCCATTGGGCGGCTGAATCGGCGACGGAGTCGGAAGATTTTCCATGGGCGAGATGTACACCGCGTAGTGAATTTCACTTATCACCAGACAGTCCTTTCCGGGTTCCTGTACGTCGGTCGTCGGCCGTCGACAGGAACCCACTTTTCCCGAAACCGGCCGTGGCGTATCTGCGTTGGAGTTCCCCGGCCGGTCGTGTGCCGTCTCTTATTGGTCCGGGTGGCCCAGCTCCATGTCGTAACCGCTCCGCCCGGGGCCGTGCAGCGACAGCGATGTGGCCACGGGCGCGTATCCGCTGGCGGTCAGTGTGTACTCGCCGCTGTCCAGGTCGGTGAAGGCGTACGAGCCGTCGTCGCCGGTGATCGCGGTGCCTGCGACATTGCCCGCAGCGTCCACCAACGTGACCCGGGCGTCGGGCAGCGGCCTGCGGCCGGCCCCCGCCCTCACCGTGCCCTGCAGTTCGGCACCGAGGTTCAGGTCGACTTCGAGGCGGGTGACGTGGTCACGCACCTCCACCGGCAGCGCGACCGGTCGGTAGGCGGCGGCGCTGATCGCCACGGTGAAGGTGCTGCCCGCGGCCAGCTGGTTGAAGGTGAAGGTACCCGACTCGCCGGTCGTGGCCGTGACCAGCACCTCGCCGCGGACATCAGTGACGACGACCATGGCTTCGGCCACCGGCTTCCCGTCGGCCGCATCGCGCACCACTCCCGTCAGGCCGCCGGCACCCGACAGGACCACGTCGTAGCCGAGCGGTGCCTCCCCCACGACTACGGTGGCGGCCTGCGGCTGACGCCCGTCGGCCGACACGATCAGCACATAGCTGCCGCCGGCCGGAGCGGTCAGTACGTATCCGCCGTCCGGACTGACATGGGCGCGGCCCAACTGCATCCCCTGCAATGAGATCAGGGTCAACGTGGCCGCTCGGACCGCGGTGCCCGTGCCGTCGCGCACGGATCCGTGAATGACCGTGCCGGTCATGCCGTCCAGGGGAGCCTCCCGGCCGGACGGCCCCGAGAGCGCCACGGTGTACCCGGTGGCCGGCCGTCCGACAGCGGCGGAGCCAGCACGCACGAGCTGCGGCTCGGGGTCCGGTTCCCGGACGGTGACCTGGGTGTTCCCTGCCACGACGGGCGAGGCGGCCGGCTGTCCCGGCCGGTTGCGGATGAGGACGACGGCTGCCGCGCCGCCTGCCAATATGGCCGCACCCGGGATCAGAACAGCCAGGTGCAGCGCCCCGCAGAACGCCCCGCCGACGGCTGCGGTCATCGTTTCCCGCAGAGCGGCGGAGGCGCTGGATGGGGGCGCCCCGCTGCTGACGGCAGCGGTCAGCTTCTCGGCGACGGACCGCGGCAGGCCCCGGCCGGTCAACTGGTCGGGCAGTCGGGACGTCAGCCCGCTGGTGAGGATCGTCCCGGTGATGGTCGCCCCCAGCGTGCCGCCGACCTGGCGGAACAGGTTGACGGTCCCGCTGGCCATGCCGGCGTCGGCGTGCGGCACGCTGATCACCGACACCGCGGTGGCCGGGGGAAGGATCAGCCCTGCTCCGGCCCCGAACATCGCCATCAGGATCCCGACGGTCACCAAGGACGTGGACGGGTTCTGGTTGATCATCAGCAGGTTGCCGGCCGCGGCGAGCAGCGCACCGATGCCCAGCGTCGCCTTGAAGCCGATCACCCGTGCGAGCGGAGCGGCCACGGGGCTGAAGATCACGTAAGCCAGCATCAGCGGCAGCAGCAGGAGACCCACCCTGAGGATGGACTCGTGCCGGACCCGCTCGAGGTAGAGCACCTGGGTGAACGCCGTGGCCACGAATCCGTACTGCACGATCAGCGCGACCACGTTCGCCGTGACGAACGACGGAATGCGGAACAGACGGAGCTTCAGCATCGGCGTGCGCGTACGCGCCTCGACCAGGAGGAGCGCCACCAGCGCCAGCGCGGCCACGACGAACGCCCACACGGGCCGGGCCGCCCCGAAGCCCGAGTGGCCGCCGTCGATGACGCCGTAGTTGAGGGCGCCGATGGCTGCCACCCCGAGCACCAGGCCCGGGGGATCGAGATGACGGCCGGGGTGCCGGCTTTCGGTGACGAAGCGGGGGGTGAGGAGCAGCACGATGGCTGCCAGGACCACATTGACCAGGAACACCGCGTGCCAGGAGTAACGCTCAAGGATCACTCCGGCGGCGATCGGACCGAATCCCAGGCCGATGCCGGAGACCGCGGCCCAGATGCCGACCGCCCTGGTCCGTTCGTGCGGATCGGTGAACAGGTGGGTGACGATCGACAGGCTGTTGGGTAGGACCGCGGCCCCGCCCAGACCCATGATCGCCTCTCCGGCCAGGACTCCGGTCGAACCGTGCGACAGGGAGACGGTCAGGCTTCCCGCGCCCAGCAGGAACGCGCCGAGGGCGAAGGTCCGACGGCGTCCCACGATGTCGCCCACCGTCCCGGCGGAAAGGACGAAGCTGGCGACCATCACGGAGTAGAGGCTGGCCATCCAGACCAGGGTCGAGCTGGAGACGTGCAGGTCCTGCTGGATAGGTGCCAGGGTCGCTGTCGTCTGCGTGATGTTCACGAACATCACCATTTGTCCGAGGCAGGCGACGATGAGTCCGATCCACCGCCGTGGCGCCCGCCGGGGCGTCGGCGTGTTGGCAATCGTCCGGGCGGCAGGCGCCTCAGCGGCGTGGCTCGCCATGCACAATCCTTTCGGGGTTGGTTCAGATTTCGAGCTCTTACGACGGCCGCCTTGGCAAGCTGAGTCTGAAGAACAAAGCCGGGCCGGAGCGGGGATACCGCGGCCAGGGGAGCACTCCGCCGGATCAGGCCGTGTGTGTGAGCCGGTGCGAGATCCAGTTGCACCGGCGACCCGCATGAATCTGGGTAATTCCTCGGGTGTATTACCGAACTTGGCTGTGAGAGCGCCGAGGAGAGGCGGGCCCTGTGTCCCCGGACCGAGAAGCGGGCCGTTGCGGTACACGATGCAGCTCCCACCTTCGGTCCGGGGCCGAAACGTCCAGCCATCCCCTTCACAAAGCGGCAAGGGGGACCCGCGGCCGAGTCACTCGCTTCCGAGGCCACCCGGCCTGGCCCTGATCCATGCCTCCGTCACCCCTCCAACTGGGGGTAATCGGTGTAGCCGGCGGCATCCGGACCGTAGAAGAGATCCCGCTTCGGTTCGGCGAGCGGCGCATGGGCAGCGAACCGCGCCGGCAGATCGGGATTGGCGATGAACGGCTGCCCGAAGGCGACAAGATCCGCCAGGTCGTCGGTCAGGACCGCGTTGCCCCGGTGCCTGTCGAACCCGACGTTCGCGATGATGGTGCCTTGATAGACCTTCCGGAAGTGCCGGAACATGCCATCGCCGGCCAGGTCCTCGAACGGTCCTCCGGCGGGGTCGGTCACCATCCCCATGAGCAGGAGATGTGACAGTTCATAGTCGTTGAGCCGTCCGAGCACGTACTCGCTCTCTGTCAGCGCCTCGGGCCCGGAGACGAACTCTCCCGTCTCACCCCAGGCGGGCCCGGCCTTCACGCCGACGCGCCACAGGTCGACGGACTCGCCGACGGCTTCGATGGTCTCGAAGAGGAACCGGGCACGGTTCTCGATCGAGCCGCCGTAGAGGTCCGTGCGCCGATTGGTGCGTGGATTGAGGAACTGGCTGATCAGATAGTGGTAGCCCGCCTGCAGCTGCACACCGTCGAATCCCGCCGCCATGGCGTTGCGGGCCGCCGTCGCATAGTCGGCGATCGTCTGCCGGACGTCCTGCGCCGACATCGCCAGGGGCTCCACGGTCGGCTGGCGGCCGGACGGCGTCGGGGACAGCAGTCCGGGGTTCACAGCCGACGGCGCAAGGGGCGGACGCCCGTCGAAGAAGTCGGGGTGGGAAGTCGAGCCGGTGTGCCACAGCTGGGCGAAGATGACACCGCCCGCCTGGTGGACCGCGTCCGTCACGCGCTTCCAGTGGGCAACCTGCTCGTCGGTGAACAGCCCCGGGACGTCATGCCATCCGACCGCGTCCCGGCTGATCCACACGCCCTCGGAGATGATCAGACCGGCCGACGCCCGCTGGGAGTAGTACTCGACGTGGAGGTCGGTGGGCAAGAGGTCGCTGTTGCGTGCGCGAGTCCGGGTCAGTGGGGCCATGACCACGCGGTTCGCCAGAGGGACATCACGCATGGGGTAGGGCATGAGCAAGGGCTGCATTGGTTTGACTCCTGATGTGGGGGCGGGGATCGGAGGATCCTGGGGCGTGACCGGCGGCATTTCGCGCGTCGCTGCCCCGCCCCCGTAAAGCACGGAAATTCGGTTTAGTGAATGGAAACGGGCGGGAATTCGAGGACTTCTACTCGTCGTACTGAAGCGCGGGGTAATCGGCCATGCTTCCGCGTCCGTCCGGCGTCAAATCGAGAAGTCCCAAGAGTGACCAGACCGGGGCCATTGCGGTGGTGTCTGCCGCCGTGAACTGCAGCTCGCTCGCCCACCGGTGGTGGATTCCGTCCTTGTCGCGTGAGAACACATTCAGGACCGGGAGCTGCTCACCCTCCGGTGTTTCCCCGTGATAGTCGCGGCCGAAGGTGTTGTTCCGTGAGGACAGCAGCCGAAGATTGCGCCAACCGCGTTCATGTCCATAAGCGCTCAACCGGGCGGGGTCCGTCTTCGCGACCACGGCGAGGTTGATCCGTGCGGCGAGATGAAGAGCAGGACCGTCGAGCCCGTCGACGAAGGAGGTGCATGACGGGCACGGCTGCTCGGCAAGCGGCAGCAGGGCCGTCTTGCCCTGGGCGGCACCCTTTCGCGAATCTTCCGACCAGCGCGGGAACATCATGTTGTAGATGACCAGGGTGTCCTTGCCCGGTGCGAACAGCTCCGAGAACCTCACCTCGCTGCCATCGTCCGCGGACTCGAAGACGTAGTCCTCCTTGAGGAGGCCGCCGACCGGGAGTGCCCGGCGCTGGGCGGCGACCTGCTCGGTCATCCGCCGGAGCTCGTCCTCCGACTCCAGCAGCTGGTTGCGTGCGCGTCGGTACTCGCTTGACTCGCCGGGGAATTGGACATTCGGGTCGTGGAGTATGTTCTCCCACTTGTTCATTTCGCGCGGAGCGCTCTCGGCAGCCATTGTTTCCATCCTTTCCTGTGCTCCGAACCCTCCTCCCTCCAGACTAGGGAAATTCGGAGCGTCCTTGCATGTCCTGCGGTTCTTTATTGCGCTCGGTACTGGCCGGCGGCTCGGCGATGGGCGCGGGGACGACGAGAACCCCGAGCCGCGCCGTGAATGCGGCCGCGGCGGGCACCGCGCGGATCCGCCAGTGGGTGCCGGACGCGCCGGCCCATGTGGGTCCGCGGCAGCCGGCAGTGCGCGCCCGGGCCCGTGCCGGGCCCCTGGTCTGCGTTCCTGGCCACCGTCGTCACCGTTCCTCCGAACGAGGGCGTCAGTTCATTGACTGAACCAAGCCTCGCATAGGGGCCTAGTTCTGTCAATGAACTATTGCTGGTAGTCTTGGGCCATGGCTCTTCCGAAGGACTACGCGGGACAGCGGTGCTCGCTCTCGCGTGCTCTCGAGATCGTCGGCGAGCGCTGGACGCTGCTGATCCTGCGTGACGCGTTCTTCGGCGTGCGCCGCTTCGGCGACTTCGCCGCGCACCTCGGGGTGCCGCGCGCCGTACTCACCGAGCGGCTTGAGACCTTGCGTGCGGCCGGTGTGCTCGCGGAGACGCGGGGAAGTCACGGCTACAGCGAGTACGCCCTGACCGACAAGGGTGTGCGCCTTTGGCCCGTCGTACGCGACTTGACCAGCTGGGGCGACGATTACTACTCGGCCAAGGGCCCGCGCCGGATTTTCCAGCATGCCCAGGACGCGGGCATGCTCGCGCCGGACGGAACGTGCGCCATCTGCAGCAGTGTTGTTCCACCGTCGGATCTGCTGGTACTTCCCGGCCCCGGCTACGACGAGCCCGCGGACGACTTCGTCAGCAAGACCCTCACCACCGCACACCGCCTACTAGAACCCATTCGCGGCCACTGAACCGAAACTGCCCCTTCAGTTGTAGATCGATACGGCGCTGTAGCTCGGGGTGGTGGTCGGCTGACCGCTCGTCGGCCTCGGTGGCGGGCTCTGGCCCAGGCCTCGCGATGGCGGCGCCGCAGCACGGGCAGGTGGCGAAAATCGAGGTCGGCAGAGTCTGATTCGCTATTCCTCGCCCAAGGCGCCGGACACCGTGGTTCCAGTCGGCGGATCATCGTCGGTCAGAAGCTGTTGTCTCTCCGGACGTGATCGCTGCGTTTCCGCTGGACGGGCATAGGACCGGTGAGTCCGTGGGAGTGCGGCGTGTCGTGTCGTCGCTCCCCGGGAGCTTGCGAATGCCGTCGGTCGCCGGACTGCTGGAACAGCATGAGCGCGCCGCTCGCCGTCGCGTCGACGGGCTGCGTGAGGAGGCCGATCGCCTCCACGCCGAACTGGCCGCGGCCGAGCTGGAATGGCAGGAGTGGACGATCGCCCGTAGGCGGGTCGACGCGGTGCCGGCTCCGGACGGCGGCAACACCGCCGGCACGGAGGTCACCGAGGATCCGCAGGATGCGGAAGCGCCGTCGGCACCCCGGGACGCGGCGAAGCCGAAGTCGCAGGTGCCTGTGTGGCGTGAGGGCCTGAACTGGTCGGTGCTGTCGGTGGACTACCCGCCCATCTTCAAGGCTCTCGCGGACCGCCTCCGGCTGGGCCAGGGGCCGCTGACCGGCCAGGAGACGGCCACCTTGTTCGGCTTGGAGGTGGCGCCGGCGCGGGTTGAGGCGCTGCACTCGAAGGCGAAACGGCTGGTGGCGCGCTGGCTGACCGAGCCGGCGCAGGGTCGTATCACGCTCGCGAGGGGTGTGGCCTCGCCAGGCGGCGGGTGCGCATCAGGTGCACGAAGAGGCGCTCGGCAATCCACCGCCTGGGCAGCACCACGAGGCCGCGCATGTCGTTGCTGCGCTTGGCGATCGCCAGGACCAGCGCGAGCGCGGTCAGGCAGTACTCAACGAGGCTGCCGGTGTAGTCGTCGTCGGCCCAGACCAGTTTCAGCCGGTGGTGCGCGTCGGTCACCTCCTCCAGCAGCACCTGCGCGGCGGCGCGGTCGCCGACATCCGCGACGGTGCCCATCACCCCCGGCAGCAGGCCGAGCGTGGACACCACGATATGCCGCCTGCGCCCGTTGATCTGCTTGCCGCCGTCGAGGCCCCGGCTGTCGACGCCGACGACGGCGTCCGCCCCGACCGACTGCGAGTCGATCACCCTGCCGTCGGCTCGGCATCGCGCCCCAGCCGCTCGCGGACCCGGCCGTACAGCCGGTCGCGGACTCGGCCGTACAGCCGGTCGTGGAACTCCTTGACCGGCACGTGGTCGTGCCGGCGGCGGAAGAAGGCACATACCGTTCTCAAGGCGAAAGTCGGTCGGCATGGCGCGCGACTCAGACTGGGTTCTCCACGAGAGACAGGGGCCCGGCGAAATACCGCCGCGGATGTGTGGTCCGGACATCCGAATCCGGACCACACGTACCAAGTCCCTTGATCGGTACGACCACGGCTTCTTACGCGGCAGTTGCCCGGCCGGCAGCGAACGTCGCGGCGATGTGCGCCACTCGGCGGCCAAGGTGTTCTGCAGTTGCGATGTCTGCCTTGTGCACTCCCTCGGCCCCCAGATCGACAGGGGACTGGGCGCCTGCACCAAGGGCGAAGCCGAGCCGGTTCAGGTCGTTCTCAGAGGCCTGCGAAGTATGCCCGCCCGGAGGCAGGCCGAGGCTGACCCAGAGCATGCCGAGCTGGGCGGCGAGCACGCTGAAGAACTGGAGGGTATGCAGCTTGTCGCCGCTCTTCGACCCGGAGTTGGTGAACCCGGCGGCGATTTTGTCGCGCCACGCGCCGGACTGGAACCGCTTCGTGGTGGCCTCGCCAAAAACGTGGAATGCGCCTGATGCTGTCCCCATGTAGGTGGGCGAGCCGAAAATGATCGCGTCCGACGAATCCAGGACCGACCACTGTTCATCGGTGATCTCGTCAACCTTGATCAGATGCACGACAGCACCGGCCTGGCCGGCGCCGGCACGGACGGCCTCGGCGAGCACGGCGGTGTGGCCGTAGCCCGAGTGGTAGGCGATGGAGACAACCGGACTGTTGGTAATTGATCGCATGAAATTCCTTCGCAATGCCTGATCGTGGTTGGAGCGAATCGCTTCGACGGGGGTACGGCTCGGCGCGGCGGTGGCGCCGCGCTCCGAAGGCACAGGCAGCTCAGCCATGTACAGCGATCGCTTTACCGCAACGCTAATGCAGCCGGCCGTCAAAGTAAAGCGACTGCTATACTTACGCCGTGGAGACACAGAGCATGAGTGGTACACGGCGCCGTGGCGGTCGAGGGGCACGCGAGCGCATCCTGCAGGCGGCCGCGACGCTCTTCTACGAAGAAGGCATTCACGCCACGGGCGTCGCGCGCCTGGTGGAGACGGCCGAGGTCTCCACGCGCACCTTCTACCAGCACTTCCCCACCAAGACGGCACTGGTGGAGGAATACCTGCGCACCTACGAGACCGGACTGGCCCAGCAGATCGAACAGAAACTGACCCGCGAGGGGCTCACCCCCCAAGACCAGTTGCTGGCCCTGTTCACCATGATCGCCGAGACGTTCCCGGGGCCCTCGGGGGCCGTTAGTACCCGTGGCTGCCCGCTCCACAACGCCGCTGTCGAGGCTGCAGGGCACATGCCCGACGTGCGGGAACTCGTCCACCAGCACAAGAACGGCATCACCGAGCAGCTCACCGCCATCGCCGCCCGCGCCGGTGCAGCAGCCCCGGAGCAGCTGGGCCGTCAGTTGACCGTCCTCCTCGAGGGCGCCACCGCTCTGTCGACCTCCCTCGACAGCCCCTGCCCGCGTCACGACGCACTAGAGGCCGCACGCGTCCTGATCGACCACGCCCTCCCCGAAACCGGCGCCAACTGACTCTCTGATCCGCCCCGTCAGTGAGAAGCGACAGCTCCCCACAGGGACGGCTGTGCGGGCGACCAGGCGGTCCAGGGCATCCGGCATGATCGGCACGCGGCCCCGTACTTGTAGACAGCGCGGAGTCCGTGACAGCAGGGGATGTTGGTTGATGCAACGGATGGCCTTCTTTCCTCCATCATCGGCCGGCTCGGCCTCGCAGTCGGCCGGCTGTCGGAGTGGGTCGCCCCGTGCGGTCCCTGGGCCGTCGGGGCGGCAAGGCACCGGGTCCGCCTCGCGAACGACCAGGTGGGTATCCCGTTCGAGAGACATCGCGCTCGCCGATAGCCTGCGTCAGGAGCGTCTGGCGGCACCACCGTCGAGGTCAGCTGCCATGTCCGTCCGTCCCGGCTGGTCAAGGCCCCACAGCTGGGCCTCGGCCCGTCGTCACATCTCGGAGTTGCACGAACCTTCAGACACGCTCGACCTCACGCGGCGAGCAGGGAGTCGCGCAGCATTACCCGGGAGGTGATGTCGAGTTTCGGAAAGATTTTGTACAGGTGGGCACCGATGGTGCGTGGTGACACGTGCAGCAGTTGCCCTATCTGCTTGTTCGTCAGGCCCTGCGCCGCCAGTTCCGCGATGCGCAGTTCTTGCGGGGTCAAGGAAGCCAAGCCCGAGACCGCGGCTGCTGTTTGCGGCATGCCGGCGGTGCGCAGTTCCTCGGAGGCGCGCTTGGCCCATGGTTCGGCTTGCAGATGGCGGAAGATCTCCAGAGCCTGACCCAGGTGAACCTGTGCGGCCGTCCGGTCCGAGCGGCGGCGCAGCCATTCACCGTAGGCGAGTTGGATGCGGGCCAGTTCGAAGGGCCACTGGTCGGCGTCGGGTACGGCCAACGCTGTCTGGAAGCGCGTGTCGGCTTGCTCGTCGTCCGCTGCCAGTGCCGCCGATCCGGCCAGGATGAGCGCGTGGCGCGAGGAGATGGCACCGGCGCGGGCCGCTTGAGCGGCGGCCACGTGGGCGCGTGCCTGATCGATGCGTCCGGTGCGGACGCACGCCTCGACCAGGTCAAGGAAGACTTCGTGGAAGTCGGGCAAGAACGCGGGGAGTTCACCCGGTGGCGTCACTGCGCTGGCGCGGGCATAGGCCTCCTCGTACGCCCCCCGCGTGACGGCCTCCCGAATACGGGCCTCGGCGACCCTGTCGAGCAGCCGGTTTATGCGTCGCGGTCGCGCCCATGCGGTGATCGTGTCACTGAGGGCCTGAAGTCGTGTCTGGTCGCCGCGGGATGCCGCCACCTTGGCCTCGACGCAGCGTGAGAGATACGTGCTGAGGTCCGAGTGGATCCGCTCGATGCCCTCCCCGGACAGCGCCTCGATCTCCTCCCAGCGGCCGCGGGCGTAGGCGTCGTGTTGCCGCGCGGCCATCACGAGCGGCTGGCTCTCGTAGGAACGCCCCATCAGTTCGCGCCACATCGCAGGGGAGTCGCCGAAGGCATCGATGGAGTGCGCCGCACCCACCAGCCAACCCACCCGGGCGGTGCGCCGACCCTGTGGCAGTTCAGTGACCGTCCGCTGCAACCGCTCGCGCACGGTGTGCGCGGTGCGGGCCGGGTCTGCAACCGTGTCGTAAGCCAATCGAGCCAGGGGCGATACCTGGTCCAGGAACCGGCGCACCGGTTCCCACCGCTCCTGTCCTCCCAACCAGAAGCAGGCCCGCGTCAGGACCTCGATCGCGTCCTCAACTGCCGGATCGTGCCGCTCGTCGGGCCCGATGGCCTCGGCCACGGGGAGAATGACCTGGTAGGCGCCCTCGGCGTCGCCGTCACGGTACAACATCAACAGCGCGGCCGTCGTGGTCCGGCGAACCGCGAGCCCGATGGGCAACTCCTCTTGTTCGGTTGCCTTCAGCAGACGCTCGGCTGTCTGCAGTTGTCCGGCGGTGACGGCCACGAACGCGCCCTCGACCAATCGGCAGGCCCGATCGTGCGGGTCGGGGCTCAACTCCGCCGCACGTGCCAGCGCTGCCGTCGCCTCCGCGGCACCTCCGCGGTTCAGGTCGCGCTCGGCGGCGTCGACCAGGGCCTGGGCCGCGGTCTCGTCCGGGCCGTCGGCCGCCTCTGCCAGATGCCAGGCCCGCCGCACCGGATCGGCCGTGAGCACTTGCGCCAAGGCCTGGTGCGCGGCGCGGCGCACCACCAAGGGAGCCATCCGCACGACCGCGGATCGCACCAGCGGATGCCGGAATTCGATCTTCTCGCTCCCGGCGCACACGGTGACCAGGCGGCTGGTCTGTCCGGCGTCCAGAGCCTCCTCGTCCCAGCCGTGCCAGGTGCGGGCGGCTTCCCGCACCGTCCGCAAGCCGCCCGGTCCCTGTCCGGTCAGCGCTGCCAGAAGCATCGTGTTGCGGACCGGTTGGGGCAGCGTACGGATCTGGCCCGCGAAGCCTTCTTCCAGCCGTTCACCCAGCGGAAGCCAGGACGGCAGCGGATCCGCCCCGCGCTGCTGGCGCCGGGTGAGCTGCGCCGGCAGCTCGACCAGCGCCAGGGGATTGCCCATGGCCTCACCCAGGACGCTGCGCGCGGCCGGCGCGGCGAGGCCTGGATATGCCGAGGCCAGCAAGGCGGCGGCGTCCTGAGTAGATAGCGGTGCGACGTCGAGCACGTCGATGCCGGCCGAGTCCAGGGGATTGCGCCATCCGTTGCGCGCCGCTGCCAAGACGACGACGGGCAGTGGGGCGATGCGGCGCTGGATGAAACCGAGGACCCGGGCACTGGAGGCGTCGACCCACTGCACGTCATCAGCGATCAAGAGCACGGGCTGGGTTTCGGCCGCATGCCGCAGCAGTGCAAGGGCTGCCACCGAGATGGTGAAGCGGTCCGGAGCCCCGTCGTCGACCACACCGAAAGCCCGGTTCAACGCCGTCTGCTGGGCCAGGGGGAGCTCCTTGATGCGGTCGAGCAGCGGAAACAGGGTCTGGTGCAGGGTCGAGAAAGCAAGCTCGGACTCCTGCTCCACCCCCGCGGCCCGAAGCACCCGCAAGCCCGACTGCACCGCATGGTCCGCTGCCCAGTCCAGCAGAACCGTCTTGCCCACTCCTGGCTCACCACGCAACAGCAGAGCCGCACCGGCCTCGTGTACCTGGTCCACCGCCGATCCCAACACGGCGAGCTCCGCCGACCTGCCCACCAGCGACACAGGACCGCCGCGTCCCGCACTGGAATGCCGAATTCCGATCTTCGCCTCCTCGAACACGCCTGACGGAAATCACAAGATAAATAGCGTTGACGGTTATTCCGGAGAAGAGGTTTATGTGTCCATCGCCCCATCGGAGGCACAGAGGCATCTCAGCTGGGAGCTGGTCGCAAAGGCAGTCCGCTCCTCGAAGAGATCAAGGAGTCGACTCCGGGCGAGGAGCTTGAGGAATTGACTCAATGGAGGACGCCGACCTGAGACGTTCCTGTACGACGATCCATCCAGCGTGATTGCCTGTTGCTTCGAGGTGGGGTGCCCGGGCAACGCTGGGATCGACGGGCGCCGATACCTGCGCAGCCGCCCGCTTACCTCGAGTGAGCGGAAGAGATGGTCATCACCGCGGCGGCCACGGTTCATGGGTAGGCACGACCCGAGATCCCGGCGGTACGAGAGGAAGCCGTGGTGCGTTCCGCAGGGTCGACGTGTTCTTGGCGGCAGTCCCGCCCAGCGGCGCCGCCTGAGCAGGCGATTCATGTGGCTCATGGCGTCCCGGCGGTCGCCGTCGTTCACGTGGGTGTAGACGTTCATCGTCACCGCGATCTGCGAGTGCCCCAGGACCCGCCCACCCAAGGTCACATGGGCCGCGGGCGCGGCGGGTGGTCGATGATGAGGATGCGGTGAGGCGCGTCGCGACGAGCAGCCGCTTCATCTGCGGGGGTACGCCGCGCAGAACGAGGCGGCGGTTCGACCGGCCTGCACGGCGGTGCGCTTCCGTGATCACGCCGAGGCCCGTGGCGTCGCACGAGTGACGCCGGTCAGTAACGACGTCCTTTCCTCGGTGGGTCCCGCTCGAGCAGGCGAAATCCATTTCACGGGACGTCCCTGTTCACGGGACGTCCCCGTCGCGGGACGCCGCACGGCCATGCCCTGAAGGGTCCGGCACAGGAGGATCCACCCGTTCGAGCATGGTGAAGCCGTTCGCGGGCCCGGTAGGTCATATGACTGCCTGCGATCCACGACGACGTGCGATTGCCCGGCTCGGCGCGCCCCGTCGGGTCGCGGGACAGTCGGCCAGGCTGTGCGGTGCCGGCGTGGGGAGCGCTGGATCAGCGGGACCGGAATGTGGTTTCGGGGGGTGGCACTCAGTGCCACCGTCGTGGAGGCAGTAGACGGTACGCATCACGAGTAGTCGTTTGACCTACAGGGCCGATTACCGCCATCGACATGCTGGTTTTCGCGGATCCCGGTCCGCCGCACCGGCTCCTCCAACGGATGCCCAGGTGGACCGGGTTCGCACCCGTGTCGCGCGGGCCGCCGAATCAGCGGACCCCGCGCCATTTCCAGCCCTAGAGAGGCCATCTCATGTTCAACTTCCACAGCGTCAAGGCCGCCCCGAGCACCGACCTGCTGACTCCCGACAACGCGGTGATGCTGTTCGTCGACCACCAGCCGCAGATGTTCTTCGGCGTCGGCAGCGGCGACCGCACCGCGATCATCAACGCGACCGAGGGCCTGGCGAAGGCGGCCAAGGCGTTCAACGTCCCGGTGGTGCTGACCACCGTCGCCGCCAAGTCCTTCTCCGGCCCGATCCTGCCGCAGCTGGCCGAGGTCTTCCCGGGGGAGGAGATCATCGACCGCACCACGATGAACGCCTGGGAGGACAACGCGGTCGTCGAGGCGATCAAGGCGACCGGCCGCAAGAAGATCATCCTCTCCGGCCTGTGGACCGAGGTCTGCCTGGTGCTGCCGGCGCTCTCCGCGCTCGGCCAGGGCTACGAGGTCTACGTGGTCGCCGACGCCTCCGGTGGCGTCACCCCTGCCGCCCACGAGCACGCCATGCAGCGCATGGTCAACGCCGGCGCCGTGCCGGTGACCTGGATCCAGGTCCTGCTCGAGCTGCAGCGCGACTGGGCTCGCGGCGAGACCTACATGGACGTCATGGAGATCGTCAAGGAGCACGGCGGCGCCTACGGCCTCGGCGTCGTCTACGCCCAGTCCGTCATCGGCGCCCACGCCGCCGGCTGACGACGGCCGGTCGGCCGGCCGGCCCGGGGCGCCTCGCCCCGGGCC
>NZ_JBSHAY010000055.1:0-36303 GCF_053611725.1 Streptomyces sp. NPDC054783 | reverse complement strand
CCGCGCCGCGGGTGGCGCACCACAGCGGTGCCGTGACCTCCGCGTCACCGAGTGCCTGCACCAGCGCGAGGGAACTGTGCAACGGCTGCCCGGCGTCCAGGGCGAGCAACGACAGCACCCCGCTGACGGGCTCCCCCTCGCCGACCTCTTCGCGCAGCAGGGCGGCCAGTGTTTCCCGGTCGGTCGTGGCCGGGGTCAGCACCCGCACCGCGGCACCGCGTGCGGTGAGGGTACGAGTGACGCCCGCCGGCCATGTGCCGTCCGCGTCCGGCGCGACGACCAGCCAGGTTCCGGACAGGCGTGGGGCCGTCGAGCTGTCCGACATCGGTTTCCAGACGACCCGGTACCGCCATCCGTCGAGGGTCGACGTCTCACGGCTCTGCCGCCGCCAGGACGACAGCACGGGCAGCACCTCACTCAGCCGCTGATCCCCGTCGACCTCCAGCTCGGCGGCCAGCGTCTCCCAGTCCTCCCGCTCCACCGCCTCCCAGAAGCGGGTTTCGACGGAGTCGGTGGGGATGGTGTCCTGTGCGGCCGGGGCGGCTCCGGATTCCAGCCAGTAGTTCTGGTGTTGGAAGGCGTAGGTGGGCAGGTCGACCCGGCGGGCACCGGTCCCGGCGAACACCGCCTTCCAGTCCACCGACACACCCTGCACGAACGCCTCACCCAACGAGGCCAGGAAACGGTCCACTCCCCCGTCATCGCGGCGCAGCGTCCCCACCACAGCAGCCTGCCGGCCCGCGTCCTCGACGCTCTCCTGCACCCCCATCGCCAGCACCGGATGCGCACTGCACTCCACGAACGCACCGAAACCCTGCTCCACCAACGTGCGTACCGCACCGTCGAGTTCGACCGTGCGACGCAGGTTGTCGAACCAGTACCCCGCCGCGAGCTCGGACCCCTGCACCCACTGGCCGGTCACCGTGGAAAGGAACGGCACCCGTGCGGGCCGGGGCTCGACCCCGCCCAGCAGCCGCAGCAACTCCTCCCGCAGCAAATCCACCTGCGCGGAATGCGAGGCGTAGTCCACCGGCACCCTGCGAGCCCGGACCCCCTCCGCCTCACACACGGCCAGCAACTCCTCCAACGCCTGCGGCTCACCCGAGACCACCACCGACGACGGCCCGTTCACCGCCGCCACCGAAACCCGCTCCTCACCCCAGACAGCGATCCGCTCCCGCACCGCCGCCACCGGCAGCGCCACCGACACCATCCCGCCACGCCCGGCCAGAACCCGGCCGATCACCTGACTGCGCAACGCCACCACCCGCGCCGCATCCTCAAGACTCAAGATCCCCGCCACACAGGCAGCCGCGATCTCCCCTTGGGAATGACCGAGCACGGCAGCGGGCTCCACACCCGCCGACCGCCACACCTCCGCCAGCGACACCATCACCGCGAACAGAGCGGGCTGGACCACATCCACCCGCTCCAGCGACGGCGCACCCGGCACCCGCCGCAGCACATCCACCAACGACCAGTCCGTGAGCGGATCCAGCGCCGCCGCACACTCACCGATCCGGGCAGCGAACACCGGCGACACATCCAGGAGCTGCGCAGCCATACCCGCCCACTGCGAACCCTGACCCGGGAAGACGAACACCGTCTTACCCCCCGCACTCACCCCCTGCACCACACCCGGCGCCACCGAACCAGCCGCAACCGCGCCAAGCCCCGCACGCAACCGCGAAACCTCACCACCCACCACCACCGCACGATGCTCCAGACCCGCACGGCCCACCGCCAGCGACACACCCACATCCACCGAACGCACACCCTCATGCGCGTCCACCCACGCCAGCAACCGCCCCGCCTGCTCCCGCAACGCCGCCGCACTCCTGCCCGACAACGCCCACACCACACACCCACCACCAGCCACCAGACCCGGCTCCCCCACCGACCCCGGCCCCGACCCCAGCCCCGGCCCCGGCTCCGGCTCCGGCTCCTCCACCGGCGCCTGCTCCACCACCACATGCGCATTCGTCCCACTGAAACCGAAGGAGGAGACGGCGGCGCGGCGTGGTTCGCCGGTCTCCGGCCAGGGAACGGTGTCGGACAGCAGTGAGACCGCGCCGGCCGACCAGTCGACATGGGGTGTCGGCTCGTCGATGTGGAGGGTCCTGGGGAGGACGCCGTGGTGCATCGCCTGGATCATCTTGATGATTCCGGCGACACCCGCGGCGGCCTGCGTGTGGCCGATGTTCGACTTGATGGAGCCCAGCAGGAGCGGCCGGTCCGCGGGCCGGTCCTGGCCGTAGGCGGCCAGCAGCGCCTGGGCCTCGATCGGGTCGCCCAGCGTCGTACCGGTGCCGTGCGCCTCCACCGCGTCGACCTGGTCGGCCGACAGCCGGGCGTTGGTGAGTGCCTGGTGGATGACGCGCTGCTGGGACGGACCGTTCGGCGCGGTCAGACCATTGCTCGCACCGTCCTGGTTGACGGCGCTGCCGCGGACCACCGCCAGCACCGGGTGGCCGTTGCGCCGGGCGTCCGACAGCCGTTCCACCAGCAGCATGCCCACGCCCTCGCCCCAGCCGGTGCCGTCGGCGGCGGCCGCGAACGGCTTGCAGCGGCCGTCGGCGGCGAGGCCGCGCTGTCGGCTGAACTCGGTGAAGGTGGCCGGGCTCGCCATGACCGTGACACCGCCGGCGAGCGCCAGATCGCACTCGCCGGCACGCAGCGCCTGCACCGCCATGTGCAGGGTGACCAGCGACGACGAGCACGCGGTGTCCACCGTCACCGCCGGACCTTCGAGCCCGAAGGTGTAGGCGACGCGGCCGGAGGCGATGCTGCCGGAGCTTCCGGTGCCGAGGAAGCCCTCGACGCCTTCGGGGATCTCGTCCAGGCGGGCCGTGTAGTCGTGGTACATGACTCCGGCGAACACGGCCGTGCGGCTGCCGCGCAGCGATGTGGGGTCGACGCCGGCCCGCTCGAACGCCTCCCACGACGTCTCCAGCAACAGCCGCTGCTGCGGATCCATCGCCAGCGCCTCACGCGGCGAAATCCCGAAGAGGGCGGGGTCGAAGTGGCCGGCGTCGTAGAGGAATCCGCCTTCGCCGACGTAGCTGGAGCCCGCCTTGTCGGGGTCGGCGTCATAGAGGGAGTCGACGTCCCAGCCCCGGTCGGTGGGGAACGGCCCGATGGCATCGGTGCCGTTCAGGACCAGCTGCCACAGGTCCTCCGGGGTGCGGACACCTCCCGGATAGCGGCAGCTCATCGCCACGACGGCGATGGGTTCCTGGTTGCGCTCCTCGACCTCGCGCAGCCGCCGGCGGGCCTGACGCAGGTCGGCAGTGGCCCGCTTGAGGTAGTCGCGGAGCTTGTCCTCGTTCGCCATCGCGTCGGGTCCTTTCTCAGGACGAGCCGAGCTCGTCGTCGAGCAGGTCGAAAAGCTCGTCATCTGTGGCTGTTTCAAGATCGTTGTCTGGGTCGGCGGCGTCGTCCGCCGGCCCCTGGGCGTCGTCCCACCTGGTCATCAGGGCCTGCAGGCGCATGGTGATCCGCGAGCGGGTGACGCTGTCCGGTGCCGTCTCGCCGGAGCTCAGTCCGGCCAGTGCGGCTTCGAGGCGGTCGAGGTCGCCGAACACGGACGGCGCACCATCCGGCTGCGGGAGCCGCGTGCGGAGGTGGCCGGCCAGGGCACCGGGCGTGGGGTAGTCGAAGACCAGGGTGGCGGCGAGCCGCAGTCCGGTGGCCCCGCTCAGGCGGTTGCGCAGTTCCACGGCGGTCAGCGAGTCGAAGCCGAGTTCCTTGAAGGCGGCGTCCGGCTCGACCGCGGCCGCCTGCTGGTGTCCGAGCACGGCGGCCACCTGGGTGCGTACCAGATCGAGCAGGATCCGGTCCCGTTCGGCCGCGGACAGTCCGGCGAGGCGTTCGGCGAAGGTCCGCGTGTCGGAGTCGCTCGTGCCCGCGGCCGTACGGCGCCGGGGGGCGCGGACCAGTCCGCGCATCAGCGGCGGCACTGTCTCGGCGCCCCCGCCGGCCACGGCCGGCGGACGGCCGAGGTCGAGGCGGGCGGCCACCAGCAGCCCCTCCTCCAGCGCACCAGCCAGGTCGAACAGCGCCAGGCCTTCGTCGGTGCCGAGGGCGGACATGCTGCCCCTGCTGATCCGCTGCCGGCCGACCTCGTCCAGCGTGGCCGCCATGCCGTCACCCTCGTCCCACAGCCCCCAGGCGACGGACACCGCCGGAAGACCCTGGGCACGGCGGTGCAGGGCGAGCGCGTCGAGGAAGGTGTTCGCCGCCGCGTAGTTGGCCTGCCCGGGGTTGCCGAAGACGCCCGCGGCGGAGGAGAACAGCACGAACGCCGACAGGTCGTGTTCGCGGGTCAGCTCGTGCAGGTTCCAGGCGGCGTCGACCTTGGGCCGCATGACGCGCTCGACGCGTTCGGAGGTGAGCGCTTCGACGACGCCGTCGTCCAGTACGCCGGCGGAGTGCACGACGGCGGTGAGCGGATGCTCCTCCGGGATGGCGTCCAGGACGGCGGCCAGGGCCTCGCGGTCCGCCGTGTCACAGGCCGCCCAGGTCACCATGGCTCCCGTCTCGCCCAGCTCGGCGGCCAGTTCACGGGCGCCGTCGGCCGTCGCGCCGCGCCGGCTGACCAGTAGCAGGTGCCGCACGCCGTGCGCGGTGACGAGGTGCCGGGCCAGCAGGCGGCCGAGCGTTCCGGTGGCCCCGGTGATCAGCACCGTGCCCTCGGGGTCGAGGTCCGGTCGCGGCCGGACCGCGGTGGACGGGACCCTGGCGAGCCGCGGCACGTGGACCGAACCCGCGCGCACGGCGAGCTGTGCCTCGTCGGACGCTCCGGTCAGGACGCCGGCCAGCGCCTGGAGCGGGCCGTCCTCGCCGTCGAGGTCGAGCAGCAGGAACCGGCCCGGATGTTCCGCCTGCGCCGACCTCACCAGTCCCCACAGGGCCGAGTGGACCAGGTCGTCGACGTCCTCGTCCGGGCCGGCGGCGACCGCGCCGCGCGTCACCAGGGCGAGCCGCGTGCCCGCCAACGGGCCGGAGGAGAAGCGGTCGTCGGCGAGCCACTCATGGACCAGCCCGAGCGCCGCGCCGGTCGCCTCGCGGGCCGCGGCGGCGACACCGGCGGTGCGGGCCAGGTCGGGTATGCAGGAGGAGAACACGATCTCCGGTGCCGGATCCCCGTCGGCGACGGCGCCGGCGAGCGCCGGCAGGTCGTCGTACGCGGCGACCTGTCCGCCGGCTCGCTGGAGGGCGGCGCCCAGCTTCAGGTCGTCGCCGCCTACGACGGCCCACCTCGGCAGGTCGTCCGCGGCGGGCGCGTACACCTCACCGGCTGCGGGCAGCGGCGTCCAGTCGAGGCGCCACAGGGCGTCATGGTGACCCCGGCCGGCGTGGTCGGCGACGAGCGGGCGCAGCACGAGCGAGTCCACCGAGGCGACCGGTGCTCCGGTCTCGTCGGCCAAGGTCAGGGAGACGGCGTCCGTACCGGCCGGCGACACCCGCACGCGCACCGCCGTCGCGCCCTCGGCGTGCAGCCGTACGCCTTCCCAGGCGAACGGCAGCCGCGCCGTGCGAGGTTCGGCCGACTCCTCGTCGGCCGGGAAGAAGTCGCCCAGCCCGATGGCGTGCAGGGCCGCGTCGAACAGCGCCGGGTGGAGCCCATAGGCACCGGCCTCGTCCCGCTGTTCCCCGGCGAGCGCCACCTCGGCGAAGACTTCGCCGTCGGCCCGCCAGGCGGCGTGCAGTCCCTGGAAGGCCGGGCCGTAGCCGAGTCCCAGGGCGGCGAGATCGTCGTACAGCCCGTCGACGTCGACGGTCTCGGCACCGGGTGGCGGCCACTCGGGCACCGCCGGCGCGATGGCAGGCTTCAGCGGGGCACCGGCCAGGACACCAGCGGCGTGCCGTGTCCACGGCTCGTCGGCGGACGCGTCCTGCGGGCGCGAATACAGCCCGAGGGAGCGGTGTTCGGACTGGTCCGGCTCCCCTACGGTCAACCGCAGCTGAAGCGCGCCCCGTTCGGGCAGCACCATCGGAGCTTCGAGGACGAGCTGTTCGACCAGGTCGCAGCCCACCTGGTCCCCGGCGCGTACCGCCAGCTCGACGATCGCGGCGCCCGGCAGCAGCACGGCGCCCGACACCATGTGCTCCGCGAGCCAGGGGTGCGTGTCGAGGGACAGCCGCCCGGTGAACACGAACCCTTCGCGGTCCGGAAGTTCCGCCGCGGCACCGAGCAACGGATGCCCGGCCGCCGCCAGCCCGGCCGACACCACATCACCGACCCAGCCCGCGGGCGCCTCCAGCCAGTAGCGCCGGTGCTGGAAGGCGTAGGTGGGCAGGTCGACGCGTCGGGCGCCGGTGCCGGCGTAGTAGGCCTGCCAGTCCACCGCGATGCCCCGGGTGTGGGCCTGCGCGAGGGCCGTGGTCAGGGTTTCCGGCTCCGGACGGCCCACGCGGAGCACCGGCACGAACGCATGGTCCTCGCCGGTGACACAGTCCTGCGCCATCGCCGAGAGCACACCGTCCGGGCCGAGCTCGATGAACGTGGTGACGTTCTGGGCCTCCAGCGCCCGGACCCCGTCGTGGAAACGGACGGCCTCACGGACATGGCGGACCCAGAAGCCGGGGCTGGTGATCTCCTCCGCGGTCGCGACGGCGCCGGTGAGGTTCGAGACGACCGGGATACGCGGAGCCTCGTACGACAGGCCCTCCGCGACCTCCCGGAAGGCCTCCAGCATGCCGTCCATGTGCGGGGAGTGGAAGGCGTGACTGACCGTCAGGCGCTTCGTCTTCCGGCCCTGCTCCTCGAAGGAAGCGGCAATGTCCAGTACGGCGTCCTCGTCACCGGCGACCACCACGGACGCCGGGCCGTTGACCGCGGCGATGCTCACGGCATCGGTCAGGTACGGGATGACCTCGTCCTCGGTCGCCTGCAGCGCCACCATCGCACCACCGGACGGCAGCTCCTGCATCAACCGACCCCGCGCCGTCACCAGCGTGCACGCGTCCTCCAGCGACAGCACACCCGCACAGTGCGCCGCGGCGATCTCACCGATCGAATGACCGGAGACGAAGTCCGGCCTGATACCCCACGATTCCAGCAGCCGGAACAGCGCCACCTCCACCGCGAACAACGCGGGCTGCGTGTACGCCGTCTGATCCAGAACCGCGGACTCATCACCGAACACCGCCTCAGACAGCGGCAGTTCGAACCGAACGAACACCTCGTCCAGCGCCCGGGCGAACACGGGATACGCGTCGTACAGCTCCCGGCCCATCCCCAGCCGCTGGCTGCCCTGACCGGTGAACAAGAACGCCGTCTTGCCCGCCACCACCGACCCGGTCACCAGGCCGGCCGCCGCACCGCGTCCCTCGGCCAGAGCCTCAAGCCCCGCCATCAGACCGTCACGGCCACCCGCCACGACCACCGCACGCCGGTCGAACGCGGCTCTGTGGGCCGCGAGCGAGTAGCCGACGTCCACGGGGGCACACTCGTCGCCGGCGTCGAGCAGGTGGGCGCGCAGCCGTGCCGCCTGGGCCCCGAGCGCGTCCTCGGTCCGGCCGGAGAGCACCCACGGCAGCACCGGCGGTGCCACCTCGGAAGCGGGCCCGTCCGTGGCCGCGGGCGGCTGCTCGATGATCGTGTGGGCGTTGGTGCCGCTGAAGCCGAACGAGGAGATGGCGGCCCGGCGGGGACGGTCGGTCTCCGGCCAGTCCCGGGCCTCGGTCAGCAGCGACACCTCTCCCGCCGCCCAGTCCACATGCGGGGACGGCTCGTCCACGTGCAGGGTCCGCGGCAGCACACCGTGCCGCATCGCCAGCACCATCTTGATGACGCCCGCCACGCCGGCCGCGGCCTGTGTGTGACCGATGTTCGACTTGATGGAGCCGAGCAACAGCGGTCGGTCCTCGGCCCGCTCCTGACCGTAGGTGGCCAGCAGCGCCTGCGCCTCGATCGGGTCACCCAGCGTCGTACCCGTACCGTGCGCCTCCACCGCGTCCACGTCCGAAGCCGACAGACCCGCCGAAGCCAGCGCCTGCCGGATCACCCGCTGCTGCGAGGGACCGTTCGGCGCCGTCAGACCATTGCTCGCACCATCCTGGTTCACCGCCGAGCCACGGACCAGCGCCAGCACGGGGTGGCCGTTGCGGCGGGCGTCCGACAGGCGCTCCACCAGCAGCACACCCGCGCCTTCGGACCAGCCGGTGCCGTCCGCGTCCGCGCCGAATGCCTTGCAGCGGCCGTCCGCGGCGAGCCCGCGCTGCCGGCTGAACTCCACGAAGGGCGCCGGTGTCGCCATCACCGTGACACCGCCCGCCAGTGCGAGCGAGCATTCACCGTTGCGCAGCGCCTGGACCGCCAGGTGCAGGGCGACCAGCGACGAGGAGCAGGCCGTGTCGACCGTGACGGCCGGACCCTCCAGGCCGAAGGTGTAGGCGAGCCGTCCGGAGACCACGCTGGCGGCGTTGCCCGTGCCCAGGAAGCCCTCGACTCCCTCGGGCAGGGCCGACAGCCGGGACGCGTAGTCGTGGTACATCACACCGGCGAACACACCGGTCCGGCTGCCGCGCAGCGAGCCCGGGTCGATGCCGGCCCGCTCGAACGCCTCCCAGGAGGTCTCCAGCAGCAGCCGCTGCTGCGGATCCATCGCCACGGCCTCGCGCGGGCTGATCCCGAAGAACGCGGCGTCGAAGTGCGCGGCGTCGTCGACGAAGCCGCCGCGGAGGGTGTAGCTGGTGCCGGTGCGGTCGGGATCGGCGTGGTAGAGCGCGTCGAGGTCCCAGCCGCGGTCGTCCGGGAACTCCGCGATGGCGTCGTGGCCCTCCGCCACCAGGCGCCACAAATCCTCGGGGGTGCGCACTCCGCCCGGGTACCGGCAGGCCAGTCCGACGATGGCGATGGGGTCGCCGTCGCCGGACGCGGTCGTCGCGGTGTCCGGCGTGGCCGTCGCGCGGGGGTCGGTGCCGAGCAGCTCGCCGTGCAGGAACTCGGCGAGGACCACGGGCGTCGGGTGGTCGAAGACCAGGGTGGCGGGCAGCCGCAGACCGGTGGCGGTGCCGATCCGGTTGCGCAGTTCGACCGCCGTCAGCGAGTCGAAGCCCAGCTCGCGGAAGGAGCGGTCCGCCTCGATCAGCTGTGCGTCGTCGTAGGCCAGCACGGCGGCGACCTGGGCTCGGACGAGGTCCAGCAGCACGCTGTGCCGATCCTCGTCGGGCAGTGCGGTGAGCCGCTGGGCGAGCGAGCCTCCGCCCGGTTGTCCGGAGCTCTCCGTGCTGCGACGCGGACGGGCCGGGACCAGGCCGCGCAGCAGCGGCGGTACGCCGTCCGCGTCCGCGCGTGCGCCCAGTGCGGCGGTGTCCAGCCGTATCGGAACGAGCAGTGGCTGCTCGCCCGGTGCGAGTGCGGCGTCGAGGAGGTCGAGTCCCTCCGCGGTGGTGAGGGCGGTGACACCGCCGCGGCTCATGCGGTCCAGGTCGGCCCGGCCCAACTCACCGGTCATCGCGCCGGGTTCGGCCCACAGCCCCCAGGCGAGGGAGACGGCCGGGAGGCCCTGGGCGCGGCGGTGGTGGGCGAGGGCGTCGAGGAACGTGTTGGCGGCGGCGTAGTTCGCCTGGCCCGGGCTGCCGAACAGGCCGGCGGCCGAGGAGAACAGGACGAACGCCGAAAGGTCGTGGTCGCGGGTGAGTTCGTGCAGGTTGAGGGCGGCATCGGCCTTGGGGCGCAGAAGCCGCTCGACGCGTTCCGGGGTCAGCGATCCGATGGTCCCGTCGTCGAGCACTCCCGCGGAGTGGATCACCGCGGTGAGCGGATGCGCCGCGGGGACGGTGTCCAGCAGGGCGGCCAGCGCCTCCCGGTCGGCGGCGTCGCAGGCGACGAGCCGGACGGTGGCTGCGCCCGAGTCGCGCAGGTCGGCCAGGAGTTCTGTCGCCCCCTCGGCGTCGGTGCCGCGGCGGCTGGTCAGCAGCAGGTGCCGTACGCCGTGCTCGGCCACCAGGTGCCGGGCCACCAGGCGGCCCAGGGTGCCGGTGGCCCCGGTGAGCAGGACCGTGCCGTCCAAGTCGAGGCGGGAGGTGTCGGCCGTCGCAGTGGCGCGGGCCAGCCGGGGGGCCAGCAACCGGCCCTTGCGCAGGGCCAGTTGCGACTCGTCCGTGGTGAGGGCGGCGGGCAGTGCCGGGTGGGCGAGGCCGTCGGAGTCGATCAGCAGGAAGCGGCCGGGGTGCTCCGACTGGGCCGATCGCACCAGGCCCCATACGGCGGCGTGCGTCAGGTCGGTGACGTCCTCGCCGGGCCCTGTGGCCACCGCGCCCCGGGTGACGAAGGCGAGGCGGGACGCGGCGAACCGCTCGTCCGCCAGCCAGAGGTGGACGGCGGCGAGGGCCTCCACGGCTGCGCCGCGCACGGCTTCGGCGAGGTCGCTGACGGCGGGGGCGGGAGGGGTCAGGGGGAGGATCACGGTCTCCGGCGCGGGTGCGCCGGACGCGATGTCGGCCGCCAGGGACGCGAGATCGGCGTGTACGGAGGCGTGGATGCCGAGGCTGCGCAGGTCGTCGTCGGCACCGACGACGGCCCGGTCCCCGGTGGACGAGGCCGCCGGCACGGCGACGGGTGCCCAGTCCAGGCGGAACAGCGACCGGCGGTGACCGTCGCGGATGCCCTCGGCCGGGAGCGTCCGGAGCACCAGGGAGCCGACGGACGCGACCGGCCGTCCGGTGCCGTCGGCGACGTCCAGGGCGACGGCGTCGGGGCCGGCCTTCGTCAGCCGCACCCGCAGCGTGGAGGCACCCCCCGCGTGCAGGGTCACACCGCTCCAGGAGAACGGCAGCCGTGCCGTGCCGTCCGCGTCGTCGGCGGCGAGGGAGCCGCCCAGTCCGACGGCGTGCAGCACCGCGTCCAGCAGCGCCGGGTGGACGCCGTAGTCGCCCGCCTGTGGCCGTTCGTCCTGCGGCAGTTCGACCTCGGCGTAGACGTCTTCACCCCGCACCCAGGCGGCCCGCAGCCCCTGGAACGCCGGGCCGTAGTGCAGCCCGGCGGCGGCCAGGTCCGCGTACCGTCCCTCCAGCGCGACGGGGGTGGCGTGCGGCGGGGGCCACGCCGCCAGGTCGAAGGAGGCCGCGTCGGTGCCGGTGGCCAGGGTGCCGTCGGCGTGCCGGGTCCACGGCTCCTCGGCGGCCGCGCTCTCCGGGCGCGAGTGAACGGTGACCCGGCGCCGGCCGGTGTCGTCCGGGGCGCCCAGTACGAGCTGTACGTGCACCGCTCCGTGCTCCGGCAGGATCAGCGGTGCTTCGAGGACGAGTTCCTCCAGCCGGTCGCAGCCGACCTGGCCGCCGGCGTGGGTGACGAGTTCGACGAACGCCGTGCCCGGCAGCAGCACCGAGCCCGACACGACATGGTCGGCGAGCCACGGGTGGGTGCGCGGCGACAGCCGGCCGGTGAACACCGTCCCGTCGTCGTCGGCGAGTTCCACCGTCGCGCCGAGCAGCGGGTGGCCGGCCGCCGCCAGTCCGAGCGCGACCGGGTCACCCGCCGCTCGGCCGGCCGGCGACGGCCAGTACCTGCGGTGCTGGAAGGCATACGTGGGCAGATCGACGCGGTCGGCTCCGGTGCCCGCGAACACCGCCTCCCAGTCCGGCTGTGCGCCGTGCGTCTGGGCGAAGGCGAGTGCGGCCGTCAGGGTGCCGGTCTCCGGCCGGTTGCCGCGCAGGGTGGGGGCGGAGGCGGTGCCCTCGCCGGTGACGCATTCCTGCGCCAGCGCGGCCAGCACACCGTCGGGCCCGAGTTCGACGAAGGTGGTGACGCCCTCGTCCTCGAGGGCCCGGACGGCGGCGCAGAAGCGGACCGTCTCGCGGACGTGCCGCACCCAGTGGTCCGGCGTGCGGATCTCCTCCGCGGTGACGAGCGCACCGGTGAGGGTGGACACGACGGGGATGCGCGGGGCATGGAACGTCAGGCCTTCGGCGACCTCGCGGAAGGCGTCCAGCATGCCGTCCATGTGCGGGGAGTGGAAGGCGTGACTGACCGTCAGCCGCTTGGTCCTGCGGTCCCGCTCCTCGAAGGCCGCGGCGATGCCGAGCACGGCGTCCTCGTCGCCGGAGACGACCACGGACGCGGGGCCGTTGACCGCGGCGATGCTCACGGCGTCGGTCAGGTACGGGGTGATCTCGTCCTCGGTGGCCTGGACGGCCACCATCGCACCACCGGAAGGCAGCTCCTGCATCAGCCGGCCACGCGCCGCCACCAGCGTGCAGGCGTCCTCCAGCGACAGCACACCCGCGCAGTGCGCGGCCGCCAGCTCGCCGATGGAATGCCCGGCGAGGAAGTCGGGGGTGAGCCCCCACGCCTGGAGCTGGCGGAACAGTGCCACCTCCAGCGCGAAGAGTCCGGCCTGGCTGTACGCCGTTCGGTCCAGGGGTTCGCGTTCGGTGCCGAACAGGACGTCTCTCAGCGGGTGTTCGAGGTGCCGGTCCAGCTCCGCACAGACCGCGTCCAGGGCTGTCGCGAAGGCGGGGTGGGCGGCGTGCAGCTCGCGGCCCATACCGGGGCGCTGGCTTCCCTGGCCGGTGAACAGGAACGCGGTACGGCCGCCCGAGGCGGCACGGCCACGCAGCAGGCTCGCCGCCGGTGTGCCGTCGGCCAGCGCGGTCAGGCCCGCGAGCAGAGTGTCCCGGTCGTTGCCGACGGCGGCGGCACGGTGTGCCAACGCGGCGCGCCCGGCGGCCAGCGTGTATCCGACGTCGGCCGGACGCAGTCCGGGATGGGCGGCCAGGTGGCCGCGCAGCCGGTCGGCCTGGGCGCGCAGGGCGTCCTCGGTCCCGCCCGACACCGGCCAGATCAGGTCCGGTGCCCGGACGGGCTCCGGCTGGGGGTGTGCGCGCGCGACGGCCGCCGGGGCCTGCTCGATGATGGTGTGGGCGTTGGTGCCGCTGATGCCGAAGGACGAGACCGCGGCCCGGCGGGGCCGGCCGGTCTCGGGCCACGGGCGGGCCTCGGTCAGCAGTTCCACCGCGCCCGCCCGCCAGTCCACGTGCGGCGAGGGTTCGTCGACGTGCAGGGTCCGCGGCAGGATGCCGTGCCGCATCGCCATGACCATCTTGATGATGCCGGCGACACCCGCGGCGGCCTGCGTGTGGCCGAAGTTGGACTTGACGGAGCCCAGCCACAGCGGCCGGTCCTCGGCATGCTCCTGCCCGTAGGTGGCCAGCAGCGCCTGCGCCTCGATCGGGTCGCCCAGGGTCGTACCGGTGCCGTGTGCCTCCACCGCGTCGACGTCCGCCCCCGACAGCCGGGCGTTGGCCAGCGCCTGCCGGATGACGCGCTGCTGGGACGGGCCGTTGGGTGCGGTCAGGCCGTTGCTCGCACCGTCCTGGTTCACCGCCGTACCGCGGACCACCGCCAGCACGGGATGACCGTTCCTACGGGCGTCCGACAGTCGCTCCACCAGTAGCAGGCCTACGCCCTCGGACCAGCCGGTGCCGTCCGCGCCCGCAGCGAAGGCCTTGCAGCGGCCGTCCGCGGCGAGGCCGCGCTGCCGGCTGAAGCCGACGAAGGTGCCGGGCGTCGCCATGACGGTGACGCCGCCGGCCAGGGCGAGCGTGCACTCGCCGGTGCGCAGCGCCTGGACGGCCAGGTGCAGGGCGACCAGCGACGAGGAGCAGGCCGTGTCGATGGTGACCGCGGGCCCCTCCAGGCCGAAGGTGTAGGACACCCGGCCGGAGGCGATGCTGCCGGTGGCGCCCGAGCCGAGCGAGCCTTCGGCGACGCCGGGAGCCTGCTCCAGCAGCGAGGCGTAGTCGTGGTACATCACGCCGGCGAAGACGCCGGTCCGGCTGCCGCGCAGGGACGCCGGGTCGATGCCCGCGCGTTCGAACGCCTCCCAGGCGGTCTCCAGCAGCAGCCGCTGCTGCGGGTCGGTGGCGAGAGCCTCGCGCGGGCTGATGCCGAAGAGCGCGGGGTCGAAGTCGCCCGCGTCGTGCAGGAAGCCGCCCTCGCGGGTGTAACTGGTGCCGGGGTGGTCGGGGTCGGGGTGGTAGATGCCCTCGACGTCCCAGCCCCGGTCGGCCGGGAAGGGGGTGATCCCGTCGAGGCCGGCGGCGACCGCCTGCCACAGGTCCTCGGGAGTACGGACCCCGCCCGGGTAACGGCAGCTCATCGCGACGATCGCGATGGGCTCGTGGTCGTCGGCGACCACCGCGGCGGCCGTCTCGGCCGTAGGCGTGCCGATGATCTCGGCGTGCAGGTGCCGGGCGAGGACGGCGGAGGTGGGGTGGTCGAAGACCAGGGTGGCGGCGAGCCGCAGTCCGGTGGCCCCGCTCAGGCGGTTGCGCAGTTCCACTGCGGTCAGCGAGTCGAAGCCGAGTTCCTTGAAGGCCGCGTCGGGATCGACCGCGCGCGGGGTGTGGTGGCCGAGGGTCGCCGAGACATGCGTGCGCACCAGGTCCAGCAGAAGGCGTTCCTGCTCGGCCTCGCCGAGGCCGGCCAGGTCCTGCGCGAGCGAGGAGGCACCGGTGCCGGTGCCGTGGGTCTCGGCGGTCCGGCGGGCGGGAACCCGGACCAGGCCGCGCAGCAACGGCGGCACAGGGCCGGCGGCCGCGTCGGCGCGCAGCGCGGTCAGGTCGAGCCGGGCGGGAACCAGCAGGGCTTCGGAGGACGAGGCGGCCGCGTCCAGGAGCCGCAGGCCCTCGGCCGCGGGCAGGCCGCGCACCCCGCCGCGGTTCATCCGCTCGACGTCCGAGGCGTCCAGGCCGCCCGCCATGCCGCCGTCGGCGTCCCACAGCCCCCAGGCGAGCGACACCGCGGGCAGGCCCAGGGCGCGCCGGTGGTGGGCGAGGGCGTCCAGGAAGGTGTTGGCGGCGGCGTAGTTGGCCTGGCCGGGGCTGCCGAAGACGCCCGCGGCCGAGGAGAACAGCACGAACGACGACAGGTCCATCTCCTGTGTCAGTTCGTGCAGGTGGAGTGCCGCGTGCACCTTGGGGCGCAGCACGCGCCCGAGCCGCTCGGTGGTCAGCGAGCCGACGACACCGTCGTCCAGCACCCCGGCGGTGTGCAGGACGGCGGTCAGCGGATGTGCCTGGGGAACGCCGGCCAGTACGGCCGCCAGCGCGGCGCGGTCGGCGACGTCGCAGGCGGCCCAGGTGACCTGGGCGCCCGCCTGCTCCAGTGCGTCGGTCAGCCCGGTCGCGCCGGCGCCGCCGCGGCGGCTGACGAGCAGCAGGTGGCGTACCCCGTGCTCGGCCACCAGGTGGCGGGCGACGAGGCTGCCCAGCGTGCCGGTGGCGCCGGTGACGAGGACGGTGCCGTCGGGGTCGTAGGGCCGCGTGCTCGGGTCGGTGACGGCCGCGCGGGCCAGCCGCGGTGCCCGCAGCGCTCCCGCGCGCACGGCGATCTCCGGCTCGCCGCAGGCCAGGGCGGCCGGAAGGGCGGTGGAGGAACCGTCGAGGTCGACGAGGACGAAGCGCTCCGGGTGCTCCGACTGCGCCGAGCGCACCAGCCCCCACAGGGCCGCGTGCGTCAGGTCGCCGACCGTCTCGCCGCTACCTGCGGCCACCGCGCCACGGGTGACGAAGACCAGCCGGGCGTCGGCGAACCGCTCGTCGGCCAGCCAGGACCGCAGCAGGCCCAGGGCGCGCCCGGTCGCCTCGGTCACCGCCTCGGCGCCGGTGTCCGCGTCCGGGGACGTGAACGTGGCCAGGACCGTGTCGGGCAGGGCGGCCGACCCCGCGTCGAGGGCGGCTCGCAGGCCGTCCAGGTCCGCGTACCGGTCCGCCTCGGCGACCGGTCCGGCCTCTCCGTCACCCAGTACGGCCCACCGGCCGGCGGGGATCACCGAGGGCACCGGGACGGCTGCCCACTCGACCCGGAAGAGCGACTCGTGGTGACCGGTGCGGACCTGATCCGGCGACACCGTGCGCAGCGTCAGCTCGTCGACGCGGGCCACCGGCCGGCCGACGGCGTCGGCGACGGTCACGGACACCACGTCCGGCCGCCCGGTGCCCGCCAGCCGCACGCGCGCGGCCGACGCGCCGACGGCCTGCAGCGACACTCCGCTCCAGGAGAACGGCAGTCGGCCCCGGCCGTCGTCGGCCACCACTCCACCGAGCCCGAGGGCGTGCAGCGCCGAGTCCAGCAGGGCCGGGTGCAGCCCGTAGGAGCCGGCCTGCGGCCGCTGGCCGTCGCCCAGTTCGACCTCGGCGAAGATCTCCTCGCCGCGCCGCCAGGCGGCCCGCACGCCCTGGAAGTCGGGCCCGTACACCAGGCCGGCCTCGCTCAGCCCTTCGTACAGACCGTCGAGGGGCAGCGCGACCGCGGCTTCGGGGGGCCAGACCGTCATGTCGGCGGCTCCGGTCGGCACGGTCCCCGTGGTCAGCACGCCCGCGGCATGCCGGGTCCACGGCGCGTCGGCGGGCGCCTCCTCGGACCGCGAGTACACGGACAGCGAACGCCGGCCCGACCCGTCCGGCGGGCCGACCCACAGCTGGATCTGGACCCCGGCCGTAGCGGGCAGGACCAGCGGCGCCTCGAGGGTGATCTCTTCCAGGTGGTCGCAGCCGACCTGGTCACCGGCGCGGAACGCCAGTTCCACGAAGGCCGAGCCGGGCAGCAGCACCGAGCCCATGACCGTGTGGTCGGCGAGCCACGGGTGGGTGTCGAGCGCCAGCCGGCCGGTGTAGAGGAAGCCGTCGGTGTCGGCGAGGGCGACGGCCGCCCCCAGCAGCGGGTGGTCGGCCGCGCCGAGCCCGGCCGAGGTCACGTCCCCGAGCGGGTAGCCGCTGTCCAGCCAGTACCTCTCGCGCTGGAAGGCGTAGGTCGGCAGCTCGGCCTGGTGCCCGCCGGCCCGGGCGTACACCTCGCTCCACGCGATCGGCACACCTCGTACGTGGGCCTGGGCCAGAGCGGCGGCCGCGCTCTCCGCCTCCGCCCGTCCCTGGCGCAGCACGGGGACGAAGGCGTGGCCGTCACCGCTGACGCAGTCCTGCGCCATCGCCGAGAGCACACCGTCCGGGCCGAGCTCGATGAAGGTGGTGACGTTCTGGGCCTCCAGCGCCCGGACCCCGTCGTGGAAACGGACGGCCTCACGGACATGGCGGACCCAGAAGCCGGGGCTGGTGAGCTCCTCCGCGGTCGCGACGGCGCCGGTGAGGTTCGAGACGACCGGGATACGCGGAGCCTCGTACGACAGCCCCTCCGCGACCTCCCGGAAGGCGTCCAGCATGCCGTCCAGGTGCGGGGAGTGGAAGGCGTGACTGACCGTCAGGCGCTTGATCTTGCGGCCCTGCTCCTCGAAGCGGGCGGCGATCTCCAGTACGGCGTCCTCGTCACCGGCCACGACCACGGAGGTGGGGCCGTTGACCGCGGCGATGCTCACGGTGTCCGACAGGTACGGGATGACCTCGTCCTCGGTCGCCTGCAGCGCCACCATCGCACCACCGGAAGGCAGCTCCTGCATCAGCCGGCCACGCGCGGCGACCAGGGTGCACGCGTCCTCCAGTGACAGCACACCCGCACAGTGCGCGGCCGCGATCTCACCGATCGAATGACCGGAGACGAAGTCCGGCCTGATACCCCACGACTCCAGCAGCCGGAACAGCGCCACCTCCACCGCGAACAACGCGGGCTGCGTGTACGCCGTCTGATCCAGAACCGCGGACGCGTCGCCGAACACCGCCTCGCGCAACGGCAGTTCGAACCGCTCGAAGACCTCGTCCAGCGCCCGGGCGAACACGGGATACGCGTCGTACAGCTCCCGGCCCATCCCCAGCCGCTGGCTGCCCTGCCCGGTGAACAGAAACGCCGTCTTCCCTGCCCTGGCCCGGCCATGGACCACGTTCGGGCGGGGTTGGCCGGCCACCAGTGCGTCGAGTCCGGCGAGGAGTGTGTCGAGGTCGCGGCCGACGACGACCGCGCGGTGGTCGAAGGCCGCGCGGCCGGTCGCGAGGGTGCGGCCGATGTCGGCGACGGTCGTGCCGTGGTGGGCGGTCAGGTGGGCGCGGAGCCGTTCGGCCTGGGCGCGCAGTGCCTCGGGCGTCCTGGCCGACAGCGGCCAGAGTTGCGGTACGGAACCGCCGTCCGGCCGGTCCTGTACGGCGCTGTCGTCGGGCCGGTCCTCGGGAGCCTGTTCGAGCACCGTGTGGGCGTTGGTACCGCTGATGCCGAACGAGGAGACCGCGGCCCTGCGCGGACGGCCGGTCTCCGGCCAGGTGCGCGGCTCGGTGAGCAGGGAGACCGCTCCCGCCGACCAGTCGACGTTGCGGGTCGGCTCGTCGACGTGGAGGGTCCGGGGCAGGACGCCGTGCCGCATCGCCATGACCATCTTGATGATCCCGGCGACGCCGGCGGCGGCCTGGGTGTGGCCGATGTTGGACTTGACGGAGCCCAGCCACAGCGGGCGGCCGTCCTCCCGGCCCTGCCCGTAGGTGGCGAGCAGCGCCTGCGCCTCGATCGGGTCGCCGAGCGTCGTACCGGTGCCGTGCGCCTCCACGGCGTCGATGTGGGTGGGCGACAGCCGGGCGGCGGCCAGGGCCTGGCGGATGACGCGCTGCTGCGAGGGTCCGTTGGGCGCGGTCAGGCCGCTGCTCGCGCCGTCCTGGTTGACCGCGCTGCCGCGGACGAGGGCGAGCACCCGGTGGCCGTTGCGCTCGGCGTCGGACAGGCGCTCCAGGAGCAGCATGCCGGCTCCCTCGCCCCAGCCCGTGCCGTCGGCGGCGTCCGCGAAGGACTTGCAGCGGCCGTCGAGGGCGAGGCCGCGCTGACGGCTGAACTCGGTGAAGGTGCCGGGCGTCGACATGACGGTGACACCACCGGCCAGGGCGAGCGTGCACTCGCCGGAGCGCAGCGCCTGCGCGGCCAGGTGGACGGCGACGAGCGAGGAGGAGCAGGCCGTGTCGATGGTGACGGCGGGGCCCTCGAGGCCGAAGGTGTAGGCCACCCGGCCCGAGGCGATGCTGCCGGAGCTGCCGTTGCCCAGGAAGCCCTCGACCTCCTCCGGCACGGCGAACAGGCGGGCTCCGTAGTCGTGGTACATCACGCCGGCGAACACGCCGGTGCGGCTGCCGCGCAGTGTCGTCGGGTCGATCCCGGCCCGTTCGAACGCCTCCCAGGAGGTCTCCAGCAGCAGCCGCTGCTGCGGGTCCATCGCCAGCGCCTCGCGCGGCGAGATACCGAAGAACGCCGGGTCGAACTCGGCCGCGTCGTGCAGGAAGCCGCCCTCGCGGACGTACTCCCTGGGCCGGCCGTCGGTGTCCGGGTCCGGGTCGAAGAGGACGTCGGTGTCCCAGCCGCGGTCGGCCGGGTAGCCGGAGACCGCGTCGTCGCCGTGGGCGACGAGCTCCCACAGGTCCTCGGGGGTGTGCACCCCTCCGGGGTACCGGCAGCTCATCGCCACAATGGCGATCGGCTCGGCGTCCCGCTCCTCCACCTCGCGCAGCCGTCGTCGGGCCTCGCGCAGATCGGTCGTCGCCCGCTTGAGGTAATCGAGGTACTTCTCCTCGTTCACCATGTACGCCGTCCCCGTGGTGAGAGTGGTGGGATGTGTGCGAGCCGGAAAGCGCGGGCTCGGTGCGCGTGGGTCAGGAAAGGCCGAGCTCGTCGTCGAGCAGGTCGAAGATCTCGTCCGCGGTGGCGGAGTCGATGTCGCCGCTTCGGGTGCCGTCGGTTGCACTGTGCGTGTCGTTCCACTTGGACAGGAGCTCTCGCAGGCGGGCGTCGATGCCGGGTCGTTCGACGTCGTCGGGGCCGACCTCGGAGAGGATCGCCTCGAGCCTGTCGAGTTCGGCGTGTACGCCGTGGGCGGCCGGGGCGGCGCCGTCGCCCAGCTCTGCGCTGAGGTGACCGGCGAGCGCCGTAGGGGTCGGATAGTCGAAGATCAGCGTGACGGGCAGGCGGATCCCGGCGGCTGCGCCGAGTCGGTTGCGCAGGTCGACGGCGGTGAGCGAGTCGAAGCCCAGGTCGAGGAAGCCGCGGCCGGGGTCGACCGCGTCCGGCCCGGCGTGGCCGAGCACGGCGGCGACCTGGGTGCGTACCACGTCGAGCAGCATGCGTTCGCGTTCGGTGCCCGTCAGTCCGGCCAGGCGCTGCTCCAGGGAGGCCGCCGTGGGTGCGCCGGCCGTGCCCGGGCCGGCGGCGGCGCGCGCCGCCGGGGTGCGGACGAGTCCGCGCAGCAGCGGGGACAGGGTGCCGGCGGCGGCCTGGGCGCGCAGTCCGGCGGCGTCGGTGCGCATCGGCACGAGCAGCGGGTCCGGGAGCGTGCCGGCCGCGTCGAACAGGGCGAGGCCCTCGGTCACGGCCAGTGGCGCGACGCCGGCGCGAGCCATCCTGGTCAGGTCGGCCTCCGTGAGGGCGCCCGCCATGCCGTCGTCGGTGGCCCACACGCCCCAGGCGAGCGAGGTGGCCGGCAGGCCCTGGGCCGCGCGGTGCTGGGCGAGCGCGTCGAGGAAGGTGTTCGCCGCCGCGTAGTTGCCCTGCCCGGCGGCGCCGAACAGGCCGGCGACGGAGGAGAAGAGGACGAACGCGGTCAGGTCCAGGTCGCGGGTGAGTTCGTGCAGGTTCCATGCCGCGTCGGTCTTGGGACGCAGTACCCGGTCGATGCGGTCCTCGGTCAGTGAGTCGAGGACGCCGTCGTCGAGGACACCGGCGGTGTGGACCACCGCGGTCAGGGGGTGTTCGCCCGGTATCGCCGCGAGCAGCCCGGCCAGCGCCTCCCGGTCCGCGGCGTCGCACGCGGCCCAGGTGACGCGGGCGCCCGACGCCGCCAGTTCGGAGGTGAGTTCCGCGGCGCCTTCGGTGGCCTCGCCGCGACGGCTGGCCAGCAGCAGGTGTCGTACGCCGCGTTCGGCCACCAGGTGGCGGGCGACCAGCCGGCCGAGGGTGCCGGCCCCGGTGATGAGGACGGTGCCGGACGGGTCGAGTTCGGCGGCGGTGGTCTCCGCGGTCGCCGCGGCGCGGGCCAGGCGGCAGGCGTGTGCGGTGCCGGAGCGCAGGGCGAGTTGGGGTTCGCCCGAGGCCAGGGCGGCGGCCAGCACCCGGCGCGAGGCGTCGGTGCCGTCGGTGTCGAGCAGTGTGAACCGTCCGGGGTTCTCCGACTGGGCGGCGCGGACCAGACCCCACACCGGTGCGTGGACGATGTCGGTCACGTCCTCCGTGGGCCGGGTTCCGGTCGCACCGGTGGTGACGAACACCAGGTGTGCCCTGCCGAGGCGGGCGTCGGCCAGCCAGGTCTGCACCGTCCGCAGGACCTCGCGGGTGGCGGCCCTGGCGGCTTCGGCGGTACCGCTGGTCTCGTCCCCGGTCTCGTTCCCGGCGGGCAGCGGGACGAGCACCACGTCGGGTACGTCGTCGGCGGCGGCGAGCGCGGGCAGATCGGGGTAGTGGACGAGTCGTTCGCCGCGGAGGGTGTCCGCGTCCTCGGGGCGGCCGAGCACGACCCAGCGTTCGCCGGCCGGGATGCCCTCGGCCGGCACCGGTACCGGGGTCCACTCGACCCGGAACAGCGAGTCGTGGCCGGCGCTGCGGGACGCGGCGAGCTGTCCGGCGTTCACGGGGCGCAGGATCAGCTCGTCGACGGAGGCGACCGGGAGTCCGGTCGCGTCGGCGACCTGCAGCGCGACACCGCCGGAGGCGCCCGGGGCGAGGCGCACCCGCAGCGAGTCGGCGCCGGCGGCGTGCAGCCGGACACCGGTCCAGGCGAACGGCAGGCGGGGGCCGCCCGCGGTGCCGTCCTGGTCCGGGAGGAGCCCGCCCAGCCCGATGCCGTGCAGGGCGGAGTCGAGCAGTGCCGGGTGCAGCCCGAAGGCGGTCGCGTCGGTCCCGGGGCCGTCGGGCAGGCCGATCTCGGCGAACAGGTCGTCGCCGCGCCGCCATACGGATCGCAGGCCCTGGAAGACGGGGCCGTAGCCGAGCCCGGACGCGGCGGCGGCCTCGTACAGGCCGTCGGTACGGATCTCGATGGCGCCCTCGGGCGGCCAGACGGCCAGGTCGAACGGTTCGGGGGCGGGCGCGGTGGCCAGCAGGCCGGCCGCGTGCCGCAGCCACGGCTGTGCGTCGGCCGCGTCCTCCGGGCGGGAGTGCACGGCGAGGGTGCGCCGGCCCGAGTCGTCCGCCGGTCCGACGGTCAGACGCAGGTGGAGTCCGCCGTGGTCGGGCAGGAGCAGGGGCGTTTCGAGGGTGAGTTCCTCGACGGTGTCGCAGCCGCTCTGTGCGGCGGCGCGCAGCGCGAGTTCGACGAAGGCGGTGCCGGGCAGCAGCACGGTGTCCATGACGGTGTGGTCGGCGAGCCACTGCTGGGTCTGCAGGGACAGCCTGCCGGTGAGGACGAGGCCGCCGGACTCGGGCAGTTCCACCGTCGCGCCCAGCAGCGGGTGGCCCGCCGCGTCGAGGCCGGCTGCCATCACGTCCTCGGCGGAGAAACCGACGTCGAGCCAGTAGCGCTGCCGCTGGAAGGGGTAGGTCGGCAGCTCGACGCCGCGCGCGCCGGTGGCCGCGAAGAACGCCGTCCAGTCCACCGCCGTGCCGCGCACGTGCAGCCCGGCGAGCGCCGTCGTCACCGACTCGGCTTCCGCCCGGCCGCCGCGCAGCAGGGGCAGGAACGCGCCGGCGGTGACGCTCTCCTGTGCCAGCGCGGAGAGCACCGCGTCGGGTCCGAGCTCCACGTAGGTGGTGACGCCCTGCTCCTCGAGCGTGCGTACGCCGTCGGCGAAGCGGACGGTGTCGCGCACGTGCCGCACCCAGAAGTCGGGCAGCGTCACGTCCGTCTCGGTCAGGGGGGCACCGGTGAGGCAGGAGACGACCGGGATGCGCGGCGCGTGGCAGGTGAGGCCCTCGGCGACCTTCCTGAAGTCGGCCAGCATGCCGTCCATGTGCGGGGAGTGGAAGGCGTGGCTGACGGTCAGCCGGCGCGTCTTGCGTCCCCGCACCGCGAAGGCGGCCGCGATGTCCAGTACGGCGTCCTCGTCGCCGGAGACCACCACGGACTGCGGTCCGTTGACCGCGGCGACGGCGACACCGTCGGGAAGGGTGATCTCCTCCTGCGTGGCCTGGATCGCCACCATCGCGCCACGCTCCGGCAGGTCCCGCATCAGCCGGCCGCGGGCGGCCACCAGGGTGCAGGCGTCCGCGAGCGACAGCACACCGGCACAGTGCGCGGCGGCCAGCTCGCCGACGGAATGACCGCACAGGACGTCGGGGCGTACGCCCCATGCCTCGACCAGCCGGAACAGCGCGACCTCGAGGGCGAACAGGGCGGGCTGGGTGTAGTCGGTACGGTCCAGCAGCTCGCCGTCGGCCGCGAAGAGCACGTCCTTGAGCGGTTCGTCCAGGTGGCGGTCGAACTCGGCGCAGACCGCGTCCAGGGCCTGCGCGAACGCCGGGTACGCGGCGTACAGTTCGCGGCCCATGCCGGGACGCTGGCTGCCCTGGCCGGTGAAGAGGAAGGCGGTCGTGCCGTCCGTGGCCGTGCCGCGCAGCGCCGTACCGTGCGCCTCGCCGCGCGCCAGCGCCTCCAGGCCGCGCAGCGCCTGGTCGCGGTCGGCGGCGAGCAGGGCCGCCCGGTCGTCGAGGGCGGCACGGGTCGTGGCCAGGGAGAAGCCGAGGTCGGTGAGGCTGCCGTCGGGGTGGGCGAGCAGGTGGGAGCGCAGCCGGTGCGCTTGGGCCTGCAGGGCGTCCGTGCCCCGTGCGGACAGCAGCAGCGGGACGACCGGCAACCCGGTGTCCGGCGCGGTGCCCGTCGGCTCCGTGGTGGCGGGAGCCTGCTCGAGGATGACGTGTGCGTTGGTGCCGCTGATCCCGAAGGACGACACGCCCGCCCGGCGCGGTCCTGACCCGGCCGGCCAGGCGCGGCCCTCGGTGAGCAGTTCCACCGAGCCCGCCGCCCAGTCGACGTGCGGGGTCGGCTCGTCCACGTTCAGGGTCGGCGGCAGCATGCCGTGCCGCATCGCCAGCACCATCTTGATGATGCCCGCGACGCCGGCGGCAGCCTGGGTGTGGCCGATGTTCGACTTGATCGACCCCAGCCACAGCGGGCGGTCCGCGGGCCGTCCCTGGCCGTAGGTGGCGATGACCGCCTGCGCCTCGATCGGGTCGCCCAGCGTCGTTCCGGTGCCGTGTGCCTCGACCACGTCGACCTGCGAGGAGGAGACGCGCGCGTTGGCGAGGGCCTGGCGGATGACCCGCTGCTGCGAGGGGCCGTTGGGAGCGGTCAGGCCGTTGCTCGCACCGTCCTGGTTGACGGCGCTGCCGGCGACGAGCGCCAGCACCCGGTGGCCGTTGCGGCGGGCGTCGGAGAGCCGCTCCAGCAGCAGCATGCCGGCGCCCTCGCCCCAGCCCGTGCCGTCGGCGGCGGCCGCGAAGGACTTGCAGCGGCCGTCGGCGGCGAGCCCCCGCTGCCGGCTGAACTCGATGAACGTGCCCGGTGTGAACATCACGGTGACACCGCCGGCCAGGGCCAGCGAGCACTCCCCGTTGCGCAGCGCCTGCGCGGCCAGGTGCAGGGCCACCAGGGACGAGGAACAGGCCGTGTCGACGGTGACCGCGGGCCCCTCCAGGCCGAAGGTGTAGGCCACGCGGCCCGACACGACGCTGCTGGAGCTGCCGGTGCCCAGGTAGCCCTCCACCTCGTCGGGGACGGCGTGCAGCCGGGCTCCGTAGTCGTGGTACATCACGCCGGCGAACACCCCGGTCCTGCTGCCGCGCAGGGACACCGGATCGATCCCGGCCCGCTCGAAGGCCTCCCAGGAGGTCTCCAGCAGCAGCCGCTGCTGCGGGTCCATCGCCAGCGCCTCACGCGGGTTGATCCCGAAGAACGCCGGGTCGAACTCCGCGGCGTCGTGGAGGAACCCGCCTTCCCGGGCGTACGAGGTGCCCTGGTGGTCGGGGTCCGGATGGTAGAGGCCGTCGAGGTCCCAGCCGCGGTCGCCGGGGAACGCCGAGACGCCGTCGGCGCCCGCGGCGAGCATCCCCCACAGGTCCTCGGGGGTGCGTACGCCGCCCGGGTAGCGGCAGCTCATCGCGACGATGGCGACGGGCTCGTCGTGGCCCGCCGCGGCAACGGGCGCCGGGACGACGGCGGAGCTCGCGGTGCCGGTCAGCTCGGAGCGCAGATGGCGGGCGAGCACGGTCGGATCGGGGTAGTCGAAGATCAGCGTGGCGGGCAGGCGCAGCCCGGTCGCCGCGTTCAGCCGGTTGCGCAGCTCGACGGCGGTCAGCGAGTCGAAGCCGAGCTCCTTGAAGGCCCGGCCCGACTCGACGGCCTCCGGGCCCGCGTGGCCGAGTACGGCGGCCACCTGGGCGCGGACCAGGGCGAGCAGCGTCCGCTCCTGCTCCTCGGCGGGGCGCCCGGAAAGCCGCTCGGCCAGGGCCTCTTCGGCACCGGCGGCGGCCGCCTCGGCCGCCCGGCGCACGGGGGTGCGGACCAGGCCGCGCAGCAGCGGCGCCAGGGTCCCGGTGGCCGCCTGGGTGCGCAGGGCAGCCGGGTCCACCCGCATCGGCACCAGGGCCGGCTCGCCGAACGTCCGGGCGGTGTCGAACAGCGCCAGCCCGTCCTCGACGGTCAGCGGCGGCAGTCCCGCGCGCCGCATCCGGGCGACGTCGGTCTCGTCCAGGCCGCCGGCCATGCCGTCCGCGACCGCCCACAGGCCCCAGGCCAGCGAGGTGGCGGGCAGTCCCTGGTCCGCGCGGTGCCGGGCGAGCGCGTCGAGGAAGGCGTTGGCCGCCGCGTAGTTGCCCTGACCCGGGCCGCCGAAGACGCCGGACGACGACGAGAACAGGACGAAGGCGGACAGGTCGAGGTCGCGGGTCAACTCGTGCAGATGCAGCGCCGCATACGCCTTCGGACGCAGCACCTCCTCCATCCGCTGCCCGGTCAGGGACCCGATGACGCCGTCGTCGAGCACACCGGCGGCGTGCACGACGGCGGTCAGCGGATGCTCGGCGGGCACGGCGGCGAGCACCGCCTCAAGTGCCTCGCGGTGTGCGACGTCGCAGGCGGCCCAGGTGACCTGCGCGCCGAGCGCGCCGAGTTCGGCGGTCAGCTCCGCCGCCCCCTCGGCCGCGTCGCCGCGCCGGCCGACCAGCAGCAGCCTCCGTACGCCCGCCTCGGCCACCAGGTGACGGGCGATCAGCCGTCCCAGGGCTCCGGTGGCGCCGGTGATCAGCACGGTGCCCGTGGGGTCGTACGGCCGCGTCTGCGGCTCGGTCCCGACGGCGGCCCGGGCCAGCCGCAGCGCCCGTACGGTGCCCCGGCGGACCGCCAGTTGCGGCTCGCCGCACTCCAGCGCCGCCGGCAGGGTCTGCCACGAGCCGTCGGCGTCGTCCGTGTCGAGCAGGACGAACCGGTCCGGGTTCTCGGTCTGCGCGGAGCGGATCAGACCCCACAGCGCGGCGTGCGCCGGGTCGTCCACCGTCTCGCCGGGCTCGGCGGCCACCGTCCCACGCGTGACGAAGACGAGCCGGGATGCGGCGAACCGCTGGTCCGCGAGCCACGCCTGGGCGGCGTCGAGGGCCGCGCCCGCGGCCCGGCGCACCCCGTCCTCGGTCGGGTCGCCGACCGGCGAGCAGGGCAGCAGGACCACGTCCGGGATCTGGGCGCCGGCGTCCACGGCGGCCGTCAGCGCGGCCAGGTCCGGGTACGCGTCGGCGCGGAGTCCGCCCGGCACGTGTCCGGCCGCCTCGCCGTCCGTGCCGAGCACCGCCCACCGTCCGGCGGTGTCGCCCGCGGTCGTCGGCGCGGCGGGCAGCGGGGTCCACTCGTGCCGGAACAGGGCCTCGTGGTAGGTGCCGCGGGCCTGGCGGAGTGCATCGTCCGAGACCGGACGGAGCCCGAGTGCCTCGACGGCGGCGACGGGCGCGCCGGTCACGTCGGCGATCTCCAGCCGGACCGCCTCGGCGCCCGCCGCGACGAGCCGGACGCGCACCGTGGCGGCCCCGCCGGCGTGCAGCGACACTCCCGTCCATGCGAACGGCAGCCTGCCCCGTCCGTCGGAGGCGCCCAGTCCGTCGAGTCCGATGGCGTGCAGGGCGGAGTCGAGCAGCGCGGGGTGCAGGCCGAACCGGCCCGCCTCCGCCTCGGCGTCGCCCGCCAGACTCACCTCGGCGAAGAGCTCGCCGTCCCGCCGCCAGACCCTGCGCAGCCCCTGGAAGGCGGGACCGTAGGCGAAGCCGATGGCGCCGAGCTGCTCGTAGCGGCCCTCGACGTCCACCTCGGTGGCACCGGCGGGCGGCCAGACAGCCAGGTCGAAGGAGGCCGCCGGCCGGCCGCCCGAGGCCAGCACACCGCCGGCGTGCCGGGTCCACGGCTCCTCGGCGGGCGCGTCCTCGGTCCGTGAGTGCAGGGCGAGCGGCCGGCGCCCCGCGCTGTCGGCCGCACCGACCACCAGCCGCAGCTGAAGCCCGCCGTGTTCCGGCAGGATCAGCGGCGCCTCCAGCGTCAGCTCCTCCAGGTAGTCACAGCCGGCCTGGTCGCCCGCGTGCAGCGCCAGTTCCAGGAAGGCGGTGCCGGGCAG
This sequence comes from Streptomyces sp. NPDC054783, assembly GCF_053611725.1. Lineage (NCBI taxonomy): Bacteria > Bacillati > Actinomycetota > Actinomycetes > Kitasatosporales > Streptomycetaceae > Streptomyces > Streptomyces sp. NPDC054783. The sequence continues at coordinate 8,856 of NZ_JBSHAY010000055.1, read as the reverse complement.
CAGGACCGAACCCGCGACCGCGTGGTCCGCGAGCCACGGGTGGCTGTGCAGCGACAGCCGTCCGGTGAGCAGCAGACCGTCCGAGTCCGGCAGCTCCGCGCAGGCACCCAGCAGGGGATGTCCCGTCTCCTCCAGTCCGATGGCGGCGACGTCACCGGCCAGGTAGGCGGGCAACTGGGGCCAGTAGCGCCGGTGCTGGAAGGCGTAGGTGGGCAGGTCGACACGGTGGGCGCCGGTGCCGGCGTAGTAGGCCTGCCAGTCCACCGCGATGCCCCTGGTGTGGGCGTGCGCGAGGGCCGTGGTCAGGGTCTCGGGCTCCGGACGGCCCGCGCGGAGCACCGGCACGAACGCATGGTCCTCGCCGGTGACGCAGTCCTGCGCCATGGCCGAGAGCACACCGTCCGGGCCGAGCTCGATGAAGGTGGTGACGTTCTGGGCCTCCAGCGCCTGGACTCCGTCGTGGAAACGGACGGCCTCACGGACATGGCGGACCCAGAAGCCGGGGCTGGTGAGCTCCTCCGCGGTCGCGACGGCGCCGGTGAGGTTCGAGACGACCGGGATACGCGGAGCCTCGTACGACAAGCCCTCGGCGACCCGGCGGAACGCCTCCAGCATCCCGTCCATGTGCGGCGAATGGAACGCGTGACTGACCGTCAGACGCTTGATCTTGCGGCCCTGCTCCTCGAAGCGGGCGGCGATCTCCAGTACGGCGTCCTCGTCACCGGCCACGACCACGGAGGTGGGGCCGTTGACGGCCGCGATGCTCACGGCATCGGTCAGGTACGGCGCGACCTCGTCCTCGGTGGCCTGGACGGCCACCATCGCACCACCGGACGGCAGCTCCTGCATCAGCCGGCCACGCGCCGCGACCAGCGTGCACGCGTCGGCCAGCGACAGCACACCCGCACAGTGCGCGGCCGCGATCTCACCGATGGAGTGACCGGAGACGAAGTCCGGGCGCACACCCCACGACTCCAGCAGCCGGAACAGCGCCACCTCCACCGCGAACAACGCGGGCTGCGTGTACGCCGTCCGGTCCAGCCGCTCGGTGCCGTCGCCGAACATGACGTCCAGGAGCGGCCGTTGCAGGTCCCGGTCGAGGTAGGCGCAGGCCCCGTCCAGTGCCTCCGCGAAGACCGGGTACGCCTCGTACAGCTCCCGGCCCATGCCCGGTCGCTGGCTGCCCTGCCCGGTGAACAGGAACGCCGGCTTCCCGGCGACGGGGGTGCCCTCGACCAGTGCGGCAGTGGCCTGTCCCTGGGCCAGTGTCGCCAGCTCCGCCAGGAGCCTGTCGCGGTCAGCAGTGATCAGTGCGGCGCGGCGCTCGAAGTGGGAGCGTCCGGTGGCGAGCGAGAACGCCACGTCCGTGAGGTCGAGCGAGGGGTGGCGGGACAGGTGGGAACGCAGGCGTCCTGCCTGGTCGCGCAGGCCGTCCGCGGTCTTCGCGGAGAGCAGCAGCGGGGCCGCCGCGGCCGGTCGTACCGGGCGGACCGCGCTCTCGTCCCCGGCGGCCTCGGGGGCCTGCTCGAGGATGGTGTGCGCGTTGGTGCCGCTGATGCCGAACGAGGAGATGCCGGCCCGCCGGGGACGGCCCTCGACCGGCGTCCACTCCTGGGAGTCCGTGAGGAGGGCGACCGCGCCGCTCGCCCAGTCGACGTGCGGGGTCGGCTCGTCCACGTGCAGGGTCGGCGGCAGGATGCCGTGCCGCATCGCCATGACCATCTTGATGATCCCGGCGACGCCGGCCGCGGCCTGGGTGTGGCCCAGATTGGACTTGATGGAGCCCAGCCACAACGGCCGTCCGTCCGGGCGCTCCTGCCCGTAGGTGGCGAGCAGCGCCTGCGCCTCGATCGGGTCGCCGAGCGTCGTACCGGTGCCGTGCGCCTCCACCGCGTCGACGTCGGCGGCGGACAGCCCGGCACTCGTCAGCGCCTGCCGGATCACGCGCTGCTGGGAAGGGCCGTTGGGCGCGGTCAGGCCGTTGCTGGCGCCGTCCTGGTTGATGGCGCTGCCGCGGACCAGGGCGAGGACGGGGTGGCCGTTGCGGCGGGCGTCGGACAGCCGCTCGACGAGCAGCACGCCCACGCCCTCGCCCCAGCCGGTGCCGTCCGCGGCCGCGGCGAACGCCTTGATGCGTCCGTCGGCGGCCAGGCCGCGCTGCCGGCTGAAGTCGACGAACGACGCGGGAGTGGACATCACCGTGACACCGCCGGCCAGCGCCATGGTGCACTCCCCGGCGCGCAGCGCCTGGATCGCCCAGTGCAGCGCCACGAGCGAGGAGGAGCAGGCCGTGTCGACGGTGACCGCGGGGCCTTCGAGGCCGAGGACGTAGGAGACGCGGCCGGAGAGGACACTGGCGGCGTTGCCGGTGCCGAGGAAGCCCTCGACGCCCTCCGGGGCGGCCAGCATCAGGGACAGGTAGTCCTGCCCGTTGGTGCCGGCGAAGACGCCGACCCGCTCACGGCGCAGCGTCGTCGGGTCGATGCCGGCCCGCTCGAACGCCTCCCAGGAGGTCTCCAGCAGCAGCCGCTGCTGCGGATCCATCGCCAGCGCCTCACGCGGCGAGATACCGAAGAACGCCGGGTCGAACTCGGCGGCGCCGGCGAGAAATCCCCCGTCGCGTACGTAGGTGGTGTTCTCGCCCCGGCCTTCCGGGTCGTGGAGGGCGTCGACGTCCCAGCCGCGGTCGGCCGGGAAGCCGGTGATCGCGTCCTGCCCGGCCGCCAGCAGTTCCCACAGGTCTTCGGGGGCGCGCACTCCGCCGGGGAAGCGGCAGCTCATCGCCACGATGGCGATGGGGTCGTCGGCGTCGTCGGCGGAGGTGCGGCGGGCCGGTCCCGTGGTGTCCGGGGCCGGCGCGCCGAGCAGGGCGCCGCGCAGGAAGTCGGCCAGGGCGAGCGCGTTGGGGTGGTCGAACACGAGGGTCGCGGGCAGCCGCAGTCCAGTGAGCGACGCCAGCAGGTTGCGGATCTCTACGGCGGTCAGCGAGTCGAAGCCGAGGTCGCGGAAGGCGCGTCCGGGCTCGACGGCTTCCGGTCCGGGGTGGTTGAGGACGGCCGCGACCTGGGTGCGGACGAAGTCCAGGACGAGCCGCTCCCGTTCGCCCTCCGGTGCGTCCGTGAGACGGCGCCGGAAGGACGACGGGTCACCCGAGGCGCCGTCGGTACCGGCGACACCTTCCAGGGCGCGCCGTGCCTCGGGCAGGCCGGTGATGAACGGGTTGGGGCGCACGGCGGTGAGTCCGGGTGCGAGCCGCGCCCAGTCGATGTCGGCGACGAGCGAGAACGTCTCGTCGAGCGCGAGCGCCTTGTCCAGTGCGGTGAGTGCCAGCTCCGGGTCCATCGGTGCCAGCCCGGCCTGGCGGAGCCGCTGGGACACCACCTGGTCGGTGGCCATGCCGGCCTCGGCCCAGGCGCCCCAGGCGAGCACGGTGGCGGGCAGGCCCTGGGCCCTGCGGTGTTCCGCCAGTGCGTCGAGGCAGGCGTTGGCCGCGGCGTAGTTGCCCTGGCCGGCACCGCCGAAGGTGCCCGCGAACGAGGAGAAGAGCACGAACGCGGACAGGTCGAGGTCGCGGGTCAGCTCGTGCAGCACCGTCGCGGCGGCCGACTTGGGCCGCAGCACGGTGGCGAGCCGCTGCGGGGTCTGGGCGTCCAGCACTCCGTCGTCGAGCACACCTGCGGCGTGTACGACGGCGGTCAGCGGGTGCCGCTCGGGAACCGTGGCCAGCAGCCGTGCCAGGGCGGCGCGGTCGGCGACGTCGCAGGCGGCGACGGTCACCTCGGCGCCCAGTGCGGTGAGTTCGGCATGCAGTTCGGCGGCACCGGGAGCGTCCGCGCCGCGGCGGCCGACCAGCAACAGGTGTGCGGCGCCGTTGCGGGCCAGCCGGCGTGCGACCCGGGCGCCGAGCGCGCCGGTCCCGCCGGTGATCAGGGTGGTTCCGGTGCGGGGCCAGGGGTGCGCCGTCGAGTCGGTCGGGGCCGTCTGCCCGGCGCGGGCGAGGCGGCGTACGAAGATGCCCTGAGAGCGTACGGCGAGCTGGTCCTCGTCGCCGAAGCCGCCCGGGTTCGCCGGGGTGCCCATGCCACCGAGGATGTCGGCGAGCCGGGCGAGCGCGCGCTCGTCGGGCGTCTCCGGCAGGTCGATCAGTCCGCCCCACCGCTCCGGGTACTCCTGGGCGGCCGACCGGCCCAGGCCCCACACGTGTGCCTGGCCCGGGCTGCGCAGCAGGTCGGAGCGGCCCACGCTGACCGCTGTCCGGGTGACGCACCACAGCGGCCCCTCGACGCCCGCGTCGCCGAGGGCCTGCACGAGCGCGGTGGTCGCCGCCAGGCCCGCCGGCACCGCCTCGTGGGCGGCGTGCGGCCGTTCGTCGAGAGCGAGCAGGGACAGCACGCCGCTGACGTCCGCGGTGCCGCCGTCCAGTGCGGCGCGGATCTGCTCGGCGACCGCCGAACGGTCGTCGGCCGCGGTGTCGAGCGCACAGTGCCGTACGGTCACACCGCTGTCGGCGAGCATGCGTCCGGCCGCGCTCACCCAGGCCTCGTCGGCGAGCCCGGCGGGCGTGACCAGCAGCCAGGTGCCGGTCAGCGGCCGGTGCACGGTCTGTGTCAAGGGCTGCCAGGTCACCCGGTAGCGCCAGCTGTCGACCGTGTTGCGGTCGCGGTTGCGCCGGTGCCAGGCGGACAGCACGGGCAGGACGTCGCTGAGCGGCTGGCCGGCGTCGACCCCGAGGGTTTGCGTGAGCGCCGCGAGGTCCTCGCTGTCCACGACCTCCCAGAACCGCGCGCTCACCGCGTCGAGGGCCTCGGCGGAGAGGGCCTCCGGCTGGGAGAACGGGTCACGTGGCCAGTACACCTGGCGCCGGAAGGCATACGTGGGCAGGTCGACGCGCCGGGCGCCGGTGCCGGAGAAGAAGGCCTCCCAGTCGACCGCGGCACCGCGGGCGTGCAGCCGTGCGGCGGCGGTCGCCAGCGCCTGCGGCTCGGGGCGGTCCTTGCGCAGGGTGGGGGTGAACGCGGCACCCTCGCGCGTCACGCAGTCCTGTGCCATGGCGGTCAGCACACCGCCCGGCCCGAGCTCCAGGTAGACGGTGACGTCCTGCCCTTCCAGGTACCGCACGCCGTCGAGGAAGCGGACCGCCTCGCGCACGTGCCGCACCCAGAACTCCGGCGAGCACACCTCGTCGCGGGTCACGATCGTGCCCGTGAGGTTGGAGACGAGCGGGATGCGCGGGGCCTCGTACGACAAGCCCTCGGCAACCCGGCGGAACGCCTCCAGCATGCCGTCCATGTGCGGGGAGTGGAAGGCGTGGCTGACCGTCAGCCGCTTCGTCTTGCGGCCCTGCGCCTCGAAGGAGGCGGCGATGTCCAGTACGGCGTCCTCGTCACCGGCGACCACCACGGAGGTGGGGCCGTTGACCGCGGCGATGCTCACCCGGTCGGTCAGGAACGGGGTGACCTCGTCCTCGGTGGCCTGGACGGCCACCATCGCACCACCGGCGGGCAGCTCCTGCATCAGCCGGCCGCGCGCGGCGACCAGGGTGCACGCGTCCTCCAGCGACAGCACACCCGCACAGTGGGCGGCCGCGATCTCGCCGATGGAGTGGCCGGAGACGAAGTCCGGCTTGATGCCCCACGATTCGAGGAGCCGGAACAGTGCCACCTCGACCGCGAACAGGGCGGGCTGCGTGTACGCCGTCCGGTCCAGGTTCCCGGACTCGTCACCGAACATCGCCTCGCGCAACGGCAGTTCGAACCGCGCGAGAACCCCGTCCAGGGCCTCGGCGAACGCCGGATACGTCTCGTACAGCTCACGGCCCATGCCCACGCGCTGGCTGCCCTGACCCGAGAACAGGAACGCCACCTTGCCCTCGGTGGCCGCTTCCGATGCGCTCGTCAGCTCTCCGGCGGCCAGCGCGGTGAGGCCGGTCAGCAGCTCCTCGCGGTCGCTCGCGACGAGCACGGCCCGGCGGTCGAGCGCGGGACGGCTGACGGCCTGGGAGTAGGCGATGTCGGTGAGAGGCACTTCCGGCCGGGTTGCCAGGTGAGCGCGGAGTTGGCCTGCCTGGGCGCGCAGCGCCGCGTCGTCCTTGCCGGACAGCACCACCGGAACGTGCGGCAGGCGCCCCGCCCCATCGGCGGCCGGCGCCGCCGTCCCGGTGGTCTCCTCGGCCTCTTCCAGAATGGTGTGGGCGTTGGTGCCGCTCATCCCGAACGACGACACGCCGATGCGCCGCGGGCGGTCGGTGCGCGGCCACTCCCGCGCCTCGGACAGCAGCGACACCTCGCCCGCGGACCAGTCGACATGCGGCGTCGGCTCGTTCAGGTGCAGCGTCCTGGGCAGCACGCCGTTGCGCAGTGCCATGACCGATTTGATGACGCCGGCGACGCCGGCGGCGGCCTGCGCGTGCCCGATGTTGGTCTTCAGTGAGCCGAGCCAGAGCGGCTGGTCCTGCGGCCGGTCCTGGCCGTAGGTGGCGAGCAGCGCCTGGGCCTCGATCGGGTCGCCGAGTGCGGTGCCGGTGCCGTGCGCCTCGACGGCGTCGACCTCCTGCGGGGTGAGCCGTGCGTTGGCCAGGGCCTGCAGGATGACCCGCTGCTGGGACGGACCGTTGGGTGCCGTGAGCCCGTTGCTGGCACCGTCCTGGTTGACAGCGGTGCCGCGAACCACGGCCAGCACCGGATGCCCCTTGCGACGTGCGTCGGAGAGCCGTTCGACCAGCAGGATGCCCACGCCCTCGGCGAGGCAGAAGCCGTCGGCTGCGGAGGAGAAGGCCTTGCAGCGGCCGTCCATGGCCAGGCCGCGCTGCTTGCTGTAGTCGATGAAGGTGCCCGGCGCCGACATCAGGGTCGCGCCGCCGGCCAGCGCCATCGAGCACTCGCCGTTGCGCAGCGCCTGGACGGCCAGGTGCAGGGCGACCAGCGACGAGGAGCAGGCGGTGTCGACGGTGAGGGCGGGCCCCTCGAGCCCGAAGGCGTACGACAGCCGGCCGGAGGCGACGCTGGCGGCGTTGCCGGTGCCCAGGTAGCCCTCGAGATCCTCGGACGAGCTCAGCAGCGCGGTCAGGTAGTCGTGGCTGCTGGTGCCGACGAAGACGCCGACCTGCTTGCCGCGCAGGGTCGTCGGGTCGATGCCGGCGCGTTCGAACGCCTCCCACGACGTCTCCAGCAGCAGCCGCTGCTGGGGGTCCATGGACAGCGCCTCACGCGGACTGATGCCGAAGGGGCTGGGGTCGAACCCGGCGATGTCGCGGACGAACCCGCCCTGCTTGACGTAGCTGGTGCCCGGGTGCTCGGGGTCGGGGTGGTAGACGGTGTCGAGGTCCCAGCCGCGGTCGGCGGGAAACTCGGTGACGACGTCCACTTCGTCGGTCACCAACTGCCACAGGTCCTCGGGAGAGGTGATCCCGCCGGGGTAGCGGCAGCTCATCGCCACGACGGCGATGGGGTCCTGGTTCTTCGCCTCGGCCTCACGCAGGCGCTGACGGGTCTGATGCAGATCCGCCGTCACCAGCTTGAGGTAGTCCCGCAGCGTCTCTTCATTCGCCATTTAAACGCAACCCATTTACGGCAGACGGCATCGGAAAAAGGAACCAGAAATAAATCGGACCGAGAAGTGATTCAACCCGCTTCTCGTGGGCAGGCTATGGTCGCCCAAATGTCCTCGACAACCCCTGACCGCCCCCTACCCACCCCTGAGTGACCGGAGGTGAACAGGGGGGAGGGCATGAGGTCCCGGCCCGCGGAAGGGTCGGGAAAAGAACCGCGGGATCAATTTCACCGCGGTTCTCGACCGAGAAGTCTGACGGACACCGAGGAAATCCGTCAATGCTCACGGGCCATACTTGGTGAAAGGCGAGTCACGCCCTGCCGAGGCCCTCGTTGATGAACGCGATGAGTTCTTCGTCGCTCGCCGCCTCAAGCTGTGACACGTCATTGATGCCACCGCCCTGCCCGGACGGGTTCTCGGCGGCCGCCGGCGCGTCGGTGTCGTTCCACTTCCCCAGCAGAGACTGCAGACGCATGGTGATACGGGCCCTGGTCACGTTGTCCGGGCTGGCGCCGGCGAGCAGCGACTCCAGCCGGTCGAGCTCTTCCAGCACCGGTGCGCCACCGTCGGCCTCCGGCACCACCTCGCCGCGCAGGTATCCGGCCACCGCGGACGGCGTCGGGTGGTCGAAGATCAGGGTGGGCGGCAGCTTCAGCCCGGTCGCGGCGCCGAGCCGGTTGCGCAGTTCGACGGCGGTGAGCGAGTCGAAGCCGAGTTCCTTGAAGGCCCGGTTGGCCTCCACCGCGTCGATGCCGGCATGCCCCAGTACGGCGGCGACGGCGCCGCGCACCAGGTCCAGCAGCAGGCGTTCCTGCTCGGTGGCCGACAGCCCCGCGAGCTGCTTGGTGAGCGGAACCGTACCCGTGGGGTCGTCCGCGTGGTCGGGTTGTGCGTTCTCGATGACTTCCCGGGCCTCCGGCAGGTCGTCCAGCAGGGGACGCGACCGGTCCGCGGTGAAGGCCAGCGCGAAGCGCTTCCACTCCATGTCGATGACGGTCAGTGCCGTCTCGTCCCGATCGAGGGCGTGGCCCAGGGCCGTGACGGCGAGGTCGGGGGCCATCTCCAGGATGCCGTGCCGGCGCATACGGTCGCCCACCGGGCCGGCGACCGCACTGCCGTCGCCCCACGGTCCCCAGGCAAGCGTGGTGGCCGTCAGTCCCTCCGCCCGCCGCTGCTCGGCCAGTGCCTCCAGGAAGGCGTTGCCCGGTGCCTGGTTGCCCTGGCCGGGGGCGCCGAAGGTGGCGGCGAAGGAGGAGAACAGTACGAACGCCGACAGGTCCAGGTCCCTGGTCAGTTCGTGCAGGTGCC
>NZ_JBSHAY010000054.1:0-39441 GCF_053611725.1 Streptomyces sp. NPDC054783 | reverse complement strand
GCATCCCCACCCGAGACCAGCAACCGCCACAGATCCTCCGGCGACCGCACATCACCCGGGAAACGACAGCTCATCGCCACAATGGCGACGGGCTCCCGGGCCCGGTCCTCGATGTCCCGCAGCCGCCCGTACGCCTCGTCGAGATCCGTCGTGACTTTCTTGAGGTATTCGCGGAGCTTTGCTTCGTTCGCCATGGGCGCTTCACCTATTCGGATGGTCGTCGAGATCGGGGCGGTGGTGGGTGCGATGCGATGGCCTGCTCATGGCTTCAGCTCGCGCCGAATCGCTTGTCGATGAAGTCGAACAGCTCGTCGTCGCTGGCGTCTTCGAGGACCGCCGTGGTCTCACCGCCGCCCTGGCCACGGCGTGCGTCGTTCCACTGGGCCAGAAGCGACTGCAGGCGTACCGCGACCCGGGCGTGTGCCGCGTCGTCCGCCAGCAGCGTCGCCAGGCCGTCGGCCGCAGGCGAAGAGAACGCGTTCTCCAGCCGGTTCAGCTCGTCCAGCACGGACACCTCCGGCTCGGCCGCCTCGGGCGCGACCTGCCCGAGCAGGTGCTGCGCGAGTGCGGCCGGTGTCGGATAGTCGTAGACGAGCGTGGCCTGCAGGCGCAGCCCCGTCGCCGTGTTGAGCCGGTTGCGCAGTTCGACCGCGGTCAGGGAGTCGAAGCCCAGTTCGCGGAACGCCTGTCCGGCGCCCACCTCATCGTGCGAGGTGTGCCCCAGGACGGCGGCCACCTGCCCGCGTACCAGATCGAGCACCGTCTGTTCCCGCTCGGCCGCCGACAGCCGAGCCAGCCGCTGCGCCAGCCCCTCGGCGCCGTCTCCGCCGGCGGTGTGGCCGTCGCCGGAGCGGCGACGGACCGTCGTGCGCACCAGGCCGCGGAACATCGGCAGGAGGTCGCCGCTCGCCGCGGCGGCGCGCAAGGTACCGAAGTCGAGCCCGAGCGGCACCAGGACGGCCTCGCCGGATGCGGTGCTCGCCTGGCAGGCGGCGTCGAACAGGGCGAGTCCCTGGTCCGCCGACAGCGGCAGTACGCCTCCGAGCGCCGCACGGGAGCGGTCGGCGGCGGCCAGCCTGCCCGCCATGCCGCGTTCCTCGGCCCACATGCCCCACACCAGGGACAGAGCGGTCAGTCCGCGGGCGCGGCGGTGGCGGGCCAGCGCGTCGAGGAAGACGTTGGCCGCCGCGTAGTTGGCCTGCCCCGCGGCGCCGAGCGTGCCGGCCGCCGCCGAGAACAGCACGAACGCCGACAGATCCAGGTCCTGGGTCAGGTCGTGCAGATTGAGCGCCGCGTCGACCTTCGCCCGCAGCACCCGGGCGACACGCTCGGGCGTGAGCATGTCGACGACACCGTCGTCCAGTACGGCCGCGGTGTGCACGACGGCCGTCAGCGGATGCTCCGCCGGCACCGTCGCGAGGAGTTCGGCGAGCGCCGCGCGGTCGGCCACGTCGCAGGCCACCACCGTGACCTGCGTCCCCCACCGGCCGAGTTCCTCCCGGAGTTCGGCCATGCCCTCCGCGGCGGGTCCGCTCCGGCTGACCAGCAGCAGACGGCGGGCACCGTGTTCCGCCGCCAGATGCCGTGCGAGCAGCCTCCCCAGCCCACCGGTGGCCCCGGTGATCAGGACGGTCCCCTGAGGATCGAACGCCGGAGCCGTCCGCTCGACGACCCGCGCCGTACGGGCAAGGCGCGGCACGTACGCGGAACCGGACCGCAGGACGAGTTCCGGCTCCCCGGACATCACGGCCCCCGCAAGCGCGCTGTAGGAGGCACCGGTCCGGTCGGTGTCGAGCAGGACGATCCGGTCGGGGTTCTCCGACTGCGCGGACCGCACCAGGCCCCACACCGCCGCGTGCGCCAGGTCCGCGACGTCCTCTCCCGGGCCGGTGGCGACCGCGCCGGCGGTGAGGACCACCAGCCGGGTGCCGGCGAACCGGTCACCGGCCAGCCAGGACTGCAGGGCGCCGAGTGCCCGGGTGACGGAAGCACCGACCTGCGCGGCCAAGCGGGACCTGTCGCCGTGGTGGTTGTCACCGCCGTCGCCGTGCTCCCCGTGCTCGCCGCGAGCGGCGCGCGTTCCGGATACACAGGGCAGCAGGATCACGTCCGGAACAGCACGGCCCGCGCCGACGGCCGTCTCCAGCGACGACACGTCGTCGAAGACCTCGGCCCGGATGCCCGCCTTCATGAGCGACGCCGTCACTCCTGCGTCGTCCAGTGTGCCGATGACGGCGTAGCCGCCGCTGTCGGATCCGGCGACGGACGCGACGGGCGTGCGCAGCCACTCGAGGCGGAACAGCGAGTCGTGGTGGGCACTGTGGTCCCCCATCGCCGCGACGGTGGCGGCCATCTGCTCGGCGGTGAGGGGGCGCAGGACCACGGACTGTGCCGTCACCACCGGGGCACCGGCGGAATCCGTCGCGGTCAACGCCACGGAACCGTCGCCCACGGAACCGATCCGCACCCGCAGCACGGCGGGAGCCGGGGCGTGCAGCACCACCTCCCGCCAGGCGAGGGCCAGATCACCCGCCCTCACACCGCCAGGAGCACACCGGTGAGCCGCCAGGAGCGCCGCGTCGAGCAGCGTGGGAGGCAGTGTGAACCGCTCAGCACTTCCTCGCTGTCCGCCTTCCCCCTGGTCGCCCCCCTCCTGGTCCGGAGCGAGTCGCACCTCGGCGAAGACCACTCCGTCGCGCACCCACACCTGCTGCAGCGTCCGGAGGGACGCGCCGTGCACGACCCCCGCGGCAGCCGACGCCTCGTACAGCGTGTCGACCGGCACCGCCTCGGCACCGGCCGGCGGCCAGACCGCCAAGTCGGCCGCGCCGGGGAGGGTGTCTCCGGCATCCGGGGCAGCAGTGAGCGTGGCGCTCGCGTTGCGGGTCCACGGGAGGTCCGGCCGAATGCCGTCACCGGCGCCGGAAGTCGCCCGCTCGGGCCGCGAGTACACCGTGAAGGTGCGGCGGTCCGACCGGTCCCTCGTGCCGTCGTCGGGTCCGGACTCGCCGACCTGCACCCGCAGTTGGACGCCACCGTGCTCCGGCAACACCAGCGGCGTGTGCACGTCCAGCTCGACCGGCACCGGGCAGCCGACCTGGTCGCCGGCGTGGATCGCCAGCTCCACGAACGCCGACGCGGGCAGAACCACCTGCCCCATGACCGTGTGATCGGCCAGCCAGGGATGTGTCTGCAACGACAGCCGCCCCGTGAACAGGCAACCGTCCGAGTCGGGCAGTTCCACGGCGGCACCCAGCAACGGATGGTCGGCCGAGCCGATCCCGACGGACGTCACGTCGTCGGAGCCGGTGAAGACGTCGACCCAGTAGTGCCGGTGCTGGAAGGCGTAGGTGGGCAGGTCGACGCGTCGGGCACCGGTGCCGGCGTAGTAGGCCTGCCAGTCCACCGCGATGCCCCGGGTGTGGGCGTGCGCGAGGGCCGTGGTCAGGGTTTCCGGCTCCGGACGGTCCTTTCGCAGCACCGGAACGAAAGCATGGTCCTCGCCGGTGACGCAGTCCTGCGCCATCGCCGAGAGCACACCGTCCGGGCCGAGCTCGATGAACGTGGTGACGTTCTGGGCCTCGAGCGTGCGGATGCCGTCGTGGAAGCGGACGGCCTCACGGACGTGACGGACCCAGAAGCCGGGGCTGGTGATCTCCTCCGGGGTTGCGAGGGTGCCGGTGAGATTGGAGACGACCGGGATACGCGGAGCCTCGTACGACAGGCCCTCGACAACCTCGCGGAAGGCCTCCAGCATGCCGTCCATGTGCGGCGAGTGGAAGGCGTGACTGACCGTCAGACGGCGGGTCTTGCGCCCCTGCTCCTCGAAGCGGGCCGCGATCTCCAGTACGACGTCCTCGTCACCGGCGACCACCACGGAGGTGGGGCCGTTGACAGCGGCGATGCTCACCCGGTCGGTCAGGTACGGCGCGACCTCGTCCTCGGCAGCCTGCACCGCCACCATCGCACCACCGGACGGCAGCTCCTGCATCAGCCGGCCGCGCGCGGCGACCAGCGTGCAGGCGTCCTCCAGCGACAGCACACCCGCACAGTGCGCCGCCGCGATCTCACCGATCGAGTGACCGGAGACGAAGTCCGGGCGCACACCCCACGACTCCAGCAGCCGGAACAGCGCCACCTCCACCGCGAACAACGCGGGCTGCGTGTATGCCGTCTGATCCAGAACTCCGGACGTGTCGCCGAACACCGCCTCGCGCAACGGCAGTTCGAACCGCTCGAAGACCTCGTCCAGCGCCCGGGCGAACACGGGGTGGGCGTCGTACAGCTCCCGGCCCATGCCGAGCCGCTGACTGCCCTGCCCGGTGAACAGGAACGCCGTGCGGCCCTCATCGACCGTTCCCCGGACCACCTGCGACCCCGGTTCCCCCGCCGCCAGTGCGGCGAGCCCGGCCAGCAGGACGTCGCGGTCACCACCGACCACCGCCGCTCGTCGCTCCAGCGCGGCCCGCGAGGTGGCGAGCGAGTAGGCGACATCTGCGGGCCTCGCATCGCCGTCTGAGGCGATCCGGGTCCACAGGCGCTCGGCCTGCGCCCGCAGTGCGCCGTCGGACTTGGCGGAGAGAACCCACATGGTGCTCAACGGTGCGGCCTGGTACGGAAGAGCCTCCGTCCGGTCAACGTCTTCAGCCGGTGGCTGCTCGAGCACGGTGTGGGCGTTGGTGCCGCTCACGCCGAAGGAGGACACGCCCGCCCGGCGAGGGCGGCCGGTCTCCGGCCACGACCGGGCCTCGGTCAGCAGCTCCACCGCACCCGCCGACCAGTCCACATGCGGCGTCGGCTCATCGACATGCAGGGTCTGCGGCAGCACACCGTGCCGCATCGCCATCACCATCTTCATGATGCCCGCGACACCGGCCGCGGCCTGCGTGTGACCGATGTTCGACTTGATGGAGCCGAGCAACAGCGGCCGGTCCTCGGCCCGCTCCTGACCGTAGGTGGCCAGCAGCGCCTGCGCCTCGATCGGGTCACCCAGCGTCGTACCCGTACCGTGCGCCTCCACCACGTCCACATCGGCGGCGGACAGCCCGGCACTCGCCAGCGACTGCCGGATCACCCGCTGCTGCGACGGACCGTTCGGCGCCGTCAGACCATTGCTCGCACCATCCTGGTTCACCGCCGAACCACGGACCACCGCCAGCACCGGATGTCCGTTACGGCGGGCATCCGAGAGCCGCTCGACCAGGAGCATGCCCACGCCCTCACCCCAGCCGGTGCCGTCCGCACCCGCCGCGAACGCCTTCACCCGGCCATCGGCCGCAAGACCACGCTGCCGGCTGAACTCGATGAACGCGCCGGGCGTCGACATCACGGTCACACCGCCGGCCAGGGCCAGCTCGCACTCACCACTGCGCAGCGCCTGGGCGGCGAGGTGCAGGGCGACCAGCGACGAGGAGCAGGCCGTGTCCACCGTCACCGCAGGCCCTTCGACACCGAAGGTGTAGGCGAGACGCCCGGAGACGACGCTGGCCGAGTTGCCGGTGCTCATGAAGCCGTCCGTGGCCTCGGGGGAGTTGAGGACCAGGGACAGGTAGTCCTGACCGTTGGTCCCGATGAATACGCCCGCCTGGCTGCCGCGTACGGACGACGGATCGATCCCGGCGCGCTCGAACGCCTCCCACGACGTCTCCAGCAGCAGCCGCTGCTGCGGGTCCATGGCGAGCGCCTCGCGAGGGCTGATCCCGAAGAACGCCGGGTCGAACTCGGCTGCGTCGTAGAGGAAGCCGCCCTCATGCGCGTACGAGGTGTTCGTCGTACCGGAAGTGGGAGAGCCGGTGGTGGGCAACGCGTCCGACCGGGAGGCGTACAGCGAGTCGAGGTCCCAGCCGCGGTCGGTGGGGAAGCCGGAGACCGCGTCCCGCCCGGAGGCGAGGAGCTGCCAGAGGTCTTCCGGCGACCGTACGCCACCGGGGAAGCGGCAGCTCATGCCGACGATCGCGATCGGGTCGTCCGTCGCCTCCACCGACCGCGACAGCGGGCCGCCGGCCACCGCCTGCGTGCCGAGCAGTTCCGTCCACAGGTGATCTGCCAGCGACGTCGGAGTCGGGTAGTCGTAGATCAGCGTGGCGGGAAGCCGCAGCTCTCCCGCGGCCCCCAGGCGGTTGCGGAGCTCGACCGCCGTCAGCGAATCGAAGCCGAGCTCCTTGAACGCGCGGTTGGCGCCGACGGTCTCGGGACCGGCGTGGCCGAGCACGGCCGCGACGGTCTCACGTACCAGATCCAGCAGCAGGCGCCGCTGCTCCGTCTCGGGGAGACGCGACATGCGCTGTGCGAGGGAGGACGTGGGCACCCTGTCCGTGCCGGAATCGGCGGCGGATTCGGCGGGTGCCAGAGCCTCGCGTGCTTCGGGGAGTTCCGCCAGCAAGCAGCTCTGGCGCACGGCGGTGAAGCCGGGTGCGAACCGCTGCCAGTCGACGTCCGCGACGGCCACCACCGTGTCGTGCGAGTCCAGCGCGTGCTGCAGCGCGTCGATCGCAGCCGAGGTGGTCATCGGCGGTACGCCGCCGGCCCGCATCCGCTGCGCGAGGGCCTCGTCGGCGGCCATGCCGCCTTCGGCCCAGGGGCCCCAGGCGATCGAGGTGGCGGGCAGTCCGTCGGCGCGCCGCTGCTCGGCGAGCGCGTCGAGGTGGGCGTTGGCCGCGGCGTAGTTGGCCTGGCCCGCGGTTCCCCATACGCCACTCACCGAGGAGAAGAGCACGAAGGCCGACAGGTCCATGTGCCGGGTGAGTTCATGCAGATGCACCGCGGAGACCGCCTTCGCCCGCAGCACCGCCTCGAACCGCTCCGGAGTCAGCGAGTCCAGCACACCGTCGTCCAGCACACCGGCGGTGTGCACGACCGCCGACAACGGAAACTCCTCCGGCACCGACTCCAGAAGCCGGCCCAACGCCTCCCGATCCCCCACATCACACGCCGCCACCGTCACCCGGGCACCCAACGACCCGAGCTCCGCCTCCAGCTCCACCGCCCCCGGCGCCCCGGAACCACGACGACTGACCAACAGCACATGATCAGCACCCCGACGCGCAAGCCACCGCGCCACCTCGGCACCCAACGCACCCGTACCACCCGTCACCAGCACCGTGCCGCGCGGGGTCCAGGCGTCCTCGGGCGCCGGCCCCTGCGGTGCCCGCAGCAGCCGGCGCCCGAAGAGGGCCGAGGAGCGTACCGCGACCTGGTCCTCGTGGCCGCTGCCGGCCAGCACGCCGGCCAGCCGGGACAGTGCCCGCTCGTCCGGCGTCCGCGGCAGGTCGACCAGTCCGCCCCAGCGTCCCGGGTGCTCCAGGGCGGCCACCCGTCCCAGACCCCAGATCTGTGCCTGCACGGCATCGTGCACCGGCTCGGAGGCGGCCGTGGCGACCGCGCCACGGGTGACACACCACAGGGGTGCCGTCACACCGGCGTCGCCCAGTGCCTGGACCAACAAGGCGGACGGAGCGGCGCCCGTCCCGGCGTTCGGCAGCCACAGCACGCCTTCGAGCTCCGGCGCGTCGCCGACGGCGTCCTGGATCAGCGCGGCCAGCGAGTGCCGGTCGGCGCCGTCGACGGGGACGGTCAGTTGCCTGAGGCGGGCCCCGTACCGGGCCAGTCCCTCGATGACATCTTCCGCGGCTCCGGCGCGCGGCACCACCGTCAGCCACTCCCCGGGCAGCCGGTTCGCGCCGCTCTCACGCAGCGGCTGCCAGACCACCCGGTAGCGCCACCCCGCGTCCGCCGACGGCAGGGAAGTCCGCGGCCAGTAACGCCGGTGCTGGAACGCATAGGTGGGCAGGTCGACGCGGCGGGCTTCCCCATCGGCGAAGAACGCCCGCCAGTCCACCGTGACACCGCGCACATGCGCCTGTCCGAGCCCCGTCACCAGCGTCTCCGGCTCGGCGCGTCCCCTGCGCAGCACGGGCACGAACATCCGGTCCTCGCCGGTGACGCACTCCTGCCCCATCGCCGACAACACGCCGTCGGGTCCGAGTTCGACGAAAGTCGTCACGTTGTGCGCTTCGAGGGCACGGATGCCGTCGTGGAAGCGCACGGCCTCGCGGACGTGGCGCACCCAGAAGTCGGGGCTGGTGATCTCCTCGGCGGTCGCGAGAGCACCGGTGAGGTTGGAGACGACCGGGATCCGCGGGGCCTCGTACGACAGCCCCTCCGCGACCTTGCGGAAGTCGGCCAGCATGCCGTCCATGTGCGGGGAGTGGAAGGCGTGGCTGACCGTCAGGCGCTTCGTCTTGCGGCCCTGCGCCTCGAAGGCGGCGGCGATCTCCAGTACGACGTCCTCGTCACCCGCGACCACCACGGAGGTCGGACCGTTGACGGCCGCGATGCTCACGACGTCCGTCAGGTACGGGGTGACCTCGTCCTCGGTCGCCTGGACCGCCACCATCGCACCACCGGCGGGCAGCTCCTGCATCAGCCGGCCACGCGCCGCGACCAGCGTGCACGCGTCCTCCAGCGACAGCACACCCGCACAATGCGCGGCCGCCAGCTCGCCGATGGAATGACCGGAGAGGAAGTCCGGCCTGATGCCCCACGATTCCAGCAGCCGGAACAGCGCCACCTCCACCGCGAACAACGCGGGCTGTGTATACGCCGTCTGGTCGATCAGTCCGGCATCGTCACCGAACATCACCTCGCGCAACGGGATTTCGAAGTGGGCGAAGATCTCGTCCAGTGCCCGGGTGAACGCGGGGTGGGCGTCGTACAGCTCCCGGCCCGTCCCCAGCCGCTGGCTGCCTTGTCCGGTGAACAGGAACGCCGACTTGCCCCGGGTGTCTGTACTGCCACGGATGACTCGGGGCGAGGGGCTGCCCATGGCCAGAGCCTGAAGGCCTGCCACCGCGGAGGCGTGCTCCGATGCCACGACCACCGCGCGCTCTTCGAAGGACGAGCGGCCCGCGGCCAGTGAGTATCCGATGTCCGCCAGGCCCAGTTCGGGGCGCGCCGTCAGATGCGACCACAACCTGTCGGCCTGCGCCTGCAGGGCGTCGGCGTCCATCGCCGACACGAGTAGCGGTACGACCGTGGCGGCGGGGTACGACCGCGTCCGGGGGGCTTCGGTCACGTCGCCTTCGGGTGCCTCCTCGAGGATGGTGTGGGCATTGGTCCCACTGAAACCGAAGGAGGACACGCCCGCCCGGCGAGGGCGGCCGGTCTCCGGCCACGACCGGGCCTCGGTCAGCAGCTCCACCGCACCCGCCGACCAGTCCACGTGCGGCGTCGGCTCATCGACATGCAGGGTCTGCGGCAGCACACCGTGCCGCATCGCCATCACCATCTTCATGATGCCCGCGACACCGGCCGCGGCCTGCGTGTGACCGATGTTCGACTTGATGGAGCCGAGCAACAGCGGCCGGTCCTCGGCCCGCTCCTGACCGTAGGTGGCCAGCAGCGCCTGCGCCTCGATCGGGTCACCCAGCGTCGTACCCGTACCGTGCGCCTCCACCGCGTCCACATCGGCGGCGGACAGCCCGGCACTCGCCAGCGACTGCCGGATCACCCGCTGCTGCGACGGACCGTTCGGCGCCGTCAGACCATTGCTCGCACCATCCTGGTTCACCGCCGAGCCACGGACCACCGCCAGCACCGGATGTCCGTTACGGCGGGCATCCGAGAGCCGCTCGACCAGGAGCATGCCCACGCCCTCACCCCAGCCGGTGCCGTCCGCACCCGCCGCGAACGCCTTCACCCGGCCATCGGCCGCAAGACCACGCTGCCGGCTGAAGTCGATGAAGGTGCCCGGTGTCGACATCACGGTCACGCCGCCGGCCAGGGCCAGCTCGCACTCACCGCTGCGCAGCGCCTGGATCGCCCAGTGCAGGGCGACCAGGGAGGACGAGCAGGCCGTGTCCACCGTCACGGCGGGGCCTTCGAGCCCGAAGACGTAGGCGAGCCGTCCGGAGACCACGCTCGCCGCGTTGCCCGTGCCCAGGTGTCCCTCGAGCCCCTCGGGGTCTTCCAGGAGGAGCGAGAGGTAGTCCTGGCCGTTGGTGCCCACGAAGACTCCGGCCTGGCTGCCGCGCACGGTCGCCGGGTCGATTCCGGCCCGTTCGAACGCCTCCCAGGTGGTCTCCAGCAGCAGCCGCTGCTGCGGGTCCATGGCGAGCGCCTCACGCGGCGAGATCCCGAAGAACGCCGGGTCGAAGTCGCCCGCGTCGTAGAGGAATCCGCCCTCACGCGCGTACGAGGTGCCGGGTGCGTCGGGGTCCGGGTTGTAGAGGCGTTCGATGTTCCAGCCGCGGTCGAGGGGCAGACCGGAGACGGCGTCCGCGCCGGAGGCGAGGAGCTGCCACAAGTCCTCCGGCGACCGTACGCCGCCCGGGAAGCGACAGCTCATCGCCACGATCGCGATGGGGTCGTCCACCGTCTGCCCCGCTCGCGACACCGTGCCGTGGGCCACTGCCCGGGTGCCGACCAGTTCGGTCCACAGGTGATCGGCCAGCGCGGACGGAGTCGGATGGTCGAACACCAGCGTCGTCGGGAGCCGCAGGTCGCTCGCGGCGCCCAGTCGGTTGCGCAGCTCGACCGCCGTCAGCGAATCGAAGCCGAGCTCCTTGAACGCCCGCCCCGCGTCGACGTCGGCGGCGTCCGCGTGGCCGAGTACCTGGGCGACATGCGTGAGGACCAGGTCGAGGAGGAGCTGTTTCTGTTCCGCCTCGGCGAGCCCGGCGAGCCGCTGGGCCGCAGAGGACCGCGGGGCCGCGCCGGGTACGGGGGCCGCGTCCCGTTCGGTCCGCGCCTCGGGCAGGTCGGCCAGCAGGGGGCTGGGCCGCACGGCGGTGAACCCGGTGGCGTAGCGCTGCCAGTCGACGTCCGCGACGGTCACCACGGTCTCGTCCTGGTCCAGCATCCGCTGCAGCGCGGAGATCGCCGCGTCGCTGGCCATGGGCGGGACTCCGCCGAGCGCCATGCGCTTCGCCAGCGCCTCGTCGGACGCCATGCCGGCCGCCCAGGCACCCCAGGCGATCGAGGTGGCGGGCAGTCCGTCGGCGCGCCGCTGCTCGGCGAGCGCGTCGAGGTGGGCGTTGGCCGCGGCGTAGTTGGCCTGACCGGGAGCGCCGAGCGTGCCGCTCATGGAGGAGAAGAGCACGAAGGCCGACAGGTCCATGTGCCGGGTGAGTTCATGCAGATGCACCGCGGAGACCGCCTTCGCCCGCAGCACCGCCTCGAACCGCTCCGGAGTCAGCGAGTCCAGCACCCCGTCGTCCAGCACACCGGCGGTGTGCACGACCGCCGACAACGGAAACTCCTCCGGCACCGACTCCAGAAGCCGGCCCAACGCCTCCCGATCCCCCACATCACACGCCGCCACCGTCACCCGGGCACCCAACGACCCGAGCTCCGCCTCCAGCTCCACCGCCCCCGGCGCCCCGGAACCACGACGACTGACCAACAGCACATGATCAGCACCCCGACGCGCAAGCCACCGCGCCACCTCGGCACCCAACGCACCCGTACCACCCGTCACCAGCACCGTGCCCTCGGGCTTCCACGTCCGTGCCGGCGGGGCACCGGCCGCGGAGGCGCGGACCAGCCTGCGGGCGAGCAGGCCGGAGGGGCGGATGGCGATCTGGTCCTCGTCGGCCGCGCCGGAGCCGGCCGTCCGGGACAGGGTGCCGGCCGCACGGGACAAGGTGCCGGCCAGGCGGGACAGCGCCTGGGCGTCCACCGTCTCGGGCAGGTCGATCAACCCGCCCCAGCGTTCCGGATGTTCCAGGGCGGCCACCCGGCCAAGACCCCAGACCGCCGCCTGTGCCGGGTCCCGGGGCCGGTCTCCGACGGCGGTCGACATCACGCCACGGGTGACACACCACAGCGGGGCCGTGGCCTGGGCGTCGCCCAGCGCCTGCACCAGTACGGCGGTCGACGTCACCGCCAGGGGGCCGTCCAGCAGCGAGATGACGCCCGTGACCGCGGACGCCGCGGTGGTGAGCCGTTCGGCCAGTGCGGCACGGTTGTCCGCGTCGGCCTGCGTCAGCACGAACTCATGGACGTCTGCACCGCGTTCGGCCAGTCCGCCGCAGATGTCCGCGGCGGCTCCCGTCTCCGGCACGACCACCAGCCATCGGCCGGACAGCCGTGTGCCGGAGGCCTCGGCCAGCGGCTTCCACACGGTGCGGTAGCACCAGCCGTCCACTGTCGACCGCTCATCGCGCCGACGGCGCCAGGAGGACAGGGCGGGCAGCATGCCATCGAGCCACGTGTCCTGCTCGACCTCGAGTTCGGCGGCGACGGCCGCCAGGTCCTGGCGCTCCACGGCCTGCCAGAACCGCGCTTCCACGGAGGCGTCGCCCACCGCGGCGGGCCGGGAAGCGGTGCCCGCGTGCTCGGGCCAGAAGCGGTGACGCTGGAACGCGTAGGTGGGCAGGTCGACGCTGCGTGCACCGGTGCCGGCGAAGAATGCCCGCCAGTCCACCGCGACACCCCGGACGTGGACCTGCGCCAGCGCCCTGACCAGCGCCTCCACTTCGGAACGCCCCTTGCGCAGCACGGGTTCAAACGCCTGGTCGTCGCCGGTGACGCACTCCTGGCCCATCGCCGACAGCACACCGTCGGGCCCGAGTTCGACATACGTCGTCACCCCTTCGGCCTCGAGCGCCCGGATGCCGTCGTGGAAGCGGACCGCCTCACGGACATGACGCACCCAGAACCCGGGGTCGGTGATCTCCTCCGCGGTCGCGAGCGCGCCGGTGAGGTTCGAGACGACCGGAATCCGCGGAGCCCCGTACGACAAGCCCTCGGCAACCCGGCGGAACGCCTCCAGCATCCCGTCCATGTGCGGGGAATGGAACGCGTGGCTGACCGTCAGGCGCCTTGTCTTTCGGCCCTGCTCCTCGAAGCGGGCGGCGATCTGCAGTACGGCGTCCTCGTCACCGGCCACGACCACGGAGGCCGGGCCGTTGACGGCCGCGATGCTCACCGCATCGGTCAGGTACGGGGTGACCTCGTCCTCGGTCGCCTGCACCGCCACCATCGCGCCGCCGGCTGGCAGTTCCTGCATCAGCCGGCCACGCGCCGCGACCAGCGTGCACGCGTCGGCCAGCGACAGCACACCCGCGCAGTGCGCCGCCGCGATCTCACCGATCGAGTGACCGGAGACGAAGTCCGGCCTGATACCCCACGATTCCAGCAGCCGGAACAACGCCACCTCGACGGCGAACAAGGCGGGCTGTGTGTACGCCGTCCGGTCGAGCAGCCCGGCGTCGTCACCGAACATCACCTCGCGCAGCGGCAGTTCGAACCGTTCGAGGACCTCGTCCAGTGCCCGGGCGAACACGGGATACGCGTCGTACAGCTCCCGGCCCATCCCCAGCCGCTGACTGCCCTGACCGGTGAACAAGAACGCCGACTTGCCGCCGGCAGGGGTGCCCTGGACGAGTCCGGTGGTGCTGCTTCCTTCGGACAGCGCGGTCAGCCCGGCCACGAGACCGTCGCGGTCGTCCGCGACGACGACGGCGCGTACGTCGAACGCCGAGCGTCCGGTGGCCAGCGAACAGGCGACGTCGAGCGGCTCCGGCCCGGTGTGCGTGCCGAGGTGGGACAGCAGGCGGTCGGCCTGGGCACGGAGGGCGTCACGGGAGCGGCCCGACAGCAGGTAGGGCAGCACGGGCGGCGCCGGAGGGACGGTCGGCCGCTCCGGCTCGTCCGTGGGCGCCTGTTCGAGGACAACGTGTGCGTTGGTTCCGCTGTATCCGAACGAGGAGACACCCGCACGGCGCGGCCGGCCCGTCCGGGGCCATTCCCTGGACTCGGTGAGCAGTTCTATCGCCCCCGCCGCCCAGTCCACGTGCGGGGTCGGCTCGTCCACGTGCAAGGTCTGCGGAAGCAGGTCGTGCCGCATCGCCAGGATCATCTTGATCACACCGGCGGCGCCCGCGACGGCCTGGGTGTGGCCGATGTTCGACTTGATCGAGCCCAGCCACAGCGGGCGGTCGGCGGGGCGGTCCTGGCCGTAGGTGGCGAGCAGCGCCTGTGCCTCGATCGGGTCGCCGAGCGTCGTACCGGTGCCGTGGGCCTCCACCGCGTCGACGTCGGCGGCGGACAGCCCGGCACTCGCCAGGGCCTGCCGGATCACGCGCTGCTGGGAAGGGCCGTTGGGCGCGGTCAGGCCGTTGCTCGCGCCGTCCTGGTTGACGGCGCTGCCGCGCAGTACGGCCAGCACGGGGTGGCCGTTGCGGCGGGCGTCCGACAGGCGTTCCACCAGCAGCATGGCGACGCCCTCGGACCAGCTGGTGCCGTCGGCGGCAGCGGCGAACGCCTTGATCCGGCCGTCGGCGGCCAGGCCGCGCTGCCGGCTGAACTCGGTGAAGGCACCCGGCGTGGACATGAGCGTCACGGCTCCGGCGAGGGCCAGTGAGCACTCGCCGTCGCGCAGTGCCTGCGCGGCCAGATGCAGTGTGACCAGCGAGGAGGAGCAGGCGGTGTCGACGGTGATCGCGGGACCCTCGAGGCCGAACGTGTAGGAGAGGCGGCCGGAGGCGACGCTGGCCGCGTTGCCGGTGCCCAGGTGTCCTTCGAGGCCGTCGGCGTCCTGCAGCCACAGGGTCAGGTAGTCCTGTTCGTTGGAGCCGACGAAGACGCCGGTCCTGCTGCCGCGCAGCGTGGCCGGATCGATCCCGGCCCGTTCGAAGGCCTCCCAGGAGGTCTCCAGCAGCAGCCGCTGCTGCGGGTCCATCGCCAGCGCCTCGCGCGGCGAGATCCCGAAGAAGTCCGCGTCGAAGTACGCGGCGTCGTGCAGGAAGCCACCCTCGCGCGTGTAGCTGGTGCCCTCACGGTCGGGGTCGTCGCTGTACAGGGCGTCGAGGTCCCAGCCCCGGTCGGTCGGGAAGCCCGTGATGCCGTCCCGGCCGGACACCAGCAGCTGCCACAGCTCCTCGGGGGTACGGACCCCTCCGGGGAAACGGCAGCTCATCGCCACGATCGCGATGGGGTCGTCGGCCACGGCACCTGTCACCGGCACCACGGCGGTCTCGGTCTGCCGGCCGAGGAGCTCACCGCGCAGGTGCGTCGCGAGCGCGGCCGAGGTCGGATAGTCGAAGACGAGCGTGGGTGGCAGCCGCAGGCCGGTCGCGTCGCCGAGGAGGTTGCGCAGTTCGACGGCGGTGAGCGAGTCGAACCCGAGTTCCTTGAACGCGCGCGCGGGTTCCACCGCCGCGGGGCCGGCGTGCCCGAGCGCGTTCGCGACCTGGGTCCGTACCAGATCCAGCATGATCCGGTCCTGCTCGGGTGCCGTCAGGCCGTTCAGCCGGTCGAGCAGGTGCGAGGCGCCGCCCGCCGCGGAGCCGACGACGCCGGCCGCCCGGCGCCGCGGAGCACGCACCAGCCCTCGCAGCAACGGTGACATGGCGCCCGCGGCCTGGCCGCGCAGGGCCGGCACGTCGACACGCATCAGGACGAGCGCCGCCTCGTCGGTGTCCTGGGCGAGGTCGAACAGCGTACGGCCCTCGGTGGCCGACAGCGGAGGCAGACCGGCACGGCGCAGGCGGCGGATGTCCGTCTCGTCCAGGGTGCCCGCCATGCCGCCGGACTCGCCCCACAGGCCCCAGGCCAGCGCACTGGCCGGCAGCCCCTGGGCCCGCCGGTGGGCGGCCAGCGCATCGAGAAACGTGTTGGCCGCGGCGTAGTTCGCCTGTCCGGGGCCGCCGAAGACACCGGAGGAGGACGAGAACAGCACGAATGCCACCAGGTCCATGCCACGCGTCAGCTCGTGCAGGTGCAGGGCGCCGTCGACCTTGGGCCCGAAGACACGGTCGACACGGTTCGGTGACTGGGAAGCGAAGACGCCGTCGTCCAGCACGCCGGCGGTGTGTACGACGGCGGTCAGCGGATGGTCGGCCGGGACGGATGCGATGACCTCGGCGAGCGCCTCGCGGTCGGCCACGTCACAGGCCGCCCAGGTGACATGCGCACCGAGCGCGCCCAGTTCTGCCGTGAGTTCGTCCGCACCCGCCGCCTCGGCGCCGCGTCGGCTGACCAGCAGCAGGCGCCGGACCCCGTGCTCCGTCGCCAGATGCCGGGCGAACAACCCGCCCAGCATCCCCGAAGCACCCGTCAGCAGCACCGTCCCCTCGGGGTCGTACGCCCTCGGACGCTCCGTGGCAGCCCCTGCCGCGACCCGGGCCAACCGCGGCACCAGAAGTTCCCCGGCGCGTACCGCCAGCTGCGGTTCGTCCGCGGCCAGCGCGGTGGGCAGGACACGCCAGGACGCCTCCTCCCCGTCGCAGTCGACGAGGACGAAACGGTCCGGATTCTCCGAGACGGCCGAGCGCAGCAACCCCCATACGGCCGCCAGGGCCGGATCGACGTCCGCGTCCCGCTCGGCCGCCGCGACCGCACCGCGCGTCACCACGACCAGCCGGGCCCCCGCGAACCGGGTGTCGGCCAGCCACGCCTGCGCCAGCTCCAGCGCCTCCACCACCGCGGCGCGCACGGCGGCACCGGAGAGGGTACCCGTCGCACCGATGTGGACGAACACCTCGTCCGGCACCGGAGCACCCAAGTCCACGGCGGCCGACAGCGCCGTCAGGTCCGCGTGAAGTCCGCTCGTCCCGTCCGGGACGCCCGCCGGGAACGAGGTCCAGCTGCCGAGCACGGCTCGGCGGACACCGGCCACGGCCGCGGATCCGGTCCCCGCCGCGGCCGGGTCCTGACCGACCGGGAGGTTCACCCACTCCACTCGGAAGACCGACTCGTGGTACGCGACCCGTGCGGCCTGTACCTGGTCCCTGGAGACAGCGCGCAGAACTAGCGACTCCACGGTCGCCACGGGTGCACCCGCGGCGTCCGCGACCGCCAGCCGGACAGCGTCCCCACCCGTCGGCGCGAGGTGCACGCGCAATGCCGACGCACCGCCGGCGTGCAGCGACACCCCGCTCCAGGCGAAGGGCAGCCGTCCGCCACCGGCGTCGTCCAGCACGCCCAGCCCCAGCGCGTGCAGCGCGGCATCGAGCAGGGCGGGGTGCAGTCCGAACCGTCCCGCCCCGTCCACGGCCGCCTCGGGCAGGGCGACCTCGGCGAAGACCTCGGCGCCGCGCCGCCAGGCCGCCCGCAGCCCCTGGAAGACCGGCCCGTAGCCCAGGCCGGTCTCGGCCAGTTCCTCGTACAGGTTGGCAACCTCGACCGGTTCGGCATCCGCCGGAGGCCATGCGGACAGGTCGACGGAGGACCGCTGGGCGCCGGAGACGGCCAGCAGGCCGGTGGCATGCCGGGTCCAAGCGTGCTCGGTTCGGGCGTCCTGCGGTCGCGAGGCGACAGTGAGCGGCCGCCGTCCGTCGTCGTCCGGCGCACCGACCACCAGCTGCAGCTGTACGGCACCCCGCTCGGGCAGCACCAGCGGCGCCTCGAGGGTCAACTCCTCCAGCCGGTCGCAGCCGACCTGGTCCCCGGCCCGGATCGCCAGCTCCACGAACGCCGTACCCGGCAGCAGCACCGCACCCATCACCGCGTGATCCGCCAGCCACGGCTGCGTGTCCAGGGACAACCGACCCGTGAACAACAACCCGTCGGAATCGGCCAGCGGCACCGCCGCACCCAGCAACGGATGCCCGGCCGCCTCCAACCCGGCCGACACCACATCACCCACCCAGCCCGCGGGCGCCTCCAGCCAGAAACGCCGGTGCTGGAACGCATAGGTGGGCAGGTCGACACGGCCGGCGCCGGTCCCGGCGTAGTACGCCTGCCAGTCCACCACCATGCCCCGGGCATGGGCCTGCGCAAGGGCCGTGGTCAACGCCTCGGCCTCGGAACGGCCGCCGCGGAGAGTCGGCACGAACACGTGGTCACCGTCGCCGGTGACGCAGTCCTGCGCCATCGCCGACAGGACGCCGTCAGGGCCCAGCTCGACGAACGTGGTGACGTTCTGGGCCTCCAACGCCCGGACCCCGTCATGGAAACGGACCGCCTCACGCACATGACGGACCCAGAAGCCGGGGCTGGTGATCTCCTCGGCGCTGGCGAGAGCGCCGGTGAGGTTCGAAACGAGCGGGATACGCGGAGCCTCGTACGACAGCCCCTCCGCGACCTCCCGGAACGCCTCCAGCATGCCGTCCATGTGCGGGGAGTGGAAGGCGTGACTGACCGTCAGACGCTTCGACTTGCGGCCCTGCGCCTCGAAGCGGGCCGCGATCTCCAGTACGACGTCCTCGTCACCGGCCACGACCACGGAGGTGGGGCCGTTGACCGCCGCGATGCTCACCGCGTCGGTCAGGTACGGGATGACCTCGTCCTCGGTCGCCTGCACCGCCACCATCGCACCACCGGACGGCAGCTCCTGCATCAACCGACCCCGCGCCGCCACCAGCGTGCAGGCATCCTCCAACGACAGCACACCCGCACAATGCGCCGCAGCGATCTCACCGATCGAATGACCGGAGACGAAGTCCGGCCTGATACCCCACGATTCGAGCAGCCGGAACAGCGCCACCTCGACCGCGAACAACGCGGGCTGCGTATACGCCGTCTGGTTGAGCAGCTCAGCGTCATCGCCGAACATCGCCTCCCGCAGCGGCAGTTCAAAACGAGCGAACACCTCGTCCAGTGCCTCGGCGAACACGGGACAGGCGTCGTACAGCTCCCGGCCCATCCCCAGCCGCTGACTGCCCTGCCCGGTGAACAAGAACGCCGTCTTGCCCGCCACCACCGACCCGGTCACCAGGCCGGCCGCCGCACCGCGTCCCTCGGCCAGGGCCTCAAGCCCCGCCAGCAGACCGTCACGGCCACCCGCCACGACCACCGCACGCCGCTCCAGAGCGGCCCGCGTCGTCGCCAACGAGTACGCCACATCGACCGGTTCGACACCGGCGTCCCCGGCGACACGGTCAAGCAGCCGCCGCGCCTGCCCCCGCAGGGCCTCCTCGGTCCGACCCGACAGCACCCACGGCACCACCGGCAGCGCCGTCGCAGTCACCGGAGTGTCATCGACCGTGGGTGCCTGCTCGATGATCGTGTGCGCGTTGGTGCCGCTCACACCGAAGGCCGAGACCGCGGCCCGGCGCGGCTGACCGGTCTCCGGCCACTCGCGGGCCCCTGTCAGCAGTCGCACCGTACCCGCCGACCAGTCGACGTCCGGCGTCGGCTCGTCCACATGCAACGTCTTCGGCAGCACACCGTGGCGGATCGCCATCACCGTCTTGATGATCCCGGCGACGCCCGCGGCGTTCTGGGTGTGTCCGATGTTGGACTTCAGCGAGCCCAGCCAGAGCGGCCGGTTCTCGGGACGCTCCTGCCCATAGGTGGCCAGCAGCGCCTGCGCCTCGATCGGGTCACCCAGCCGGGTTCCGGTGCCGTGCGCCTCGACCGCGTCGATCTGGTCGGCCGTCAGGCGGGCGTTCTCCAGTGCCTGGCGGATGACACGCTGCTGCGAGGGACCGTTGGGTGCGGTCAGGCCGTTGCTCGCACCGTCCTGGTTGACGGCGCTGCCGGCGACGAGCGCCAGCACCTGGTGCCCGTTCCTCCGGGCGTCGGACAGCCGCTCGACGAGCAGCACGCCCACGCCCTCGGACCAGCCGGTGCCGTCCGCCGCCGCCGCGAACGACTTGCAGCGGCCGTCGGCGGACAGCCCCCGCTGCCGGCTGAACTCCACGAACACGTCGGGGGTGGCCAATACGGTCACGCCGCCGGCAAGCGCCAGGGAGCACTCGTTCTGGCGCAGTGCCTGCACGGCGAGGTGGAGGGCGACGGAGGACGACGAGCAGGCGGTGTCGATGGTGGCCGCCGGTCCCTCCAGGCCGAAGGCGTAGGCGATGCGGCCGGAGACCACGCTGGACGCGGTGCCGGTGAGGAGGTGGCCCTCGACGCCGTCCGGCAGGTCGTACTGGCCGGCGCCGTAGGCCTGGGAGGACGCGCCGATGAACACCCCGGTCCTGCTGCCCCGCGCGGCGGAGGGGTCGATGCCGGCGCTTTCGAACACCTCCCAGGACGCCTCCAACAGGATCCGCTGCTGCGGGTCCATCGCCAGCGCCTCGCGCGGCGAGATCCCGAAGAAGTCCGGATCGAACTGGGCGGCGTCGTGCAGGAAGCCGCCCTCGCGCGCGTAGGAGGTGCCTTCGTGCTCGGGGTCGGGGTCGTACAGCGACTCGACGTCCCAGCCGCGGTCCGTGGGGAAGCCGGAGACGGCGTCCTGGCCGTCGGCCACCAGCCGCCACAGCTCCTCCGGCGACCGTACCCCTCCGGGGAACCGGCAGCTCATGCCGACGATCGCGATCGGTTCCCGGGATGCCGCGGTGAGCTGCTGGTTCTGTCGACGCAACCGCTCGGTTTCCTTGAGCGAGGCCCGTAGCGCTTCAACGATCTTTTCGTTGGGGGTTGTCATCTTGTACTCCGCACTTCGGGCGCGTCAGGGCTGGTTGCTGTCGAGCGCCATATCGATCAGATGCTGCACGTCCAGCCCGTCGATGTCGTCGGGGGACAACCCCTGATCGCCGTCGTCGGTGGCTGGGGTCGGCTGGGGGTCGGCGAGTTCCAGCAGTGCCTCCAGCAGGCCCGCCTCCCGGATGCGGCTGAGCGGGAGGGCCGCGAGCTTCCTGCGCAGCTCGGCCTCCTGCGGGTCGCCGTCCGGCGCGGGGCCGGTGCCGCCGTCGGGCAGCAGCGCGGCCAGCAGGTGCCGGGCGAGCGCTGCGGGGTTCGGGTAGTCGAACACCAGGGTGGCGGGCAGGGAGAGTCCGGTGGCGGTCCTGAGCCGGTCACGGAGCTCGACGGCGGTCAGGGAGTCGAAGCCCAGTTCCTTGAAGGCACGGCCGGCCTCGACGGCATCGGGCGAATCGTGCCCCAGGGCGAACGCCGCATGTGTGCGTACCAGGTCGAGCAGCAGCGTCGTACGGTCGTTCGTGTCGAGCCCGGCCAGTTGCTCGCGCAGAGCGGGGGCTTCACCCGCCGAGTCGCCGGGTGTGCCGTCGCCGTCGCCGTGCAGGGCTGCGCGTAC
This sequence comes from Streptomyces sp. NPDC054783, assembly GCF_053611725.1. Taxonomy (NCBI): domain Bacteria; kingdom Bacillati; phylum Actinomycetota; class Actinomycetes; order Kitasatosporales; family Streptomycetaceae; genus Streptomyces; species Streptomyces sp. NPDC054783. Next base: position 18,515 of record NZ_JBSHAY010000054.1, on the reverse strand, counting down.
TTCCGGCAGGTCCGCGATGAGCGGGCGGGGACGTGCGGCGGTGAAGGCTGGTGCGAAGCGTGTCCAGTCCACGTCGGCGACGGTCACGGTGGCCTCGGGGGCACCGACGGCCACCCGCAGTGCCGCCAGGTTGGTCTCCGGTGCCATGGGCGGCAGTCCTCGGCGGCGCAGCTGTTCCTCCGCGTCCCCTTCGGCGGCCATGCCGCCGTCCGCCCAGGGGCCCCAGGCGATGGCGGTCGCCGCCAGTCCGCGCGCCCGGCGCTGCTCGGCGAGCGCGTCGAGGAAGGCGTTGGCCGCGGCGTAGGCGCCCTGTCCACCGCTGCCCCACACGCCGGCGATCGACGAGAACAGCACGAAGGCGTCCAGCGTGTCGTCCTGGAAGAGGGCGTCCAGGTGTACGGCGCCGGTGGTCTTGGCGGCGACCACCTCGGCGAACTCCGGCAGGGCCGTCGCGGTGCCCGGGGGCTGCGACACGCCCGCGGCGTGCACGACGGCCCGCACCGGCGCGCCGTCCGCGGCGAGTTTCCCGACCAGGGCCTGGAGCGCGGACCGGTCGGCCACGTCGCAGGCCGCGATCGTCACCTCGGCACCCAGGCCGGACAGTTCGGCGGTCAGCCGGGTCGCGCCCGGGGCGTCGGCTCCGCGGCGGCTGAGCAGCACCAGCCGTTCGGCGCCGTTGCGGGCCAGCCAGCGGGCGACGTGGGCACCGAGTGCGCCCGTGCCGCCCGTGACCAGCACCGTGCCGCGCGGTGTCCAGGAGCCGTCGGGACCGGTGGTGTCCTGGGGTGCGCGTTCGAGCCGGCGCAGGTAGGTGCCGGAGGGCCGGACCGCCACCTGGTCCTCACCGCCGCCGGCGGTGAGAACGCCGACCAGCCGGTCGGCGGTCTGCTCGTCGACGGTCTGCGGGAGGTCGACCAGTCCGCCCCAGTGCTCGGGCTCCTCCAGCGCCGTCACCCGGCCCAGACCGGCGACCTGGGCCTGGAGGGCGCTGAGCAGCGGGTCGCCGGCGTCCACCGAGACCGCGCCGCGGGTGACGCACCACAGCGGCGCGCCGATACCGGCCGACGGGAGGGCCTGTGTCACGGCGGCGGTCAGCGCCAGTCCGGCAGGGACTGCGGGATGCCGGGGATGCGGCTGCTCGTCCAGCGCGAGCAGGGAGAGCACACCGGTGACGGGTGCGACGTCGGGCACGTCGGCGGCCGCTCGCCGCAGCCGCTCGGCCAGCGCCTCGGCGTCTTCGTCCGGCACGCCGACGGGGACCCGCACGATGCCGGCCCCGGCGCGCTCCAGTGCGCTGGTGAGGTTGCCGATCCAGGGGTCGTCGGACGATGCGGTCGGCACGATGGTCAGCCAGGTCCCGGCCATGCGCAGGGCCGCCGGCTCGGGACGGTCCTGCGTCTCCGACCGCCGCTTCCACACGACGCGGTAGCGACGCTCCGCCACGGTGGAGCGTTCGCGCTGCTGCCGGTGCCACGACGCCAGCGCCGGGAGTACGGCGCGGAGCGGCTGGTCCGCGTCCACGGCCAGTTCGGCGCCGAGTTCGCTCAGGTCTTCGCGTTCGACCGCCGCCCAGAAACGCTCGTCCACGGCCTCCGGGGCGCCGCTGTCCGGCGTTCCCACGGCCGCTTCGGGCGCTTCGGGCGCTTCGGGCCAGAACCGCCGGCGCTGGAAGGCGTAGGTGGGCAGGTCGACGCGGCGGGCGCCGGTCCCCGCGAAGTACGCCTGCCAGTCGAGGTGTGCGCCGCGCGCGTGAGCGCGGCCCAGTGCGGTGGCCAGTGTCCGGGCCTCCGGCCGTCCCCTGCGCAGGACGGGCAGGCACACCGCGTGGGAGCCGTCGAGGCAGTCCTGGACCAGTGCCGAGAGCACCCCGTCCGGGCCGAGTTCGACGAAGGTGGTGACCTGCTGCGCCCGGAGCGCCCGCACGCCGTCCAGGAACCGCACCGACTCGCGGACGTGCCGAACCCAGAACTCCGGTGTGTCCATTTCGCCGGGACCCACCACGGCTCCGGTGAGACACGAGACGACCGGTGTGGCCGGCGGGCGGTAGACGAGTCCCTCGGCGACCTTCCGGAAGTCGGCCAGCATGCCCTCCATGAGCGGCGAGTGGAACGCGTGGCTGACCGCGAGGCGCTTGGTCTTCACCCCATGTCCGGCGAGAGCGGACGCGATCCGCGACACCTCGCTCTCTTCGCCCGCGATGACCACCGAAGTGGGGCCGTTGACGGCCGCGATGCCGACATGGTCCGTCAGATACGGCGTGACCTGGTCCTCGGTGGCCTGGACGGCCACCATGGCGCCACGGTCGGGCAGTTGCTGCATCAGGCGCGCCCGAGCGGACACCAGGGTGCAGGCGTCCTCCAGGGACAGCACACCGGCGCAGTGCGCCGCGGCCAGTTCGCCGATGGAGTGGCCCGCCAGGAAGTCCGGCTGCAGACCCCAGGCCTGCAGCAACCGGAAGAGTGCGACCTCGATCGCGAACAGGGCGGGCTGTGCGTATGCCGTCCGGTCGATCAGGTCGCCCTGCTCACCGAACAGTACGTCCTTCAGGGCGGGGTCGAGCCCCTGGCACACCTCGTCGAACGCCTGGGCGAAGACCGGGTAGGTGTCGTGGAGTTCCCGGCCCATGCCCAGGCGCTGGCTGCCCTGACCGGTGAACAGGAACGCCAGTTTGCCCTCCGTCGGCACATCCTGCGCGGTGCCCGCCGGCGGCTCGCCGTCGGCCAGGGCGCGCAGTTGCCGCGCGAGCGCCTCCTCGTGCTCGGCATCGACGACCAGTACGACCCGCTGCTCCAGCGCGGCACGGCCCGTCGCCAGGGAATAGGCGACATCCAGCGGGCGCAGCCCCGGCTGCGCGGCAAGCTGCCCGTGCAGCCGCTCGGCCTGCTCACGCAGTGCCTGCCCACTGCCGGCCGACAGCGCGACGGGCACGACCGGCAACACCGCACCCGGCACCGCCCCGGCCTCCGCCTCCGCCTCCGCCTCGGGCGCCTGCTCGATGATGGTGTGGGCGTTGGTCCCACTGATACCGAAGGACGACACACCCGCCCGGCGGGGACGGCCGGTCTCCGGCCAGTCCCGGGCCTCGGTCAGCAGCGACACCTCGCCCGCCGCCCAGTCCACATGCGGCGTCGGCTCGTCCACGTGCAGGGTCCGCGGCAGCACACCGTGCCGCATCGCCATCACCATCTTCATGATGCCCGCAACACCGGCCGCCGCCTGCGTATGACCGATGTTCGACTTGATCGAGCCCAGCCACAACGGCCGGTCCCCACCACGCTCCTGACCGTAGGTGGCAAGCAGCGCCTGCGCCTCGATCGGGTCACCCAGCGTCGTACCCGTACCGTGCGCCTCCACCGCGTCCACGTCCGAAGCCGACAGACCCGCCGAAGCCAGCGCCTGCCGGATCACCCGCTGCTGCGAGGGACCGTTCGGCGCCGTCAGACCATTGCTCGCACCATCCTGATTGATCGCCGAACCCCGCACGACCGCCAGCACCGGGTGACCGTTCTTCCGGGCGTCGGACAGCCGCTCCACCAGCAGCATGCCCACACCCTCACCCCAGCCCGTACCGTCCGCACCCGCCGCGAACGCCTTGCAGCGGCCGTCGGCCGACAGGCCACCCTGACGGCTGAACTCGGCGAACGTGCCAGGCGTCGACATCACGGTGACGCCGCCGGCCAGGGCGCGCGAGCATTCACCGTTGCGCAGCGCCTGGATCGCCCAGTGCAGGGCGACCAGCGAGGAGGAGCACGCCGTGTCCACCGTCACCGCGGGGCCTTCGAGACCGAGGACGTAGGCGACCCGGCCGGATATGACGCTGCTCGCATTGCCGGTCATCACGTGACCGGCGACGGTGTCCGCCATGTCGTCGAGTCCGGTGTCGTAACCGCTGTACGCGGCGCCGACGAACACGCCGGTGCGGGAGCCCCGCAGCGCGCCCGGGTCGATCCCGGCGCGTTCGAAGGCCTCCCAGGAGGTCTCGAGGAGCAGCCGCTGCTGCGGGTCCATGGCGAGCGCCTCGCGAGGGCTGATGCCGAAGAACGCCGCGTCGAACCGGTCCGCGTCGTGCAGGAAGCCTCCCGCCCGGGCGGGGCCGCCGTCCGGCGAGTACGAACCCGCGCCCGCGTCCCAGCCGCGGTCGACGGGGAAGCCGGAGATGGCATCGCTTCCCGACTCCAGCAGCTGCCAGAGCTCTTCGGGCGAGGCCACGCCACCGGGGTAGCGACAGCTCATGGCCACGACAGCGATGGGATCGTCGCCACCGGCACGGCCTGCGAGCGGTACGGCCTCGACAGCGGCGCCGGTCGCGTTCCCGGTGCCGAGGAGCGTGTCGCGCAGATGGCGGGCGAGCGCCGAGGCGTTGGGGTAGTCGAAGACGAGCGTGGTCGGCAGACGCAGTCCGGTCGCCGTGTTCAGCCGGTTGCGCAGGTCCACGCCGGTGAGGGAGTCGAAGCCCACATCCTTGAACGCCCGTGCCGGCTCCACCGACTCCGGTCCGGAGTGGCCCAGCACGGCCGCCACATGGGTGCGCACGAGCTCCAGCAGAGTCCGCTCCTGATCGGCGGGGAGCAGTCCACGCAGCCGGCCGGCCAGCGCCGAGCCGCCGTCGGCCGCCGCCCCGGCACCACGCCGCCGAGGGGCACGGATCAGCGTACGGAACACCGGGGGGACCGATCCGGTGCCGGCCGCTGCGTCGCGTATCGCCGCGAGGTCCAGGCGGGCGGGGAGGAGAACGGAGCGCTCACTGCGCATGGCCCTGTCGAACAGGGCCATGCCCTCCGCCGAGGAGAGCGCGCCCATGCCGGCCCGTGCCATGCGCCGCAGGTCGGCCTCGTCCAGACCACCGGTGATTCCGCTGGCCTCGGCCCACAGGCCCCAGGCCAGCGAGATCGCCGTCCGGCCCTGGGAGCTCCGGTGCCGGGCCAGCGCGTCGAGGTACGCGTTGGCCGCGGCGTAGTTGGCCTGTCCGGGGCTGCCGAGGACTCCGGCGGCCGCCGAGAACAGCACGAATGCCGACAGGTCCAGGTCGCGGGTGAGGTCGTGCAGATGCCAGGCGGCGTCCACCTTGGGCCGCAGCACTCGCTCGAGGCGATCGGGCGTCAGCGACGGGAGCACGCCGTCGTCGAGCACGCCCGCGGTGTGCACCACGGCGGTCAACGGGTGCTCGACGGGTACGGAGGCCAGCAGGGCGGCCAGCGCCTCACGGTCGGCCGCGTCGCAGGCGGCCACGCGCACTTCGGCACCCAACTCGCGGAGCTCGGCGGCCAGTTCCGCGGCGCCGTCGGCAGCGAGCCCCCGGCGGCCGGCCAGCAGCAGATGCCGTACACCGTGTTCCGTCACCAGGTGCCGGGCGCACAGCGCACCGAGCGTGCCGGTTCCGCCCGTCACCAGCACCGTGCCCTGCGGGTCGATCGGGCGGGGCTGCCGCTCCGCTCCGGCCGCCGCACGGATCAGCCGCGGGGCGAACAGTCTGCCGCCGCGCACGGCCAGTTCCGGCTCCGTGCACATCAGCGCCTCGGCGGGCACGGTGACCGCGGGGTCCTCGACGTCCAGGTCGACCAGGAGGAACCGTCCGGGGTTCTCGGTCTCCGCGGAGCGCACCAGGCCCCAGACACAGGCACCGGCCAGGTCGGTGACGTCCTCGTCGGCCGTGGCCACTGCGCCGCGCGTGACGAAGGCCAGGCGTGAGCCGGCGAAGCGTTCGTCCGCCAGCCACGCCTGGGCCAGGGCGAGCGCCCACTGAGCCGCTGCGTGCACGGCATGCGGGGCGTGTGCCGCCTGCGTGGTGTGCGCCGCCTGCGTGGTGTGCGCCGCCTGCGGCAGCGGATCGCCGGATGCCGGGGGCGGGCAGGACACGAGGATCACGTCCGGGACGGTCATGCCTGCGTCGGCGGCCGCGGCGAGCGCGGCCAGGTCGTCGTACCGCTCCGTGGCCGGGTCGGCCGTTTCGAGCGGGTGTGCCGCGACCAGCGCGGTGGAGACCGGCTCGGCGTCGGGGGCGACGGCCTCGGACCAGACCGGCTCGAACAGGGGCGCCAGGCCGGTGGCACACGCGTCGTCGGCCGGGACGATTTCCGCCGCCGGACGCAGGGTGAGGCGGTCGACGCGGGCCACCGGCGCCCCGGTGGCGTCGGCCGCCTCCAGCAGGAAGGTGCCGCTCGCTGCGGGTGTGAGCCGCATCCGCACCTCCGTGGCGCCCACCGCGTACAGCGCGACGCCGTGCCAGGCCGCCGGTACGAGCGGAACGCCGGAGCCGCACGCCGCAGCGAGGTGCGCGGCTGCCTCCAGCAGCGCGGGGTGCAGGGCGAAGCCGGTCGTGTCCGCGCCCTCGGGAAGCCGCACGTCGGCGCAGAGCTCGTCCCCGCGCCGCCAGACGGCGCGCACCCCTTGGTACAGCGGTCCGCACTCGAGGCCGGCCGCCGCGTAATCCTCGTACACAGCGCCGACTTCGACGCCCTGTGCATCGGCCGGCGGCCATTCCGTCAGCGTGAACGCCGGCCCCGGCGCCGCCGTGCCGAGTACGCCGGTGGCATGGCGCCTCCACGGTACGTCCCCGTCCCCGTCCAGCCGTCCGGCGTGCGAGGAGACGGTGAAAGTCCGCCGTCCGCCCTCACCGGCGGAGTCCACCACGACCTGGACCCGCACCGCACCGTGCGCCGGCACGATCAGCGGTTCGTGGAGCGTCAGCTCCACCAGGTGGTCGCAACCGGCCTGGTCGCCTGCGTGGAGGGCCAGTTCGACGTACGCCGCACCGGGCAGCACGGCGTTCCCGGCGAGCCTGTACTGGTTCAGCGAAGGATGGGTCTGCGGGGACAACCGGCCGGTGAACACATACGCGTCGGCACCGGCCACGGGCACCGCGGCACTCAGCAGCGCGTGACCGGCCTTCTCCAGACCGGCGGCGGTCACGTCACCGGCTCGGGAACCGGGTGCCAGCCAGTAGTGCCGGTGCTGGAACGCATACGTCGGCAGTTCCACCCGCCCAGCGCCGGTACCCGCGAAACAGGCCTCCCAGTCGATGCCGACACCACGCACCTGCGCCTGGGCCAGGGCCAGCGTCAGCGCCTCGGCCTCGGAACGGCCGGCGCGGAGAGTCGGCACGAACACGTGGTCACCGTCGCCGGTGACGCAGTCCTGCGCCATCGCCGAGAGCACACCGTCAGGGCCCAGTTCGACGAACGTGGCGACGTTCTGGGCCTCCAACGCCCGGACCCCGTCGTGGAAACGGACCGCCTCACGCACATGACGGACCCAGAAGCCGGGCTCGGTGATCTCCTCGGCGCTTACGAGAGCGCCGGTGAGGTTCGAAACGAGCGGGATACGCGGAGCCTCGTACGACAGCCCCTCCGCGACCTCCCGGAACGCCTCCAGCATGCCGTCCATGTGCGGGGAGTGGAACGCGTGGCTGACCGTCAGGCGCTTCGACTTGCGGCCCTGCGCCTCGAAGGCGACGGCGATCTCCAGTACAGCGTCCTCGTCACCGGCGACGACCACGGAGGTGGGGCCGTTGACCGCGGCGATGCTCACCGCGTCGGTCAGGTACGGGATGACCTCGTCCTCGGTCGCCTGCACCGCCACCATCGCACCACCGGACGGCAGCTCCTGCATCAACCGACCCCGCGCCGCCACCAGCGTGCAGGCATCCTCCAACGACAGCACACCCGCACAATGCGCGGCCGCGATCTCACCGATCGAATGACCGGAGACGAAGTCCGGCCTGATACCCCATGACTCCAGCAGCCGGAACAGCGCCACCTCGACCGCGAACAACGCGGGCTGCGTATAGGCCGTCTGGTTGAGCAGCTCAGCGTCATCGCCGAACACCGCCTCCCGCAGCGGCAGTTCGAACCGAGCGAACACCTCGTCCAGTGCCTCGGCGAACACGGGACAGGCGTCGTACAGCTCCCGGCCCATCCCCAGCCGTTGACTGCCCTGCCCGGTGAACAAGAACGCCGTCTTGCCCGCCACCACCGACCCGGTCACCAGGCCGGCCGCCGCACCGCGTCCCTCGGCCAGGGCCTCAAGCCCCGCCAGCAGACCGTCACGGCCACCCGCCACGACCACCGCACGCCGCTCCAGAGCGGCCCGCGTCGTCGCCAACGAGTACGCCACATCGACCGGTTCGACACCGGCGTCCCCGGCGACACGGTCAAGCAGCCGCCGCGCCTGCCCCCGCAATGCCTCCTCGGTCCGACCCGACAGCACCCACGGCACCACCGGCAGCGCCGTCGCAGTCACGGGCCCGTCGGCACCAGCACCAGCACCGGCGCCGGCACCGGCTTCCGGCTGAGGTGCCTGCTCGATGATCGTGTGCGCGTTGGTGCCGCTCACACCGAAGGCCGAGACCGCGGCCCGGCGCGGCTGACCGGTCTCCGGCCACTCGCGGGCCCCTGTCAGCAGTCGCACCGTACCCGCCGACCAGTCGACGTCCGGCGTCGGCTCGTCCACATGCAACGTCTTCGGCAGCACACCGTGACGGATCGCCATCACCATCTTGATGACGCCGCCCACGCCGGCCGCCGCCTGGGTGTGTCCGATGTTGGACTTCAGCGAGCCCAGCCAGAGCGGCCGGTCCTCGGGACGCTCCTGCCCATAGGTGGCCAGCAGCGCCTGCGCCTCGATCGGGTCACCCAGCCGGGTTCCGGTGCCGTGCGCCTCGACCGCGTCGACTTCGCCGGCCGACAGTTGCGCGCCGGCCAGCGCCTGCCGGATGACACGCTGCTGCGAGGGACCGTTGGGCGCGGTCAGGCCGTTGCTGGCGCCGTCCTGGTTGACGGCGCTGCCCCGCACCACGGCCAGTACCTCGTGCCCGTTCCTCCGGGCGTCGGACAGCCGCTCGACGAGCAGCACGCCCACGCCCTCCGACCAGCCGGTGCCGTCCGCCGCCGCCGCGAACGACTTGCAGCGGCCGTCGGCGGACAGCCCCCGCTGCCGGCTGAACTCCACGAACACATCGGGCGACGGCATCACCGTCACACCGCCGACCAGTGCGAGCGAGCACTCGCGCTGTCGCAGCGCCTGAGTGGCCCAGTGCAGGGCGACCAGCGAGGAGGAGCAGGCGGTGTCGATGGTGGCCGCCGGTCCTTCCAGGCCGAAGACATAGGCGACGCGGCCGGAGAGCACGCTGGTGGCGCCGCCGGTCAGCATGAGGCCTTCGAGGTCTTCGGGCGTCTCCTTCAGGTCGGCGCCGTAGCCCATCGATCCGGCGCCGACGAAGACGCCCGTACGGCTGCCCCGCAATGACCCGGGATCGATTCCGGCGCTTTCGAACACCTCCCAGGACGCCTCCAACAGGATCCGCTGCTGCGGGTCCATCGCCAGCGCCTCACGCGGCGAGATCCCGAAGAACTCGGCGTCGAATTCGGCTGCGCCGTCCAGGAAACCGCCGCCGGTGTTGTAGAAGGTGCCTTTGCGGTCCGGATCCGGATCGGCCATCGCGTCGATGTCCCAGCCCCGGTCGACAGGGAATCCGGAAACGGCGTCCCCGCCGTCGGCCACCAGGCGCCAAAGGTCCTCGGGCGACCCCACGCCGCCCGGGAAACGGCAGCTCATACCGACGATGGCGATGGGTTCCCGGGCATCCGTCTCCACCTCGTCGAGGCGGCGACGGGCCCGGCGCAGTTCAGCGGTCACCCATTTCAGATTGTCGAGAAGCTTTTCTTCATTTGCGGTAGCCACCGAAACGTCACCCCCTGGGAAGAGCCGGAAACGGCACGGAATTGTGTGCGCTCATCACGTCAGGAGCGTCCGAATTCGTTGTTGATGATGTCGAAGATGTCGTCGACCGACGCCGATTCCAGGTCGTTGCCGTCGTCGTCACCGGCGGTCGCGCTGTCGGTCTCGTTCCACTTGCGCAGCAGTTTCTCCAGGCGAGAGGTGACGCTCGCGCGTTCCGCGCCGTCCGCCGCGACGGACGACAGGATGAATTCCAGTCGGTCGATCTCGGCGAGTGCGGGGAGCGCCGGTGCGCTCTGCTCGCCGAGGAGTTCGGCTCGCAGGTGTCCGGCGAGAGCGGCCGGCGTCGGGTAGTCGAAGACCAGGCTCGCGGGCAGCCTCAGTCCGCTCGCGGTCCCGAGACGGTTGCGCAGTTCGACGGCGGTGAGCGAGTCGAAACCGAGCTCCTTGAAGGCGCGCCCGGCCTCCACGGCGCTGGTGCCGCTGTGCCCCAGCACCGCTGCGACGTGCGTGCGTACCAGGTCCAGCAGCATGTCCTCCGCCTCGGCGCCGGACAGCGCGGACAGCCGCTGCCGCAGCGACTCGGCGTCCTGCGCCGCGCCGTCGCCCCCGTGTTCGGCCCCGGTGCCGGTGTCCGCCTCGGCGAGCACGCGCCGTACCTCGGGCAGGTCGGCGATGAGGGGATGCGGCCGTGCGGCGGTGAACGCGGGTACGAAACGCTCCCAGTCGACGTCGGCGACCGTCACCGTCGTCTCGGCACGGTCCAACGCTCCCTGCAGAGCGCTGATCGACCGATGTACCGGCAGCACCGGCAGGCCACGGCGGCGCAGTTGCTCGGCGGCCTCGTCGTCGGCCACCAGGCCGCCGTCGGCCCAGGGTCCCCAGGCGATGGCGGTGGCCGCCAGCCCGCGGGCCCTGCGCTGCTCGGCGAGCGCGTCGAGGAAGGCGTTGGCCGCCGCATAGGCGCTCTGGCCGCCGCTGCCCCACACTCCGGCGATCGACGAGAACAGCACGAAAGCGTCCAGTGGCGCGTCGGCGAACAGCGCGTCGAGGTGAGCCGCACCCGTCACCTTGGCGGCCATCACCTCGGCGATGTCGCCGGGACCGGTCCGGGCGAGCGGCGCGTACTGGCCGGCGCCTGCGGTGTGCACAACCGCGGTCACGCGGGGCACACCGGCCAGCAGCTCTTCGAGTGCGTCCCGGTCGGTGACGTCGCACGCGGCGACCGTCACCTGGACGCCCATCCCGGTCAACTCGGCGGTCAGCGCCTCGGCTCCGGGTGCCTCGGGTCCGCGTCGGCTGGTGAGCACCAGATGCTCGGCGCCGTTGCCGGCGAGCCACCGGGCCACGTGGGCACCGAGCGCCCCCGTGCCTCCGGTCACCAGGACCGTGCCCCGAGGCTTCCACGTGCCGGCGGCGGGGACCCGTGTGTCCTTCTCCGACGCGTGGACCAGGCGTCGTACCAGAACTCCCGGTGTCCGCACCGCGAGCTGGTCCTCGTCGCCGGCTCCGGCCAGGACGGCGACCAGGCGCGCGGCGGCACGCCCGTCGAGGGTCTCGGGCAGGTCGACCAGACCGCCCCACCTCTCGGGGTGTTCCAGTGCCACCACCCGGCCCAGCCCCCACACCTGCGCCTGTGCGGCGCTGCGCGGCCGGTCCGACGGCGCGGTGCCCACCGCTCCCTCGGTGACACACCACAGCGGGGCGTCGACGCCGGCCTCCCCGAGCGCCCGCACCAGGTCTCCGGTGCGCAGCACTCCCCGGGAGACCGCCGTGTACCGCGGATGCGACCGCTCGTCCAGCGCCAGCAGCGAGAGGACACCCTGTGGCGTCTCGCCGCCCAGCTCGGCGTGCAGGCGCTCGGCGAGGAGGGCGGGCTCCGTGCGGGTGTCGATGCCGGTGCCGGTGTCCGTGTCGGTACCGGTGTCCGTGTCGGCGAGCGTGATCCGGCATACGGTGGCGCCCGCTGAGCGCAGCGCGTCGACGACCTCGCGCACGCGGGCGTCGTCCGCCTCGGTGGCGGGTACCACGGTCAGCCAGGTGCCCGTCATCCGCCCCGCGTCCGGCTCGGCCAGCGGCTTCCAGACCACCCGGTAGCGCCAGCCGTCCACCGTGGACTGCTCCTGCCGCTGCCGGCGCCACGCCGACAGTGCGGGCAGTACGTCGCTCAGCGGCTGGTCCGCGTTGATCGCCAACTCGGTGGTGAGCGCGGTCAGGTCCGCATTGTCGACGGCCTCCCAGAAGCGGGATTCGGCTGAGTGGTCCGGAGCATCGCCGCTCGGCTCCGCCACAACGTCCACGGCGTCGTCGAGCCAGTACCGCCGACGCTGGAAGGGGTAGGTGGGCAGGTCGACGCGGCGGGCGCCAGTGCCGGTGTAGTAGGCCTGCCAGTCGACGGCGATGCCTCGGGTGTGCGCCGCGGCGAGCGCCGTGGCGAGGGTGTCGGCCTCCTGGCGGCCCGCGCGGAGCGCGGGGAGGAAGGCATGGTCGTCGCCGGTGACGCACTCCTGCGCCATCGCGGACAGGATCCCGTCCGGTCCGAGCTCGATGAACGTGGTCACGTCCTGTGCTTCGAGGGCACGGATGCCGTCGTGGAAGCGCACGGCCTCGCGGACGTGGCGCACCCAGAAGTCGGGGCTGGTGATCTCCTCGGCGGTCGCGAGAGCACCGGTGAGGTTGGAGACGACCGGGATCCGCGGGGCCTCGTACGACAGCCCCTCCGCGACCTTGCGGAAGTCGGCCAGCATTCCGTCCATGTGCGGGGAGTGGAAGGCGTGGCTGACCGTCAGGCGCTTCGACTTGCGGCCCTGCGCCTCGAAGGCGGCGGCGATCTCCAGTACGGCGTCCTCGTCACCCGCGACCACCACGGAGGTCGGACCGTTGACGGCCGCGATGCTCACGACGTCCGTCAGGTACGGGGTGACCTCGTCCTCGGTCGCCTGGACCGCCACCATCGCACCACCGGCGGGCAGCTCCTGCATCAGCCGGCCACGCGCCGCGACCAGCGTGCACGCGTCCTCCAGCGACAGCACACCCGCACAATGCGCGGCCGCCAGCTCGCCGATCGAGTGACCGGAGAGGAAGTCCGGCCTGATGCCCCACGATTCCAGCAGCCGGAACAGCGCCACCTCCACCGCGAACAACGCGGGCTGCGTGTACGCCGTCAGTCCGAGCAGTTTCTCGTCTCCGCCGAACATCACCTCACGCAGCGGACGCTCGAGGTGGGCATCCAGGTGGGCGCACACGGCGTCCAGGGCGTCCGCGAACGTGGGGTGGGCGTCGTAGAGCTCCCGGCCCATCCCCGGCCGCTGACTGCCCTGACCGGTGAACAGCAGCGCTGTGCGGCCGTCGCCTGCCGCGCCCCGGACCACCTGCGGGCCCGGCTCCCCCGCCGCCAGCGCGGCGAGCCCCTCCAGCAGGACCTCCCGGTCACCGCCGACGACGGCGGCGCGCATTTCCAGAGCCGCCCGTGACGTCGCCAGCGAATAGGCGACATCGACCGGCCGTGTCTCCGCGCCCGAAGCGAGCCGTACCCGCACACGCTCGGCCTGCGCCCGCAGCGCGTCCTCGGACTTGGCGGACAGCACCCAGGTCTGGACGGCAGGCGGTGTCGCCGGTGCCGTCTCCTCGGTGGTGTGGTCGGCGGGCGCCTGTTCGAGGATGGTGTGGGCGTTGGTGCCGCTGAAACCGAAGGACGACACGCCCGCCCGGCGAGGGCGGCCGGTCTCCGGCCACGACCGGGCCTCGGTCAGCAACTCCACCGCACCCGCCGACCAGCCCACGTGCGGCGTCGGCTCATCGACATGCAGGGTCTGCGGCAGCACACCGTGCCGCATCGCCAGCACCATCTTGATGATGCCCGCGACACCGGCCGCGGCCTGTGTGTGACCGATGTTCGACTTGATGGAGCCGAGCAACAGCGGCCGGTCCTCGGCCCGCTCCTGCCCGTAGGTGGCCAGCAGCGCCTGCGCCTCGATCGGGTCACCGAGCGTGGTGCCGGTGCCGTGCGCCTCCACCGCGTCGACGTCCGACGCCGACAACTGGGCGTGGGCGAGCGCCTGCCGGATCACCCGCTGCTGCGACGGACCGTTCGGCGCCGTCAGACCATTGCTCGCACCATCCTGGTTCACCGCCGAACCACGGACCACCGCCAGCACCGGATGTCCATTACGGCGGGCATCCGAAAGCCGCTCGACCAGGAGCATGCCCACACCCTCACCCCAGCCGGTGCCGTCCGCACCCGCCGCGAACGCCTTCACCCGGCCATCGGCCGCAAGACCACGCTGCCGGCTGAACTCGATGAACGCGCCGGGCGAGGACATCACCGTCACACCACCGGCCAACGCCAGATCGCACTCGCCGTTGCGCAGCGCCTGGGCGGCCAGATGCAGGGCGACCAGGGAGGACGAGCAGGCCGTGTCCACCGTCATCGCGGGGCCTTCGAGGCCGAAGACGTAGGCGAGCCGTCCGGAGACCACGCTCGCCGCGTTGCCCGTGCCCAGGTATCCCTCGATGCCGTCCGGCAGGGTCTGCGCGAACGAGTCGTAGTCCTGGCCGTTGGTGCCCACGAACACGCCGGCCTGGCTGCCACGGGCGGTCGCCGGGTCGATCCCGGCCCGTTCGAACACCTCCCAGGTGGTCTCCAGCAGCAGCCGCTGCTGCGGGTCCATGGCGAGCGCCTCACGCGGCGAGATCCCGAAGAACGCCGGGTCGAACTCGGCGACGTCGTAGAGGAATCCGCCCTCACGTGTGTAGCACGTGCCCTGCTGGTCCGGGTCGGGGCTGTAGAGGCGCTCGAGGTCCCAGCCGCGGTCGTGCGGGAACTCGGCGATCGCGTCCCCGCCGGTGGCCAGCAACTGCCACAGGTCTTCCGGCGACCGCACGCCGCCGGGGAATCGGCAGGTCATCGCGACGATGGCGATCGGATCGTCCGCCACCTCGGCTGCCCGGGACACCGGGCCGTCGACCGCCGCCCCGGTTCCCAGCAGTTCGGTCCGGAGGTGGTCGGCCAGCGCGGACGCCGTCGGATGGTCGAAGACGAGCGTGGCGGGCAGGTCGACACCGGTCGCCGCGCCGAGCCGATTGCGCAGCTCCACCGCGGTCAGCGAGTCGAATCCGAGCTCCTTGAAGGCCCGTTCCGCCCCGATCGCCGCGGAGCCGTTGTGCCCGAGCACTCCGGCCACATGGGTGCGGACCAGGTCGAGGACCGTGCGCTCCTGTTCGGCGCGGGACATTGCGGCGAGCCGTTCCGCGAGCGACGTTCCCGCACCGCTTCCGGCACTGCCTGCGGCGAGGCCGTCCGCGTTTTCGAGGACCCTGCGCACTTCGGGCAGGTCGCCGATGAACGGACTGGGCCGCACCGCCACCAGGCCGGGCGTCAGCCGCTCCCAGTCGAAGTCGGCCACGGTCAGCACGGCCGCGCCGGAGTCGACGGCCTGGCGCAGCGCGCGGATGGCCGGGTCGACGGCCATCGGCGGTACGCCACCGCGGCGCATCCGCTCTGCGATGTCGTCATCGGCGGCCATGCCCGCGGCCCAGGCGCCCCATGCGATGGAGGTGGCGGGAAGGCCGTCCGCCCGGCGCTGCTGAGCGAGCGCGTCCAAGTAGGCGTTCGCGGCGGCGTAGTTGGCCTGTCCGCTGCTGCCCAGAGTGCCGCTGATCGACGAGAACAGTACGAACGCCGACAGGTCCAGATCACGGGTGAGTTCGTGCAGATGGCGTGCCGAGTCGGCCTTGGCCTGCCACACGCGCTCGAACCGCTGCGGCGTCAGTGCGTCCAGGACACCGTCGTCGAGCACACCCGCGGTGTGGATCACAGCCGTCAGTTCGGAGCGCAGCGGCTCCAGCAGCCGCGCCAGCGCCTCACGATCGGCCACGTCACAGGCGGCGATCGTCACCCGCGCGCCCACCGCAACCAGTTCCGCCTCGAGCTCGGCCGCCCCCGGCGCCTCCGCACCCCGCCGGCTGGTCAGGACGAGGTGGCCGGCGCCGTTGCGTGCCAGCCAGCGGGCGACCTCGGCGCCGAGCGCGCCCGTACCGCCGGTGACCAGCACGGCGCCCTCCGGGGTCCATGCGCCGTCCTCCGGAACGACCTCGCTCTGCACCGGACGCTCCAGCCGACGCGCGAAGATCCCGGACCCACGCACCGCGACCTGGTCCTCACCCCCCAGACCGGCCAGCACATCCGCCAACCGACCCAGAGCACGCTCATCCACCACACCCCGCGGCAGATCCACCAGACCGCCCCAGCGCGCCGGAACCTCCAACGCCACCACCCGGCCCAGACCCCACACACCAGCCTGCACCGCACTGCCCAACCGATCCGAACGACCCGTCGACACAGCACCCTGCGTCACACACCACAACGGCGCATCAACACCCGCATCACCCAATGCCTGCACCAACACCGCAGACACCGACACACCAGAAGCCTCGTCCAACGCCAGCAACGACACCACACCCGAGGCACCCGCACCCGACGACACCGCCGACCGCAGCACCTCGGCAACCTCATGCCGCTCCAACCCCGCCGACAGCGTCACGGTGCACACATCCGCACCCCGCAGGGACAGCACCGCCGCAACGGCCCCGGCCAGACCGGCGTCCACACCCTCAACCGGCACGACCACCAGCCACGTACCGGAGACGACACCAGCCGCACGCCCCGCCACCGGCTTCCACACCACCCGGTAACGCCAGCCGTCCACCACCGACCGCTCACGCACCTGCCGCCGCCACGCCGACAACGCCGGCAGGACGGCTTCCAGGGCTTCCCCGTCGGCCGCAGGCATGTCGAGAGCCTCGGCAAGTGATGCGAGATCCTCGCGTTCCACCGCTTCCCAGAAGCGCGTGTCCACCGGGTCGGCTTCGGCCGCATTCCGGCCGGCAGCGGGAACAGCGGGGATCTCCAGCCAGTAACGCTCCCGCTGGAAGGCGTAGGTGGGCAGGTCGGCCCGACGTACACGAGTACCCGTGAAGTGCTGACGCCAGTCGATCTCGACGCCTCGGACGTGGGCTCGGGCCAGGGCCGTGGTGAGGCTCGTCGCCTCGGGACGGTTCCTGCGCAGCACGGGGATGAACGCGTGGCCGTCCCCGGTGACGCAGTCCTGCGCCATGGCCGAGAGCACACCGTCCGGGCCGAGCTCGATGAACGTGGTGACGTTCTGGGCCTCGAGCGTGCGGATGCCGTCGTGGAAGCGGACCGCCTCACGGACGTGACGGACCCAGAAGTCAGGGCTGGTGATCTCCTCCGGGGTTGCGAGGGTGCCGGTGAGATTGGAGACGACCGGGATACGCGGAGCCTCGTACGACAGGCCCTCGACAACCTCGCGGAAGGCCTCCAGCATGCCGTCCATGTGCGGCGAGTGGAAGGCGTGACTGACCGTCAGACGGCGGGTCTTGCGCCCCTGCTCCTCGAAGCGGGCCGCGATCTCCAGTACGACGTCCTCGTCACCGGCCACGACCACGGAGGCCGGGCCGTTGACGGCCGCGATGCTCACCGCATCGGTCAGGTACGGGGTGACCTCGTCCTCGGTGGCCTGCACCGCCACCATCGCACCACCGGACGGCAGCTCCTGCATCAGCCGGCCACGAGCCGCGACCAGGGTGCACGCGTTAGCCAGCGACAGCACACCCGCGCAGTGCGCGGCCGCGATCTCACCGATCGAATGACCGGAGACGAAGTCCGGCCTGATACCCCACGATTCCAGCAGCCGGAACAACGCCACCTCGACGGCGAACAACGCGGGCTGCGTGTAAGCGGTCTGGTCGATCAGCTCGGCGTCATCTCCGAACAGGGCGTCAGCCAGTGGAAGCTGGAAGTGCCCGCAGATCTCGTCGAGTGACCGCGCGAAGGCCGGATGGGCCTCGTACAGCTCCCCGCCCATTCCCAGCCGCTGGCTGCCCTGGCCGGTGAACAGGAAGCCGAGCTTCCCGGCGGTCGTAGAGCCCTTGATCACTCCGGCGGGCGATTCCCCGCTCGCCAGAGCGCCCAGCTGCTGCAGGAACTCGTCGCGGTCACCGGCGACCAGCACCGCCCGCTCCTCGAAGGCGGCCCGACCGATCGCCAGCGAATAGCCGACATCGGTGAGCCGTATGTCGGAGTGGTCTTCCACATGATTGCGCAGCCGCTCCGCCTGGGCGTGCAGCGCTTCGGCACTCTTGGCGGACAGCACCCAAGGCACGACGCTCGGCGCCTTCGGAGCGTTGTCACCGCCCTCGACCTGCACCGACTCATCCTCGAAAGCCGGTGCCTGTTCGAGGATGGTGTGGGCGTTGGTGCCGCTGATACCGAAGGAGGAGATGCCCGCCCGGCGGGGACGGTCGGTCTGCGGCCAGTCCCGCGCCTCGGTCAGCAGCTCGACCGCACCCGCCGACCATTCGACGTGCGGCGTCGGCTCATCGACGTGGAGGGTCTGCGGCAGCACACCGTGCCGCATCGCCATCACCATCTTGATGATGCCCGCGACACCGGCCGCCGCTTGCGTGTGACCGATGTTCGACTTGATGGAGCCGAGCCACAGCGGCGTGTCCTCGGCACGCTGCTTGCCGTAGGTGGCAAGCAGGGCCTGCGCCTCGATCGGGTCGCCGAGCCGGGTGCCCGTTCCGTGCGCCTCCACCGCGTCCACGTCCGACGTGGTCAGGCCTGCCGACGCCAGGGCTTGGCGGATGACACGCTGCTGGGAGGGACCGTTGGGGGCGGTCAGGCCGTTGCTGGCACCGTCCTGGTTCACGGCACTGCCACGGACGACCGCCAGCACGGGGTGGCCGTTCTTCCGGGCGTCGGACAGCCGCTCCACCAGGAGCATGCCCGCACCCTCACCCCAGCCCGTACCATCCGC
>NZ_JBSHAY010000053.1:0-45346 GCF_053611725.1 Streptomyces sp. NPDC054783 | reverse complement strand
GTGCCCACTCCCGTTGCAGCCCTCCATCCCGACGGCACTCGGCTGGCCGTCGCGCAGGCGGAGAGCATCGCCCTCATCACGCTGCCGTGAGCCGGTCGACCGTACGCACCGTGGTCATTGCTAACCGAACCCCGGATTTGCGCATTCGCTGCGCAATCTCAGCCGACATTGAGCATCGGATCCTGGACCCTGCACGGCGTACGGCCCTCTCTCCTCCGTTGCGTACGGACGAACGTACCCCGTTGCAGGGCGCGTTTCCGGGCCGATCGGGCTGATTTGCCGCCCATTGGACGGTACGGTCTGACGTGGGGTCAGCACTAGCCGTGGGGGTGTGGTGACGGGTATCGAGATCGCGATCGGGTACCTGTTCGCGTGGGCTGTCCGGAAGGCTCAGCGCATGGCCGGGCGGGTTGACGGGGAGGTCGACCGGGCGCTGGACGCCGGGATGGACCGCCTGCACGAGTTGGTGAGCCGGAAACTCGGCAACGACCCCGGGCTGCACCGGCTGACTGAGGAGGCGGCGAGCGGGCGCGAGTTGCCCAGCGACCGGACCCGGCAGCGGGTTCTGCTCGCGCTGGAGGAAGCCGACGAGACCGATGCTGGCTTCGCCGCCGATCTCGAGCAGGCGGTGGCGCACTTGCAATCCCTTGCCCCGGCACCCGGCAGTCAGCCCGGCGGGGACCACATCGAGTTCCACCAGAACACCTTCGGCGGTCCGGTCCAGGCCAAGGGCGTCCAGCACATCCACCGCGGCGCCGCATCATGACTGACGGCAACAGACAGTACGGCGCGCAGGACGAATTCGAGTTCCGCGACAACACTTTCCAAGGCCCCTTCCAGACTGAGGGCGTCCAGCACATCCACTACTACGGCGCGCCCCCGACCACGCCTCAGCCACGCAAGTGGTGGCGGCGGCGGACGACGGGGGCGTTCGCGGCACTGGCGCTGGTTTTGGCTGCGGGAGGCGCGTACACGGTGTACGCGCTGGGATCGTCCGCCAAACCGGAGGGGATCCCTGTGCCGCGGCTGGTGAATCCCGGTAATGCGAAGCTCCCGTCGGACGTGCACATTCAGGCGGAGGAGCAGTGTGCCTCCAGCGTCAACTACTACGCGGAGACGGCGGACGACTACCAGAGGGGACAGCACAGGGGGCAGAGGCGTCTGGGGCCGGTAGCCGTCGACATCACCAGTCAGACGTCATCCAAAGAGGCAGTGCTGCTGGTGGGCATGCGGGTGCTGGATGTGCAGCGGAAGGCGCCTCCCACCACCGGAATCGCCGTTGGGGACGGGGGGTGCGGGTCGGGAGTGGACGTCAGGCCATTCTCGACCGATCTGGACAAGACCGATCCATCCATCATCGCGGAGGCGGGCGCGCACCCACCGGTTACCTTCCCCTACAAGATCTCGTCGAACGATCCCGAGGTGTTCAAGCTCACCCTGGAGAACACCACCTGCTTTTGTGCCTTCGCCGTCGAGATCGACTGGGTCGCCGCGGGAAAATCCGGCAAGACGATCCTGAACAATGGCGGGCCGGGCTTCCTGTCCGGTGCGGCCCCCAAAGTTCCCGCGTACACGCTCGACTCGTCCAGCAGACTGGTTCGGACGACGTACCGGCGGCTTCTCCCATCGAGCTCGTAACACGATCACTGGAACTCGGTGTCGGGATCGTTGATCAGGTGCCGGGTGATGACGAGGATCGAGCGGGCGACGGCGACCAGGGCCCGTCTGTGGCAGCGGCGTTTGACAATGCGCTTGTAGTGGGTGCCCAGGAAGGTATTGCCAGGGGCGGCGGAGAAGTGGCTCCGGTTTCCGGCTGCGCTGGCTCCGGCTGGGGTGGCGTGAACAGCGCTGGGTCAGCTGGAGACGGTCCAGCCCGGCAACGAGCCCGGACATGTGCTCCGAGCCCGACGACGCGGTTCCGACCTCGTAAAGCGACTCGCGAACCGGGCATGGAACCGATCCTGCTCCGCCGATCACACGGCAACACCGACATCCGCCACACAACAACCACCGGCCCGATCACGAAACCGTTTCGGCAGGGGAGTGGCGTCGCAGTACCAACCCTGTGATCCGTAGGCCGCAGGGTGGCTACTCGGAACGCCGCGGCGACAGTCCGTCCAGCACCATGTCGACCGCCCTGTCCACGACAGCCCGGTCACCCCCAGCGTTGGCCAGCGCCCTGATCAGCACGTAGACCTCGTCCACCGTTGCGTCCGCGCGCACCTCACCGGCTTCCTGGCCCCGGGACAGCAACACCTCGACGGCGTTCCGCAACGCAGAGGCCGCAGCCTCCACCTCATCAGTGGCGCCCGCCGGACCAGCGGACTCCTCCAGCAGCCCGATGAGCGCGAGCTTCGCCGGTGCGCCTGAGACCATCTCCCGGAACGTCATCCGGAAAGCCATCCCGGCCTCGCCACCCTCGCCTCGCGCCCGCGCTGTGTCGGTGAGCAGGGTGAGGTGCCGCACGATCGTGGCCTCGACCAGCACCTGCTTGGTCGGGAAGTGCCGGAACACGGTGCCGATCCCGACGCCGGCCCGGCGCGCGACCTCCTCGGTCGAACCGGCTTTGCCGCACTCGCCGAAGACCTCTTCGGCTGCGGCCAGCACCCGGTCCCGATTCGCCTGCGCGTCGCTTCTCATCCAGCCATTTTCCCTCCCCGGATCCCTCGCTCCCGCAGGCCCCGTGATCCACCCTTGCGATCCGGAGTGCCGACTCCGTATAGTCGGAGTGAAGACTCCGGTTAGAAGGGCGGTCATGATGCGAACCCCCGAAGAGACGTTCCGCGCCATGCTCGACGGCGCCTGCCGGCTGCAGAACGGTGACCGCGGTCAGGTCGACAAGCTGGCCGAGTTCTACGCCGAAGAAACCGACGTGCGACACCCGATGGCCCCGCTCGGCGACACCCCGCTGCTCAGCCGCGAAGCACTCCGGCAGCACTTCGCCGCGGCCGGGCTGACCGGCTTGGCGGGCTTCCGCGTCGAGGACGTACGCGTCCACCGCACTGCCGACCCCGAGGTGGTCATCGGCGAGTTCACTTACCGTGGCGACGCCGGCTGGGCCGTGCCGGGCATCATCGTCTTCCGAATCCGCGACGGGCTGATCGTCGAGTCGCGGGACTACATCGACCACCTCGGGCTCGCTCGTGCCACCAACACGGTCGACGCCCTCTGCGCGCAGCTGACAAACGCCTAAAGGGTGTTGCACAACAAGGCCGTGCCCGGGCAGGTCTGGGCCCGTGAGTGGGGTTGTCTGCTCATGAGGCGAGGGCGAGGTTGTGCATGTGGGCGACGGCCTGGACCGCGCCGTCACCGAGGACGGTCACGCCCTGGCAGTGCCGGCTGAGCCCGGAAGCGCGCCAGGCATGCGCGTCCGCGGTGGTTCCCGGCACCGGTCGGGCTGCCGTGACCACCAGCCTGGTGTCCGCGTCCACGATGACCTGCACGTTCGCCGAGAACCGGTAGTTACGGCCGGAGGCCGCGGTACTTCGGTCGCGGACCGGGATGAGCGTGCCGTCCACGATCCACATCCGTTCCGGGGTACCCGCCGAGCGGGAGACGGGCTCGAGCGCGAACAACGGTCCCCACCGCTGGATGACCCGGCACACCGTGGAGGAGGAGACACCGAACAGCGGGCCCAGCTGCCGCATGGTCAGGTTCGTGCGCTAGTACACCGCGACCATCAGCACCGCTCGCCCAACGGCAAAGACCAAGGCCGGCCCCGCAGCGTGCCGTTGCCACCCCGCTCCCGCACCAGCTTCAACAGACCCGAGAACTGCGTCATCCGCAGCGCCGTGAACGTCTCCACCCACACCCGCTCAGCACGTAAGACCCCGGCCATACCAAAGAGATGCCCAGCTCAGAGCCCTGTGCAACACCCTTTTAGGTACTCCCCTCGGCCAGGTCGAGGGCGCGTTGTGCGAGCCACTGGTCGTGGACGGCGCTCGGGGAACGCAGCAGGGAGCGTTGGAGCAGAGCTTCACTCCGTGCCAGCCGTTTGCGTACCGCGGATGTCGAGACGGACAGTGCAGCGGCCGTCGCGCCGATACGTGCATCGAGGTGAAGCCAGGTAGTGAGCGTTTGCGCGATGGAGATCGGGACGCCCGGCGTCCGTAGGGGACGGAACTGTCGTTGTGCCCACGCCACGACGTGGAGTGGCGCGAGGAGTTCGTCGAAGGAGGGCGCCGTCCCCCCGGCGTCTGACGTGCGATGCTCCGGGCGGGGCGGGATGCCTGACGTGATCGTACGCAGTGCGAGAGCCAGTGCAGCCTGGTCGGCGAGCCGGTTCAGGTCAAGGCCCAGCAGCTTCTGTATGAGTGAGAGACGTGCGGTCAGGGTGTTGCGGTGAATCTTCAGATGGGCCGTCGCGTGGGAGGAGAAACTGAGCCATGACGCGGCGGTGGCCAGCAGTTCCCTGCTGTCCGGGTCCTGCGAACGACGTGCGCAGTGGGCGCGCAGCGGCGCGAGGAAGACCGCGGCCCAGGCTTCCGCGGCCGGCCCGATGATGAGTGCCAGGTCGGGGTGGGCCGCGAACGAGGCACGTCCTTCGGCGCGGTGGCGTGCCGCGGCCAGGGCGTGGAAGGCCTGGGCGTAGCTGATGGCGGTGTCGCGTAAGGGCACCGGGTCACTCACTCCGATGCAGCAGGTCTCCGCCACGGAGCGAGGCCAGACCGGCTCGGCAGGCATGCCGGCGTGGGTCTCGCGGTCGGCCGGGGCGAGCACCACCAGGTGGTTGGCGTACACGGGGCACTGCACGATCCACGCGCGGTCGACCGCCTTGGCCCACGTGTCCGCGACCGCCCTGCGTATCTTGTGCGGTCCCTCGATGACGTACATCCGCACCACGTCGGGCAGTGCGGGCCGCAGTGCCCCCGCGACCTGGCGTGCGGTGGTCACCTGACCGTTCATCAGCAGGTGCACGACGGCTTCCCGGATCCGCGCATCGGCGTCCCGGACCCGGCGCTGCTGCTGCCGGGTGTACTCCAGCTGCCAGCACAGGCTCAGGCCGGATGCGGCATCCGCAAGCAGGACCGGCAGACCGGGTGGCATCGGCCGTGGCACCACGGCCGCGAGAAAGGGCGCGCGGACGCCTGGTGGGCCGTCGAGGGGAAGGACGACGCACGTGAGGTCTTGCTCGTCGATGGTCACGGACCTGAGCCCTCGCGCGGTGGCCTCCCGGATCCCGTGCAGTACGAGATCGTGCTCGGCCCTGCCGAGGGGCAGCGGGGGCGGGGAGGCGGCGGCGCCCGAGCGGTTCACCAGGAGGACGACGGCCCCGGTACGGCCGGCCAGCCAGCGGAGCAGCAGCGCGGTCCCGCCCTTCCGGGCTGCGCGCTGCATGTCCAGCACGTCCTCGGCCCGTCGGGCCCGTCCAGTTGCCGCCGTGTCCGAACGCAGATCATGTCCGTGCATGTCACTCCCTCGAGAGACAGCCGAATCCGTTCGGCCGGAGCGTATCCGGGGCTCTGCCAGGCGGACAAAGGGGCTCACTGTGCGGTCTGGCACCGGAGGGACCGCCTCACTGTGCAACGGCGTCCTTCGCACCCTCTTCGTCCGCCGTAGGTTCTGCCGTGTCCATCCGATGCCGGGCGAACGACCACTCGCCTTACTTGCATCACGGGATCTTGTCCGAAACAGGGGGAAACCATGAAGAAGTCCGTCAAGCTCAGTGCCGTGGCGGCGATGGCAGCGCTGGTCATGGTCGACGTGGGCATGGGGACGGCCCACGCGAGCCCGGGGAACTGGCAGCTTCACACACCCTTCGCCGGCAACATGTGCCTGGACGCCGCGTACGCGCCCGGCGACCCGCACCAGGATCCGTGGAAGGACGGTGACAAGGTGCAGATGTGGGTCTGCAACGGCCAGGCGCAGCAGGGGTGGATCTTCCACCCTGTCAGTACGCCCAGTGGCGTACCCGCGTTCACCATCACCAACCAGCGCAGCGGTCTGTGCCTGGACATGGACATCAGCGGTGGCACGTACCACAACATCCCCAACGACTACAAGGGACACCTGGTCCAGCTGTGGCACTGCATCACCAACAACGGGCAGCCTGAGGCGAACCAGGTCTGGTACCAGCTCTCCGGTGACTACGATGGGTGGGCGCGCCTGCAGAGCGGTTCCGACTCCGGCGGCAGCTTCGACTTCATGGACGCCAAGAACTACGGCGGCACCGACCCGTCGCAGAACGGGGACCCCGTGCTGGTCTGGGACTACTACTCCCCGACCTCCCCGGACGGACGACACGGGGACGCGCCCCAGAACTGGAACTGGACCTGACCACGACCACCCGCGGATCAGTGCACTGACCACGATTCGGGCGACTCCATGAACCAGTAGAGCAGCCCTCATGCACATGCCGGAGGATCACTTCGCAACGAGGCACGGAACTTCGCGGCCGCGGACAGTGGTTGTACCGACTGTCCGCGGCCGGGCTGGTGGATCAGCGGACGTGCACCGTCACCACGTCGGAGGCGTGCAATCCCAGGGGTTCGTCCCGTTCATCCGGGACCAGCGCATGCTCGTCATCGCATGCTCGTCATCGCCGGGGCCGACGATGAGGGTGCGATCTGGTCGACCATCGTCGACGGGCCGACCGGTTTCGCCGAAGCGGTGGACGAACGGACCGTCGTCATTCGACGCGTTGCCCGCGCCCGGTGATCCGCTCAGCGAGGCCTTCCGCACCGAACGGGACATCGGTGTGCTCGCCCTCCAGCCGCAGACAAGACGTCGGATCCGGATGAACGGAGTCGTCAGGCGCGGCGGGAACCGCCTCGTCATGCGGACCGGGCAGGTGCTGGGCAACTGCCCGAAGTACCTTCAGACACGCACCGTCAAGGAGACCGTACCCGGCGGCGCCGGACCGGCCGTGACCGATGAAGAGCTAGGTGAAGACCAGCAGCGGTGGATCGATGGCGCCGACACGTTCTGCATCGCCATTTTCCGCCCGGGCACGGCGTCGACTCCTCGCACCGCGGCGGCATGCCGGGATCCGTCACGGTTGTCAGCCCGCGCAAAATCGTCTGGCCGGACTACACCGGTAATCAGTTCTATATGACGCTCGGCAACATGCATCTCGATCCGGCGGCCGGTCTGCTTTTCCTGGCCTGGGAAGACGGTCACGCGTTGCAGCTGACCGGACAGGGCCGGAATCGACTGGGACCCCGCCGGCGCCCAGAAGTACCCCGGGGCCCTGCGGGTGGTCGAGTTCGGCATCGTCAAGGTGGTGCAGATCGGCCACGCCCGCTCCCTGTGGCGGGAGTTTCCCGCCTACTCGCGGGTCGATCCGCCTGCGCACGCCGACGGCCAGCCCACCGAACCACCGTGGTCCGCCCGACGGCAACGGCGCCATAGACGCGATCAACTTCGGCACGGAGCGCTGGCTCGGTGGTTCAGCGGAACCGGGCCCTGGGTGCAGGCGGACCTGGAGAACGGCCTGTTCTCCGGCGGCAGCAAGACGTGGAACGCGAACCAGGTCCCCCAGACCAGCCACTTCGTCACCGCCATGCTCAAGAACAACGGCACCACCCAGATGGCGCTCAACGCCGCCAACGCCCAGTCCGGGAGCCTGACCAGGCTCTACAGCGGCTCACTGCCCGGCGGATACGACCCGATGCACAAGCAGGGCGCCATCATCCTCGGCAGCGGTGGCGACTGCTGCCAGACCAACACGAACGCGAGCGCGGGCACCTTCTACGAGGGCGCCATGGTCGAGGGCTACTCCTCCGACACGACCGGCGCAGCGGTCCAGGCCGACATCGCCGCAGCCGGCTACGCCACGACCACCACGCCGTTCACCCCGGGGGCGAGGATCTCACTCCAGGCCACGACCGCCTGCCTCGACAGCGACGCAGGTGCCCACATCGGCGGCTGCACGGCCCAGGGCGCACGCTGGGCTCCCGCTTTGTCCAGGTGGGAGATGCGCCCGGGATCGGTGATTGGTTCGGGGACCGAGCGTAGTGGTGCTGCCTGGTTCCTCGCTCGACGGGGCCGGTGGGCGTTGTGGTGTGCCTCGAACTGGCGGAGGGCGTGCCGGTGGCGCTCGTTGGATGTCGGTGCGGTCCAGGAGTTCGTGGCGGCAGGCGGCGAACTTCACCCGGTCTGCTCCGAGCTGCTGCTCGAGGATCATGATCTGGTGGCGCAGGACGTGAATCTCCACGTGCTTGTCGCGGTCGCTCATCGGTGGCAGTCGCAGCGCGACGAACGTGTCGGTGCTGGCCGGGTAGGCGAGAAGAAGCAATACGAGTGCTCGTCCTGTCGCGATCACCGAACAAGCGCAATGCCCAGGTCGGGCGGCGGTCGTCGCGCGGGGGAAGAAGGCGCGGACGGGCAGCAGCAGCCCGGCGAGCGACAGAACGATGAACACCGCTTGGTGGACATGGTCCTTGCCCGGCGGGAGCCCTCCGGCCAAGTGGGCGATCCAGAAGACCGGGCAGGACGGCGCGTTCGGGCTGCCGCAGCGGGCCGTTGACCAGCGCGCCGTCGAGCCGATACTCGAGGACGTCGCGGACCAGTTGTTCGGTCGGCCCGGTGAGCAGCGAGAAGTCGACGCGGGGACGGTCCTCGGCGAAGGCCGCCGGCACCGTGGGAAGGCGCAGGCCCGCCGTGGTCTCCATGGACCCGATCCGCAGCGGACCGCACGGATCGGCCTCGTGCCGAACACGTGCTGAGCCTCGTCGACGAGCCCGCTGATGCGCCCGGCATACGGAAGCAGTTGCTCGCCCGCGTTGGTCAGCGCCACGCCCCGGGCGTGCCGGCGGAACAGCTCGGCCCCCAGCTGCTTCTCCAGCGCGTGGATGCGTGCGCTGACGTTCGACTGCACGGTGTGCAGTTCCTGAGCGGCCCTGGTGATGCCGTGCGTGCGCGCGACGGCCTGGAAGATCCGCAGGTCGGAAAGTTCCACGGCGGCCCCCACAGGGCTGGGGCCAGGAACATGCCTGCGGCCGGTACCGGGCGGATGGTGTCAGCGGCCCGGAACGGGCAGGGCGCCCTCGGTGTACTGGGCGCGCCCGAAGCCGAACGACCAGTCCTGGGGGCCGTTTTCCACAATGCCGATGAAGATGTCCGCACCGCCGATGCCGAGGGGCTCCAGCCACTCGGCGATGGCCTGGAAGACGCGTTGCTTGACCTCGGTGGTGCGTCCCGACTGGGTGAAGATCTGGATCAGCCCGGCCCCGGCCGCGGGGCCGGGCCCGGGGAGCAGGTCAGCGGACGTAGCGGTGCATCGTCACGGTCGGCATGAAGTCGGCCAAGGGGTCGTTGCCGCCACTGGTGCGCGGTGCGCGTGCCGCCTCACGGTCGAGGACGGCTTTGACCTGCCGGGCGAGCGCGTCGGCCTGACGCGTGATCTGGTCGATCGGCAGGCGGGACGCCCTCAGGGCGTCCACCTGGCGGTTGATGCTGCTCAGTTCGCTGTGCGCCTGGCGGCTCAGGCTGAACTGCCGGGGTGTGGCCACGACGAATTGGTAGGCGGCGGAGACAGTTTGGCACGCCGGGCAGTGTTCGTTGACGGACCTGCTGATGTTGGTGGCGTTGATCAGGCGTGCGTTCCGGCCGGCCGTGGTGACGATCTGGTAGGAGAGCGCGACGGAACGGCAGGGGGCGTCCAGGGAGCATCCTGCCGAGACCGCGGTGGCCCGGTTGTTGGCCGTCACGGCGACGGAGGGGCCGTATTCGTGGATGACGAAGGATTGGTCGAACTGGTTCACGTGAGTCCTGTCTGCGTGGCTGAGCGCGGCGTCGACAGCGATGGCGACGTCGTGGGAGATGCCGGAATGGCCGGGGGTGGCGCGCGCCGCGGTGGTGACGGCCGTCATGGCCAGGCCGGCCGTGACGGCGACGCCGAGACGGACGGCCGTCTGGGTGGCCCTGGGAGTGCGTGGCTTGCGATGGTGCATGGTCTTCTCCTGCAAAGGGTGCGGTGGTGCGTGGTGTCAGGAATGGTTCGGGATCGATGGCGCGGTCGCCGAGGGCGAGGGCGAGGTGGGGGGCGGCTGCGAGGGCGATGGCGAGGGGGAGTGGGAGGGGGATTCGGTGGGGGTCTGACTCGTGGACACGCTGGGAGCGGGGCTGGTGGGCGTGGTGCCGGCCGACGGCGTGGGGCCCGGTGAGCCGGTGCCGGGCGGCGGGGCCGCCGGGGATGCGGCGGACGGTGTGGCCGCGGGGGTGTGCCGGCCGCTTGCGGTGGGGTGGGGGACTTGCGCAGGGCGAATCTGCCCGGGCGTGGCGCCGACGGAGTGGCGGGCGGCCGGGTGCGTCGCAGTGGGGTGTGTGGGGGTGGGGTACGGGGTGTGCGGTGCGGGTTTGCCCGGTTGCAGGACGGGGGTGACCGGGGCCGCTTCCGGAAGCGGTTGGGGGGTCAGGCCCTGCACCCAGGCCGTGGCGAGGACGGCGCAGCCCGCGGCGGCCGCGGCGGCCAGCGCCAGACGCACTACCGGCCTTCCTGCACTCGCCCTCGCGGCAGCACGCCAAAGGCGGGCTGTCAGCCGGGCGGCGAGGTAGGCGCCTCCCGCCATCGGGCACAGCAGCATGAGTGTGCCGATCACTCCGACCAGCCCGGCCGCCATGTGCCCGTCGGCGAACGCCGCGATCGTTCCCAGGCATTGGTCGTGCAGGCCGCGCGCCGCAGTGGCCAGCAGGCGCGGCAGGTTCCACAGGGCGTACGCCGCTTCGGCGAGCAGCAGTGGGACCATGGTCAGCACCCACACTGTCACGATGGTTCGTGCGGAGCGTTTGAGGTCCGCCACCTGCGCGGCGGCCCGGTGGTGCCCGGGCAGCAAGCTCAGCAGGATCGGCTTGACCTTGCCGTACAGGTCCGGGACGCCGGCCAGGTCGCCCAGGATGTAGTAGCCGTCCAGCCGCACCGCCGGTACGAGCTGCTCGAGGACTTCGAAGTGCGCGAGGTACACCGCGGCGAGAAGGAAGGACTGGCCGGTGAGCAGGGAGGCTGCGGTGAGGGCCAGCATGAAGATGACGTTGAAGTAGACGCCGCCCAGCCCGGTGCGCAGGCGGCCGGCTTTCCCGATCCGGTACACGTCGGTGACGTCCGTGTACATGGATGGCCAGATCAGGAAGATGCCGCATCCGATCTTCCCGGGCACTGCTCCGCCGTACCGGCAGGCCGAGGCGTGCCCGAACTCGTGGAAGAGGAGGGAGGCCACGGTCAGCGCGAAGATGATGAGCATCCACAGCGGCTGTTCGAGCACCTGCAGCACGGGCGTCATGGCTCCGTGGACGGCGAAGAGCCAGGCGTCCATGACGACGGCGCCCGCCAGCGTCAGCACCACCACCAGAGGCCGGTGCAGCCATGCGAGCGCGGCGGCGATGCGGGCCACGTGCCCCTCATGGAAGATCACTTTGTGGCCGCGCAGGGCAAGCAGCAGATCGGAGCGGGGAGCAAAGACCTCGCCGGGGTGGTCTCCGAAGGGGACGGTGATCCCGAGCGGGGTGAGCTTGTGCTCCACCAGGTAGATGATGTTCTCCGTGGTGACTTCGGCCCCGTAGCGGCCACTGACCCGGTGGGAGATCGCCTCGGCGTCCCGGACGCCGTCGACGCTGCTGACGACGAGGTACAGCAGGCGCGACAGCTGGATCACTTGTCCGTCGCCGCGACGGACGATGTATCGGCGCTCGGTGAAGCCCGACCCCTTGTATTCACCAAGGGCCTGTAGACCGTGGCTCGTTTGCGGGACGGGCGCGGCGCTCGGGGACGCCGGGGTGCCGGCCGTCATGGCGGGTGCCGGGTGTGCGAGGGGACCGGACGCGAGCGTGGCGGCCGTCTGCCCGGGGGAATGTCCGGGGTGTGGAGCGTGGGCCTGCAGCGTGGTGAGGCTTCTGTTGTCTTCGGACGCCGGCATGGTCTTCTCCTGGGCGCATCTGACGGTTCGACACATGTGCGCGGTGTGCAGCGGATGCCGGTGGGGGTGTCGTTGCATCCCGGCAGCCGCCCAAGAGGGCACGACCGCATGGGGGCGGTCACGGGCGGCGGGTGCGCGGTGAGGTGAGGTGTGGTGCGAGGAGAACGGTCCCGACGCAGACGGCTCGGCCACCGAGGCCGAGCGGGCCGGAAGCATACTCGCGGCGTCCATGTGCCAACTGCGTTGGCAGCGACGTCTCTTGATGCACCATGAGGAAGAAGCGGGCCTGGCGCGGTGGGGAGCTGCCAGGTGACCCGGGCAGGGCCAGGTCCGTTGCCGACCCGGCCCTGCCCGGTCCGCGTTACTGCTGCACGCTGATGCTCTGCGTGGCCTCGGACTGGGCGACCGCGTACGGCGAGCACTGGTTCAGCGCGGCCGATTCGTTGTGCGCGTCCACGTGCGCCACCTTCTTCGTGACGGTGGTCATCTTGGCGAAGTTGAACGAGAACTTGCCGAGCGCCTCACGACCCGGCAGCAGTTGTGCGGTCTCGGCCTCGAGCTGGTCCATGTTCATGAAAAGACTCCTTTCATCCTTCAAGTGGTGTGTGAACAAAACGAGTTCGGGTGCGTTACGGCCCAACATGCCGTTGGGCCGCTGTCCGGCCTCGTTTCGGCCTGCCGGTGCGTTCCGGCTGACGGTGAGCGAGCAGCAGGTTGTCTGCACGGCCGCGCCGCAGGATCGGTGGACGGCGAGAGGTCCCTTCCTTCGCAGCCGGGTCATGCGGAAACCCGGCTGCGGAGTCGGGGCGCGGCGGAACTGTGAGACAGCCGCCCGCCGTCCAAAGTCTCCGAACAATTCGTCCGGAGATCCCGGACAGTAGCCGAAACCGAAGGAAAAGTGCAAACACTTCAAATCCGACATTCGTTCAAAGTCGCACTGCCGTTCACTTGCGCGGCATCACCAGGGCCGACTGCGACGGCGCGGCGCTGCTGCGCGCATCGGGCCACCGGCCGCCGTGCCGGTCGGACGCGGGGCGGGGGCGTGCAGCCGGCGATCGGGACGGCCGGGCGCGGCACGGCGCAGTCCTGGACCCGGGTGGGGGCGGGCGGCGCACCGGGCACGGTCACATGGGCATGCATCAACCGGCGTGCGGGCGTGCGGGCGTGCGGGCGTGCGGGCGTGCGGGCGTGCGGGCGTGCGGGCGTGCGGGAGTGCGGGCGTGCGGGCGTGCGGGCGTGTGCCACATGACGGCAGGAACGGCGTCGTCCTCGCCAACGGATGTCCGGCGGCTTCTGCCCATTGACCGGGTGGTGTTCGCGCGCGTCCGTGGGCGGCCTGCGCGCAAGCGGCCGCCGCCGGGCCGGCGCATCGGCGCAGTGTCCTGCGCCGGTTGATCCGGTCTTGTTCAGCGGGCCCCGGGCGTGGGCGGTTTCGCCACTCTGCGGCCCGCAAAGGGCGTTCCACGGCACCAAGCCCCGGCACCAAGCCCCGGGGGACCTGCGTTGGGTGGATACGGCCCGGTCGCCCAGGGCGAGCTTCGCCGCGCAGGACCGGTTACCGCTCGACAACGGGGAGATGAATCGCGTTTGTCACCTGCAGGCGGAACTCAGCTGACAGCCAGTCTGTAGACCGTCAACTCCTTTCCGTCGACGCGGACATGGAAATCCGGCGGGCCTGTGCCGAGCGTGGGAACGGCGTTGTTGAGGTTCTGGAGTTCTGCGGCGCTGAGAACGGCGGCAGCAGCCTTGATCATGTCGGTGAACGTCGTCTCCGGTACCTGCGGGAGCGAGTCGCCGGAAAGCAGAACCACCGCCTCGCCGGTGCTGCTGCGCACGACAGCAGTCATGGGGGCTCCTTGTACGACAAGCACCTGCTACCCCTCTCGGCGTGACCTTTTCGACCCGCTGGATGCCGGCACTGCAGGACGATATCCCTCGCACTTCCCGCGACCGTGAGCCGTGGTGCAGGCACTGGATTTCGGGAAGGTGCCGCCGAGCTTAGCGGGAGAGGCATTGCCGAGTGGACGGACCTGGCGGGCGTGCATGTGCTCGATTTCCCGCGGCCGCAGGTCCGGTGGTGCTGTCGGTGAATGCGGTGCGCGGCGACCTGGCCATGGTCCGGACGGGTCGCCGCGCCGGCCCGGCCGCAGCGTTGGCCGGCGGCAGAGGCTGGAGCGGATGACGCCCACCGGCCCGCTCGTGCCGCGATGCCAGGCCGGCCGGTGACATCCCTCCTCGGGCAGTCGGCTCATGCCGGGACGACCGGCATACGGTGATCCACGGAAAGGGATCCTGGCGGGAGCGGTGTCATCTGCGTGTGCGCCAGGTGCGCTTGTTTTCCTGCAACGGCCCTGGATCCTGGGCCGCATCGATCTCCGCTTGGAGTTCGATCGCGTGAACGATGCTCCCGTTCAGTGTCCTGCGGATGATGGGATCGGTGATTCTCCACGCGGTCATGGCCTCGTCCGGCGAGAGCGTCGTCGAGTTCGGTGCCCGTCGTGGTGATTGAGACCCTCGCTGCTCAGGAATGAGACCGCTCTCCACCAGAATCCTCCGATGATCAAGGTTGAGGACCGTCGCCCACGTCGTCAATTGCGAGGGCAGCGGCAAGGTTTTGCCGTCCAGAGTCCGGCTGATGGTCGTCAGGCTCAGACCGGTCGCAGCCGCCAGTTGCGCCCGGCCGCCCTGCCGTCGGCGGACGTCGTATCCGGCTGCCGTCGCAGATCTTGTGAGATACGCGGCGACCCGCTGAGCCTGAGCCTGCCGCTTGGCCCGGCTTTCGTGGGGGGAATCTTTCGCACTCCGCATGCCTCGGAGGGTAGCGCGCAGGCAAGTCGGCACACGCTAGTTGCACGCGTGCACTTTTGCAGGTCAAAACCTAGATCGGCATTTCTGCAGGCCACATCCCAAATCTCGTATCTGTGTGCGAATCAAAATACTCTTGCGTCACTCATGCCTGGCAACTTGCATATGTTGCGCTCGTGTGGGTTAGCCACACGGCTGCACGTTGCTGAGGGGGTCTTTTGACCATGCTTCGCCTCCACATGGCCACGCTCCTGGTAAAGGCCAGGGAGCTCGGTGACGAAAGTGTCGCCGACATGGCGCAGCGCACCGGTATCAGCAGGTCGACGCTCCACCGGCTCGCGACCGGAACGAAACAGCCGAGCCTGGCCACACTCTGGACGCTGCGCGACGCCTACAGTGTCCGGCTCGACGCGCTCGTCTACGACGACCCGCAGACCATGCAGCGCAGCAGCCTTCCGCAACGGCAGCGTGTGCTTGCCCAGGACCGGCGCCGCTTGCGGCACGGGGACCGGGACCGGCACGCGGCCGGCTGAGAACCGGCCCGGTCCTGGCCCCGGGTCCGCGGCCCGGAGGCGGTCTTCGCACCACCACCTCAGTTCTGCCACGAGCCCCACCTGACTTCTGTCCACGCACGATCGGGAGCAACCTTGACCACTCAGGCTCACGCCGCTGCCTTCGACGGCAGCGCCACGGGGGAACCGGCCCTCATCACCCGTGCCCAGCAGGGCGATCGCGAGGCGTTCGCCGAGCTGTACCGGATGCACCACGGCGTTATCGCCGCGCTCATCGGCCAGCGCGTCAGATCGAATGCCGCCCTGGCCGAGGACCTCACCGCAGACGTCTTCGTGAAGGCATGGGCCAAGATCACCACCTTCACATGGAACGGTACGTCGATCCGCGCCTGGCTGTGCACCATCGCACGCAATGTGGTCGTCGACCACTTCAAGACCGCCACGACACGCCGCCTCACCTTCGTCGACCAGATCACCCAGGTGGGAGACGCCTGGGCCCCTTCGGTGAGCAACCCCGAGGACACCGTTCTTTCCTGGCTCGCGCTCGACGACCTGCATCACGCCCTGTCCGAGATCACCCCCCGTCAGCAGGTCGTCATCCGGCTGCGGTTCCTGGGTGAGATGTCCGTCCGCGAGACCGCCCGCACCATGGGCACCACCGACGCTGCCGTCAAAACGCTCCAATGGCGCGCGCTCGACTCCCTCCGCAAGGCCTACGTGGGAGCTGTGGCATGACCATCGCCTACGGCAAGGGCACGGACGTCGAGCAGGAACTCACCGCGCGACTCAGCCAACTCGTCCACGCCTTCATCGCCGAACTGAACGCACAGGGCCGCCTGGTGGAGCCCGGCGGGGCCGACACCCTCACACGACTCCGGGAACAGAACCGGACGCAGCACAGTCTGCCGGAGGCGGAACCCGGCGACGCCGCGGTCACCGAGACCGCTGCGCATCCGGCACCGGGCGCCCCGGTCCTGTGGGAGGCGATCACCGCGCCCCGCGCCGGGGAGGGCACACCCGGCGCACCCGAGACACCCCGCCCGCTGCACATCCTCTGCGTGTCCGAGACTGCCCCCACGAGCGCGCACGTGCCCGACTCGTGCGACGCCCCGGTCGGCAGACCCGCCCCGGCCGACCCGGCCCCCGCCCAGCGGGCCCCCGAGTTCGGACCGGTCACCGGACACGGCACCGGCGCCCAGGAATCGCGCACGGCCGAAGGGGAGCAGGCGCAGCCCCCGGCCGCCGCCACAGCGGCCAGGCTGCGGGCCGAGAACGCGGGCCGGCTCGAGGTCACGCAGATCACCTCGGATCATGAACGTGTCACCGTCCACATCCACGCCATGTCGCTGGGCGACTGGGAGTACTGGCTGACCGCGATCGGTGCACCCCTGAACGCGCCGACCCACCGCAGCGGATGGGCCCAGACCGCCACCGGGCACCTCGACGGTGTGGAGGTCCGTCTCACCGCGGACGCCGTGCCCCGCCTCCTGGAGGAGGCGGCGCAGAGGACCACCGAACCCTTCTGCCTGGGGGGCCGCATCTACGACCTCGCCCTCGGCCACACCGACCGCCTTGGTCAGACCTGGCACTACCACGGTCAGCGCCAAGAGGACGACACCCCTCTTTTCACCCTGGGCGGTACCAGCGGCATGCTCTACCCGCTCACCTCCATCGTTACGGCCAACGGGCCCCTCACCCCCGCCGCCGCGAACCCCGACAACCCCGAATCCTGCTGAGCACGCGTCGCACCGCCGGTCGCCCCCTGCAGCCCCGGGTCCTCACGCGAGACCGCTGCACGGAAGACGATGGCTGCCGAGGCCGCAAGAGGCCACCCCGGCTGCGGGGAGTGCAGTCGTCGGGCGCGCTCGGGCCGCATCGGGCTCGCCACCGCAAGGGCGGGGCAAACTGCCGACTTCAGCCGGCACATCACTTCAACGGCTCCGGCTCGCCGTGCATGCGGCCTACGGCGGCGCGTCGCAGAGGACGGGGGCACGGGCCCACCGCAGGGGCGGTGCGCGGTGCTCGGGGCGGCCGGGGTCCTCGCCGAGCGGCACGACTGCCTCGCCCGGGGCCGAACGCCTGGCATTCCACGCCGAGGACACCTCCGCCGTCCAGCGCCTCGCCGCCCATGCGGCCCAGCACGGGTGGAGCCTGATGGTGCCGACGTCGTAGGTGAACTCCTCCAGCCGGAAATGCGATCGAGCGGCACGTCGGCCTCCCGCGGGCAGCAGCGATCAACTCCAGGGTCGGCCAGGCACACTGACGCACAGGGCGTCCCGCCTCGGTGAGCTGGTCCTCCAAGCCGCCGACGCCGAGCGGCCCTCCGCGTTCCGGAGCGAGGTCCTCGGTTACGTCGAACTCGGCCGCAAGGGCGACGCAGGCATCGAGATCGGGCCGCCCGACGCCGGTTTCGGCGGCCGCAGCTCACGCTCGTCCTCCACCCAGGCAGCGACCCACGGCCCGGGCAGCTCGGCCTGCCCATCGACGTCAACGCCACCGACCGTGACCAGGACGCCGAGTCGGAGCGGCGGCTCGCGCTCGGCGCCGGGCCCGCCGACGTCGGCCGGAGTGGCACCGAGAACTGGCAGGCCCTGGCCGACCCGGACGGCAACGAATTCTGTCTCCTGCACGCCCGGCTGGGCCCCTGTGATCGCGTGCGTGGTGGCGCCAAGCCGCTGGGCCGTTCGCGTGCGGCCGGGGATGTGCTCGTCGGTCAGCGCCCGAGCCCGGGCTCGAGTTGCGCCGTGTCGATCGACGAGCGGCCGCGGATGCCGCGGCGGCGGGTCTTTTGCGTGGAGCTGGCCGTGGGTGGGGCGGGCGGCACGCATGTGAGGGCGCCGACCGGCCGTGTGCTCGAGGCCATGGCACGGGCGGAGGCGCGGCTCGCGGTACGGGACTCGCCCTGGCGGATGTGCTCTTCGTTCACGGTGCAGGCTGAGCTGGTCCACGGGTGTCGACCACGGCTTGCAGTCGCGGGGCACCGTAGCGAAGGGCGCCGGTGAAAAAGAAGGTGCAGAACGCCCCGGCGGTAGGGCCGTTAGACTCATCGACAGGCGGTCACTCCCTCTCCACAGGAAGAACCGGCGTGCCCAACACACTGCAGGAAATGATCAAGCACAAGTTGGACCAGAACGGGTGGTCCTACAGCGAAGTAGCGCGCCGCGGTGGCATCTCCCGCTCGACGGTCCACCATCTGGCGACATCGGCGCGGCTGGCGCAGATGCCTCAGCAGACCACTCTGGAGGGCTTGGCCAAGGGATTGGGCATCCCGGTGGCGCCAGTGCAGAGAGCCGCCGCCGAGGCCGCGGGCGTCAACCTGTACCTCGAGGACGCGCCCGAGGCCGCGGATCCCGAGGTGGCGATCCTCATCGCGAGCGTGCACAAACTGAGCCCGACCGACCGTCGGCATGTGGCCGTCCTCGTCGAGTCGTTGCTACAGGCGAACGGCACCGGGTAGGGAAGGCGAACGTTCCGGTCGCGCGTCGGGTCCCGTCACTTCGAGCGCGGAAGCGGTGGAAGCGTTCGTGCCGTGTTGAGCCAGTCGATGACGGTGTGCACGGTGACGCAGTCGAGTTCGGCCAGTTGGAAGACGGCCTGGACGTCAGCGGCAGCGAGGGGAACGCATACCTTGTCCAGGGCGCCGTACAGGCGCA
Source organism: Streptomyces sp. NPDC054783 (assembly GCF_053611725.1). Classification (NCBI taxonomy): domain Bacteria; kingdom Bacillati; phylum Actinomycetota; class Actinomycetes; order Kitasatosporales; family Streptomycetaceae; genus Streptomyces; species Streptomyces sp. NPDC054783. Next base: position 26,524 of record NZ_JBSHAY010000053.1, on the reverse strand, counting down.
GTCGGTGGGTGTGGGCGGTCGAGGAGTCCTGCCCTGCGTGAGTGTCGGGTCTGACGCCGCCGATGGCCGGCAGAGGTGGTGTCGTTTCCAATTGATCCGCCTTGGTGTGGGTGGGCTGGCTGGGCCGGCGGCTCAGGCCTGCCGGGTGAAGCGGTCGAAGGTCTCGCCGAGCCGGTTCTCGAGGGAGTGAGTGTCCGGCCAGGGGGACGGGCCGTGCAGTTCGCGGTGGATGGTGTCCCAGAAGGACCCGACGACCGCGTGGTCGTACCAGTCCCCCACTGTTCCGAAGAGGGGCGCGCATTTGAGCGAGCCGGCCCGCTCGGTGAAGGAGCAGGCCAGCAGGCTGTCGTGCGCGGTCCCGGCGGCCGGTTCGGCATGGGCGGCACGGGTGATGGCGGCCATGAGGGCGTGGTGGACGAGGCCGCGGTGTGCTGTCTCGGCGGTGCTCCAGCCGATCAGGCAGCGAGATGCGGTGTCGAGGACGACGGCCGTGTACAGGGGGCCCAGGAGTGTGGTGAAGGCGAGCACGTCGACGGTCCAGCGCCGGCTGGGTGTGCGGGCGCCTTCCCACGGGGCCTGTTCGTGCAGCCGTCCTGCTCTGCCGCGGATTCCGGCCCCCTTCATGATGAGCTCCACAGTGTTGTGGCTGACGTCGATGCCGTAGCGGTGGCCGAGTTCCTGCCTCACCCTGCGGTATCCGTAGGTGGAACCGGACTCGTGGTGGATGTCGAGGATCAGGCGGGTCAGCCAGGCCCGGCGCAGTGCTCGTGGGGAGGGGGCGCGTGCGCGCCAGGCGTAGTATCCGGACTCCGAGACGTCGAGGAGTGCAACGATCCTGCGTGCCGGGAAAACCTGTGACGCCATGCGGTGGATCACCTCGTAACGTCTTTTGGGGGCATCATCTGCCGCATCGTGGCGATGACTTCGCGGCACAGGAGGACTTCCTGCTCCAGTTCGTCGATGCGGGTGCGGGCCTGTGCCAGGTCCGACCCGGACACACGGGAGCGCCGCCAGCGGTAGACGGTCTGCGGGGAGATGCCCAGTTGCCGTGCCACCTCCTTCGCCGGGTGCCCTTCGGAGACCAGTTGCTCTGCGCGGGCGCGCAGTGCTGCGGGGTGAGGACTGCTCACTGGATCCCACCTGTTCATGCCGCTGCCGGAAGCTGGGGGAAAGGGCCTGTGCGGGGGCCGGTTCACTGCCTGGCGTCTGCTGGTGGATGTCGCCGGGTCCGCCGTCCGCCCGGCGTTCGAGGATCGGCTCGCCAAGGTGTGTCTCCCCCCGACTGCCAGGCGTCGTAAGGACCCTGGTACCGGCGGCAGGCCTTGACCGTCCGGTACCTGCACGGACACCAGCCGTCGGCCGTGTTCATCACCCGGCATGCTGTGTGAGCCTCGATCCCTGCGGCGACGCAGGGGCACGCCCGGGGGCCTGCCCCTGCGCCAGGGGTCGTGCTACTGCCGAACGCTGATGGTCTGGGAGGCCTGGGACTGGGCGACCGCGAACGGCGAGTACTGGTTCACCGCCATCGACTCGTTGTGGGCGTCCACGTGCGTGATCTTCTTCGAGACGGTCGTCGTCCTGGCGAAGTTGAACGAGAACTTGCCCAGCGCCTCGCGGCTGGGCAGTAGCTCGGCGGTCTCGGCGTCAAGCCAGTCGTTGTTCATCAGGAAGCCTTTCATGAATGAAGGGATGTATGCGAAACAGGAGCCGGGCCAGGCGGCGCCATCGCAGGAGCCGTAGGCCGGGCGCGACGGCGTCGCACGGATCCCGGACGGACGCTGTCACCCTGGGCGGCCGGGCCATGGGGCACACGCAGGCATGCGCCAACCCCGCCGTCCGGAGTTTCTGGACGATTCGTCCAGAGGGCGTGGACGCTAGCCGAAAGTGCACGGTCAGTGCAAACCGTCTATTTCCGACATTCGTTCAGAAGTGCGTGTCTGTTCCATTTCTTGACTCTGGGCTCAACTGTGCGCCCCATGCTGCGTGTTGCGGCCGCCGCTGCTCCGCCGGGTCGACGGTGGGCACAGATGCGAGGGCGGCGCCGGCGGGCCGGCCGGCTCCTTGCCCCGACCGCTTGCCCGCGCCGAGGCGTCGAGAACGGTCCCGTCCGGGAATCAGCGGCCGCAGCCGGCCGCGGGCAGTGCCATGAGGGCAGCGGTGGGCCCCGGTGGGCCCCGGTTGCCCTCCACTGGAGGGCGCGCCGATGCACACCGCCGCCGAAGTTCCCCTTCGGGAGCCCCGGCTGGCGGCCCTGGACCCTCATCCCCCCTGTGCCGGAAAGCGCGCCGCACCGCCCGGGAGGTGCCCCGGCGACCCTCGCCCCTGCGCGGCCGTCGTGCACCCGGGGGAAGGCGACACGCAGGAGCCCGGCGTGGCCTGCCGCCCGCGGATGGTCGGCAGGCATCTTTCAGCGAGAAATGCACTCCATGAAAGTCGGGGCGGCACCGAAACTCGCCTGATCGGCTTCGGCATCAGATCGCCGCGCACTTTATCAACGCAGGACTCCGGAAAACGCAGGGCAATTCAAGCGGCGTATTCACAACGACGGACTCAAATTGTCGCCCGCTTGCGAACCGGCCTGGCGAGCCCGGAAGTTCACCTGGGTGGGTGCCTTTTCCAGGGGGTGGCACACATTTCCGCAAAGGGCACGAAAATACCGCTGAGCTGCCGTTTTCGATATCTCGCCCGGACGGTCGGCGGATTGACGGGGAATCGGCCGCAACGAATTCCGAGTTATTTCATGTAGCGTCAGGCTCAGCACTAGGGCGAAACCGGCCCTGATGTTTGAAAGGAGATCAGGTGAAGACCATTGCTAAGGCAGTAGCGGGCACGCTTTTGGCGGCCGCCGCTGTCATGGCGCCTCTCTCGATGGAGGCAGCCGCTGCCCCGGCGGCTGCCTCTGTGACGGCAGTGGCGCCCTCGTTCCACACGGGCAACCACCACGCCTACGGGCACCGCCACGCCGGTGACTGGCGACGGGACCGCGACGACGACCGCTACGACGACCGCTACGACCGCTGGCGTCACCGCAACCACTGCCGCGACGACCGCTACTACAGCTACTACAGCTGGGACCAGTGGAGGTACGGCAACCACTACCGTGCCCCCTACTGGGACCGCTACTGACGTCGTCAGCCTGGACGACATCCGCGCCGCCCGCTGTCAGGAACCCTGACCGCGGGCGGCCGGCGTTGCGACAGGGGAGGAGCACGCCCGCGCGGTCCGGCCGGGGGCATGCCTTCACCTCACGCCCTCGGGCCGGTCGCCCCTTCCGGCAGGGGCGTTTCAAAGTCCAGGTGATCTTGGAGGTTGGCGGCGCTCAACAGACGGGCGGAGGGTGCAGAGCGCGCGAAGATGCCCGCCTGCCACCTGCTGGCCGCGATGCTGCCGAGGGCTGCGGGTTCCTGACGAGGCAGCGAGTGTCTTGTCGGCGCCGGCGTCTCTAGAAGGCAACTGCAGACAGGTCAGCAGCCAGTTCGACCGCCTGGTAGCCATAGGTGTCTGCCGAGTCGACCCGCAGCATGAGACAGAACCGATCGAGCGATGCGACTGTCTTCGACAGACGACGGTAGTCGCGCTTGATCAGGTACACCGCCGCCTGGTTCGCGATTGACGACTGCCCCATGACGACCAGGACTGGCTGTGTGGACTGAGGAGGGGTGAACTTCGCGACCAGAGCATGGTCTCTCCGCCCGTAGTCGTGCAGGAACCGCTGCTCGCCCACGGTGAAGTCACCGTCCGGGTCGACCTTCACACCCGGCAGGTGCGAGGCCACGTACTCGACGTTTCGCTGGTTCGATCCCAGTCCGCCGATGCTGAGCTCGGTGCGATCCCCGTTGAGTTCACGCGCGTCAGCCGCGACAAGGGAGAACGGGCACCCAGCCTCCTCGGCGAGCATCGCAAGCTCGATGATCGCGTACACGTCGCTGTGGTCGGTGACAGCGGGCATCTGCCAGTGACTGTTCAAGATGATGACGCACGGCACGCCAGGACGCAGGCCGAGGAACGCCTGTTTCTGATGCAGGAGGCGGGCACTGCTCGCCCGTTTCCAAACCCATACGGATCCGCCGCTGACAATGCTCGTGACAAGCCCGATCACGATGTTCAGCACTGCACCCGACACGAACGCCCCCCAAGCCTCGTCGTGATGGCACGATCAGAGCTTCAGCAGCTCAGCCTACTGATCGACTGCCCGTCACGGCGGGCGAAGGGCGGTATGTATCGGTCAGGGCGGTTGGCCGGCCCGTTGCTGACGCAACGAGGCCCCGGTTGAAGGGGTGACCTTGCCAAGTCGCCCTGCACCGGAGCCTCGATGTGCCGTCAGCCACCCACCATTTGCCTCGTCGAGCTGCCCGTTCGTCAGCACGGCACGGCGATCGGACTGGCGCAGCGGTTGCGAAGCCTGGCCGATCCGCGGCGGCGGCGCGGAAGGCGTCACCCGTTCGTGAGCGTCGTGCTGATCGCCGCGTCGGCAGTCCTGGCCGGTGCCCGCTCGTACGCGGCGATCGGACAGTGCGCCGCGTCTGCCCCGCAGCACACGCCGGCCCGGCTCGGCGCCCGGACCGTCGGAGCCCTTGGGGTGCGCGTGGCGCCGAGCAAGGCGACGATCCGCCATATGCTGACGTTGGCCTGTCCGGGTGGGCCGGCCGAGCTGACGGGTGCCGACCCTCCCGGGACGGACACCGTGGCGGTGGACGGCCCGCCACGTCTCCTACGACCCCTTCAACGTCGGACGGCTCTGAGGTTCGCCACGACGATGATGACGGCATTGAGCAGGGTCTGTGCGACGCGTCCGTGCGGCAGGCGGAGCTGGGGATTGTCGATGCTGTCGAGGGCGAGCGACGCCCGGCTCGGATCGCCTTTGTGTCCCGGAATGCCATCGAGGCGGGCAGGGTCGGCGAAGGTCGGACGGGAAGACACTACGAGCCGGCCTGATCATGGGCATGGGACTGCTCGCCCTGCCGGGTGCCGCCTGGCACCCGGCAGGGCGCGTCGTCGCCGAGGCGATCGCTGAGTGGCATGGTGCTGTCCTCGCCCGGAAGCCGGTTCACCGGGACGGTGTGCTGGTCCGGCGAGGCGTAACCGCGCATCGGCCCGGCGGTGGCCTCAGTCGCTGATCTTGTCCAGGAACACGTCCAGCGCCTTGCCGACAGCCCCAGGGTTGCATCCTTGATTCCTTCCCACTGAGCCCTGGAGTCGGGAAGCTCAGGTGACCGACCTGCGACGACCTCTGTCGTTCACCACTGCCGCGTACCCTGTCCGAGCTGCTGGGGGCCGGCACAAAAATTCTTCGAACTCTCGCGTTGCACCTTCACGGGTGGTGGACACGTAGGGGCGGAAGCAGCGAGAGGGAGCCATGGCCATCGACAGCGAGGACGAGTTCACCGATGTCTACCGCGCTCATTACGAGGACGTGCTGCGTTTCGTCCGCCGGCGTGCTCACCCCATGAACGTGGACGACATCGTCGGTGAGACGTTCCTCGCCGCGTGGCGTCGTCGCGGCGAGCTGCCGGAGGACCCACGCCCGTGGCTCTTCGGCACCGCACGCAACGCGATGCTCAACGCCCACCGCGGGCAGCGCCGCCAGACGGCTGTCGCGGTGCGTGTCATGGAGAACGGCGGCGACGACAGCTACGACGGTCTGACCCAGGCCGAGGAGCGGATGGACCTGGTAGCCGCATGGCGGCAGCTGCCGGCCGCCGACCAGGAAGTACTGGCGCTCCATGTCTGGGAGGGCCTGACGGACCGGGACGCCGCCACCGTGCTCGGCTGCTCACGCGCGGCCTACACGATGCGGCTGTCCCGCTCCAAACGCCGCCTGGCCAAGCTGTTCGGCCCGACCGGTCGGACCACCCCCGCTCCGGCTCCGGCGCACTGAAGGAAGAGACGTGAACGATCACGAGAAGAACCTCCCCCGGTTGCTGGCCGCTCTGGACGCTGCTCCCGTCCGCGAACTGACCGAAGCCGAAAGCAACCGTAAGGAACATCTGTTGCGCACCGTGATGAGCGACGCCGCGTCCGTCTCGCAGCCGGCCTCTCCGCCTCACCGTCGCCGCCCGTGGCTCTGGGTGGCAGCAGGCGCCGTCACCGCGACCGCGGCGGTGGCCGTCGTCGCCCAGGCCCCGCACAGCGCGTCCGGCTCGGGTCCCCTGCCCGCGGCGGAACTCGCCAGTTGGACCGGCACCCCGAGTCGTCCGTCGGCCACCTCACCGGAGGCCACCGCCGCCGAGAAGTGGTGTGTGAAGGCGCTGGGCAGCGACTACTCGGGCAAGTCCGTCTCATACGCCAACCTGGACGTGCGCGGTTCGATCACCTCTGTGGTCGTCACCGACGGGAAGACCGTCTCCTACTGCCTCACCGACAAGGCCGGCCACGGCATGGCCGAGGTGATCGACCCGGTGAAGGAGCTCGCGAGCAACGCGGTTGAGGTGGACTCGGCCGGCGGTCACGGCGAAGGGAGCACCGGCCTCAACTACATGGAGGGCTCGGTGGGATCCGATGTCAGGGCCGTGACCCTGCACGACGGCGGCCGCACCATCGAGGCCACCGTCCAGAACAACCGGTTCACCGCCTGGTGGCCGTCCGCCGACCCGTCCGGCAGCGCCGGCAAGGTCGACATCACCCTCAAGAACGGCTCCACCCGGACCGTGACCGGCGACTCCATCTTCCCGAAGGACTGAGGAGCCGACACAGTCGGCCGCTCCAACCTCATGAAGCGGCCGCCCGGCCGAGCCCCGGACATCTACTGCTCCCTCACCCGCTTCGCCCAGTCCTCCGCCCTCCGCGCGTCATCCGGATGCAGGACGCCCGGCACCGCACTGCCACGTTCTTCACGGTGGCCAGGGTCACACCCCGCACCGTGATGGAGATCCGTGGGCGCCGCGGCCGCCAGTGTCCGACCCGTCCGCAGGACATGATCTGCGGCTCGGGCCACTGATGCCCAGGGACCAGTTGCCGACGGCCCGAGGGGTCGTCTCCGTCAGTGCGGTCAACGCGAACACAGTGCTCCAGGCATACCGGGACTTGAAGCGTGAAGGACTGGTCACGCCGGAGCCCGGGCGGGGCGCATTCGTCCAGCCTTCGGCCCTCACCCGCGCGCATGTCACCCCGAGCGCCGTGCTCGTCCGCGATCCAGACACATGGATGGACCGGGCGGCCGCAGCGGGCCTCGAACACGAGGAGGTCAGCGCGCTGGTCGCCACGCCGGTTCACGCACGCCTCTCGCGGGTGGCCGTCGACGCACATGCCATGAACCACAAGGAGATCAGTTGAACCAGGTCATCGACATGCCGCAGGACGCGGGACCTCCCGCCCTCCTCGCCACCGGGCTCGGCCGCAAGTACCGGCGCGGCTGGGCGCTGCGGGACTGCACCTTCCGCATCCCCGCGGGCACCGTGTGCGCCCTGGTGGGACCCAACGGTGCCGGGAAGACGACCTTGATGTCCATGGTCGCGGACCTGCTGTCCCCCACCACTGGCCAGGTTGCTGTCTCCGGGCGGACACCACGGCAAGCCGCCGCCGAAGGACGCGTCGCTTTCCTCGCCCAGGACAAGCCCCTCTACCCGCGCTTCACGGTCGCGGAGATGCTGCGCATGGGGCGCGAGCTGAATCCGGGCTGGGACCAGACCGGCGCCGAGCAGATCGTCGTGGCCGGTGACATTCCCCTGTCCGCGCGCGTCAACAGTCTCTCCGGAGGCCAGCGCACCCGGGTCGCGCTCGCCATGGCCTTCGGCAAACGGCCCGATCTGCTGCTCCTGGACGAGCCGATGTCCGATCTCGACCCCCTGGTGCGCCACGAGATGATGCGGATGCTGTCGGCCGAGGCAGCCGAGCGCGGCACCACCGTGCTCATGTCCTCGCACATGGTCGCCGAGATGGAAGGCGTCTGCGACTGGGTCCTGACCATCACCGGCGGGCGGGTACGCCTGGCAGGTGAGGCGGACGAACTCATCGCCGCCCACTCCTACGTCATCGCCGCTCACGCCGGTGACGGCCTGCCCGGCGAACTCGCCGCGCACACGGTGGTGGAGGCACGCACCGGCGGTCGTCAACTCACCGCGCTCATACGCCCCGAGGGCCCGCTGCCGCCGCATTGGAACGTGCGCCGGCCCACCCTGGAAGAGATGATCTTGTCGTATCTGCGCTGTCCCGAAGCGCCACCGCTGCTGACCGCGGACGCCTGTTACGGTCCTGAGGCGGTGGCCTCGTGAGCGCCACCACCGCTGCCTCTCCGAAGCACACCGCGGCCGCCGGCGGGGCACGGCAGCGGGGCATCCTGCACGGCGTCACATGGTTGGTGTGGCGTCAGCACCGAATCCCGATCATCGCCGGCGCCGCGCTTCTCGTGGCCGTCGCAGCCGCCGTGGCCGAGCAGCACTCGGGGATGGTCACCTTCATCCGGACCCACCACCTGGCCGGCTGTACGGCCTCCGCCGGCTCCGCGCACTGTGCCGCGGTGGCCGCCAAGATCAGGGAGTTCAGCGGGCTCTACGAGAGCAACTTCAACCACGCCTCGGTCCTCGCCGGGCAGATTCCGCTGGTCATCGGCGTCTTCTTCGGTGCTCCCCTGCTCGCTCGCGAGTTGGAGAGCGGCACCTACCGCCTCATCTGGACGCAGTCGGTCACTCGCACCCGCTGGGTACTGGCCAAGCTCTGCTTCCCCATGACCTTGATCGCGGTCGCCACGGCCATCCTCAGCTTCCTGTGGGACTGGTGGTGGCGTGCCGAGGGCTCCTTGTTCAACACGGTCCGCTGGCAGGACGGCGTCCCCTTCGACCTCATCGGAGCGGCACCCGTCGCGCTCTCCCTCCTGGCGCTGGCAGTGGGGGCCGCGCTCGGCCTGCTTCTGCGCCGCACCGTGACCGCCATGCTCGGCACGTTCGTCACCACCGGCCTTCTGGAATTCGCCATCAGTCAACTCCGGCCCCACCTCGGGCCGACCTCCATGGCCGTATCCCGAAACCCGCTGGTCACGCCCGAAACCAGCGCCAGTGCGTGGGTGACCCAAAGCGGCTACGTCACGAGTTCCGGAGCCTCCCTGCCCGACAGCACCTGCTCGTTCCAGGGCGAAAAGGCGCCGACCGGCTGTTATCGGGCACACGACATCACCGGACAGTTCGTCCGCTTCCATCCGGCCGGTCAGATGTGGTCGCTCAACTGGGCCGAAGCCGGAGTGTGCCTTGCGGCGGCCGCCGCGCTGGCGGCCTGGATGGTCTGGCGAGTCTCCCGCCGCCCCCTGGTGTGACCACGACGCTCCCCATACCCCCGGCGCTTGACGGTGCCGGGCTGCCGGAACTCCCGAACAACCACCCCTGAGACATCAAAGACGCAGTCCGGCAAGGCCGGCTCCCCTCACAGCAAGGAGTTCACCGTGAACACCCTTCCGCCCGCCCCGTTCCTTCTCGCCATGCAAGAGCAGCGGATCCCGCCCGTGCTGCTCGTCGTAGGCGCCCTCATCGTCGTCGCAGCCGCCATCGCCGTCATCCGCGTGGTCAAACGTCAGCGCCAGCGGTAGAGGACATGCCGGTCGGCGCTGCGGGCCCGGACGTCCCGCCCAACGCTTCATCGGGTGACGATCCGGAGGACCGGACCGCGATCTGCCATGACCGGCATGGTCGACCGTCCCACCGACACCGACGTCAGACCGTGGTCACATCACCATGCACGGCGGTCTTCAACAACACTGAGCGTCACCGCTCCACAGAAGGTCGCAGCGTCGACGGCCGGCCCGCATCCCCTTCCGGCTGCCGCTGGCCGACTCCGGCCGGTGGGGCAGAGCCGCACGCTGTTCCTTCTCGTCGACCTGGGGCACAGAGGGCGCAGCGGCTGGAGCGGTTCCTCATCGAGGGGGATCCCGGATTGCCGCCCTGGCCGCTCAGCGCGACCAGTGGATCAGCGGCCCCGACGACTGGCCCGCTCCGGTGCGGGACCGGGCGGCCTACGCCGAGTTCCCGGAGGCTCTCGGGGTGTGTGACGGCTTGAGGACGGGAGCTGTAGGAGAACGTCTCGGGGCCTGCCAGGGATACGAACTGCGGCCCTCGGGCCTCGCCGTGCGCCTCGGACTGGAGGACACTCTGGCCGGCGCCTGGTCCGCCGACGTCAGGAGCGGGTGGAGCAAGTTCGCACGCCCGTACACGCGGTACGAGTTCACGAAGGCGCCGGCCCACCTGGCGGGAGCGACCGAGGTCGCCGGGCTGGGCCCCGTCGCCCGACGCGAGTTCGCGGAACTGCTGAGGAACGGGCTCCGTACCTGGGGCGAGGATGTTCTCACCGTCACGGTGCACAGGCTCACTTACCCCTTCAAGGATGCGCATGTCTGGCCCACTCCTCTGGCCTCCTACCTCCGCAGCCTGGCTCGGCTTCCCGTGGAAGGCCCGGACGGCCCGTCCTTCGTCGCCCCCCGGCAGGCCTGGTTCAGCACCGACGGTGAACTCCCGGCCTTCATCATCGCGTTGCCCTTGTCGACACGCCGCCTGCTTACCGACAGGGGTGTCGTCGAGTGGATGCTCCGGCTCGGCCTCCGCAGGTGGGACGATCCGCAGCATGCCGGGACGGTGGTGAAACAGCTCGCTGACGTGCTCGACACGCGCGAGGTGCCCGAGTATCCCAGTGCCTCCTTCAAACGGCAGTACGAGCGGGCGTGGTCGAACGTCGCGAGGACCGGCCGGTGGCCCTGGGCGCCGGGTGAGGAGGTCCGTCTTGTGGTCAGCCGGACCAATGTGCTCGGCACTTTCAGCCCGTCTGCCGACGAAGCGCCGGTCATCGTCTGCGACGAGGCGGACCCCTTGAAGGAAGCGCTCATCGAGCCGGCGGGGCATCCCGTCCTCGTCGCCCCGGCGGAGTCCGGCGACGCCGTCCTCCGTCTGGCCGAGGCGAAGGGGTTGAGGGTGCAGCGCACATCGGCCACCCACGTGCAGGTACGTCATCGTGACGGTGCCCCCATCACGCCGTCGGGTCGGGCGGCGGTGTTCATCAGGGGGAGAGAGTGGCTGGTCACCGTGGTCGCGCTCGCCATGGAACTCAAGTCCGGGGCTTTGTGCGCCGTAGTGGGCGTGGTGTCCGTGCCGCGCTCGAACGGCTCCGCGCACTCCGCGTCGTACACGCCGAGGATGTGGAGATCACCGTCTCCGGGACGCCAACCGAACCGCCGTCGTCGACGCGAGCCCTGCCGCTGCCGGACGACCAGCACCCCACGGTGGTCGTCTGGAGGAGCGACGAGGGCTGGGACGAGCTACAGGCGGCGACGCCCGCCGTCGCACAGCTGCTGGGCAGGCCGTGGCTGCAGGATGCGCGGTCGAGCGGACCTACGGCTGGCTCATGCTGCACCGCCGCCTGGCGCGCGGCTACGAAACACTTCCCGCCCGCGACGAAGCCTTGATCCACCTCGCCATTACCGACCTCATGGCCCGTCGCCTGACCGGTGAGAACACCATCTCCTGGCGCAACTCGACATCAACGGATCAAATCCACATCACGGGATAAAACAACGGGAGAAAACGACCTCCAAGGACCAGCCGAAGCATGGCAAGTCGACGGTGCTGATGCAGGGGCGCCTGATCCCGGCCGATGGCTTGGGGCGAAGAGCAAGGCGGAGTATTCGGCCGGTGCCCATGCACCAGCGCAGAAATCGGCAAGGGCCAGCCCTCCTGGCCGGCTAGGACACTGGGAGCAGTACGTGTGTCTCGCCGCAGGAGCGATACCTGGCTCGACGCGTACGCACTTCCACCACCCCGACCGGGGCCCGCAACCGTCGCGGCCGGCCGCAGCCTCGCCGGCCCAGAACTCCGCCGCAGTTCGGGGCAGGCCAACTCGACTGCTGCAAGCTGCCGTTCGACAACCGGCGGTGCGCGCCCCCACCGTCGTCACGAGCGCCTCCGCGCGCTGAACGGCCCTCCCGGCGTGGGTGTCGAACCAGACGGGAGGGCCGTTGCCGATCAGTGCCCTTCGGCGTGCTGCCAGGGGAAGGGTGCGAGGTCGGGCTCGACCCAGCCGGTCCTCGCTGGGGTGCCTGCCAGTGTCGAGGGCCGGTAGTGGCGAGTGAGCAGCTTCTTGTCGAGTAGCGCGGGGTGCTGGTCGGCGAAGGCGTCAAAGTCGTAGGTGTTTGCCTGGCCTGCGTGGTGGCCCACGAGTTCGACCCAGGCCCGGCTGACGGTGGCGTTGTATTTCTGTGGGGCGCCTGCGTAACGAGCGGTGCGCTGGATGCCGTCGCTGACCAGTTCCACCGCCGCGGCGGTTCCGTGACGCCGTACGGCCAGCCAGGTCAGGTGAACGTGCTGGCGGTGCCCGAACCGCTCGGCGCTGGCCATCACCTCTGCCATGAGCTCCGCGAACGGTGAGGGCTCCTCGTGCGCGCTGTGGCCACCGCGCAGCTGACGCAGGAGTCGTTCGGTCGGGGCGGTCAGTGCCTTGAGCAGCCCGTGCAGATGCACCGCGTGACCGGTGTGCGGGCCGTGGCCGTGCGCAGTCATGACCCCTCCTTGACCAGGGCGTCCAGGACGGCGTGGAAACCGGCGACCGCCCCGGCGGGCAGGCCCTCGAGCGCGCGGTTCTCGAGAGCGGCCAGCGTCTGCGCGATCACGGCGGCCGCCGCGCGCCCGGAGTCGGTGAGCTCGATCAGCACGGACCGCCGATCGCCGGCGCGCGTGCCTCGGGTGATGTGGCCCCGTCGCTCCAGCCGGTCCAGCACGCTGGTCAGTGTTGTGGGCCGGGTGCCGACTGCTGCACCCAGTTGGGACACGGTGCGGCCCTGACCGTCGGCGAGGTTGGCCAGTGCGTTGATCTCGGAGGCGGTCAGGTCAAGGTCGACGAGTTCGGCGGAGATCAGCTGCAGGGTGGCGTGGGTCGCACGCTGCAAGGCCAGCAGCGCCGACCGCGCGGGTGGAACGAATTCGGACTTCATGTTTTCGGATATTACGAGATCGTAGCATTGCTCTGCAAGGCTCCCTCGCCATCACGCTGCCGCGCGGCACCCCGAAGATCGGTCCATCGAAGCCACCGAAGCCACCGAAGCCACCGAAGCCACCCTTCGTGCTGTCGGCCGGTGTTCCGCGCGCAGAGCCGGGATGGTGCGCTGGTGGGGGTGCCGGGCCGGAGGGCCCAACCACGGTTGAGTCGGCGCGCGGTCAGGTCGGGTGCGGTCGCGGGGTGCACCTGGGTGAGGGCAGCAAGCTGTCCCCGGCCCTGATGTGGGCGCTGGTCGAGGGCTTCGCGCCGCAGGGTTCCGGTGGCCCGTTCGCAGTGCGCGTTCATCCGAGGAGCTTGCGGTGCGGTCCGCAGGGTCTCGATGTGGTCGGCTGCGAAGACCGCGTCGAAGGACTCGGTGAACTTCGCGTCCGGTCGCGGATCATGAAGGGGAGAGAGTCGACCCGGACACCCAACTGGAGGGCGGGGTTTCTCGCCTGCTGCACCGTCCACGGCCCGGTCGGATGCGCAGCAACCCCCGCAATGTGCAGTCGGCGCGGGCCGTGCTCGGGGAAGACCCACGCGTACACGCGACGCAGGCCGATCAGATCGATGTGCACGAAGTCGCAGGCGGTGATGCCATCGGCCTGCGCGGTCAGGAATTCACGCCACGTCGGTCCGCTGCGACGGGGGGCCGGATCGATGCCGGAAGCCGTCAGGATCTCCCAGACCGTCGTGGCGCCGATCGGATGCCCCAGACGAACGATTTCGCCCTGGGTCCGACGGCAGCCCCAACGCGGATTCTCCCGGGCGAGCCGCACCACCAACGCCCTTACCGCGCTCGTTGTCGGTGGCCTGCCCGGCCTGCTCCGGCGCTTGCTGTAGAACCACTTGCATGCGATGAGTCTTCGCGCGCGACCACCGGCTTCGCGGGATCGGCCCGGACAGCGCCGCGAACCACAGTCGGTCCGCCGGCTCATACCGCACCGGGGCCCGTGAGCTGCCTGCACAGCACCGCGTTCTCATGCTGCAGCACCAAGCAACTCGGCGTCCTTGGCCGCTCGCCGGCGCACCAGTACCGCCGGGACCGACAGCGGCTTCCGGGCCACCTGGTGCACCGGTGAGACGGACATCCCGCCAGTGGTCCAGGGGCCCAGGAGGCCATCGCGGCGCGCCAGACATACTCCGCGCAGCAACGATGAGTTTCACGGTCGGAAACGCAACCTCCTCCGGATGCCTCAGCGGCTCATGACTCACCCATCACGAATTGAAGCTCAATAGCCGCCTCACATGTTTTTTCCTCCGGCCCGTGGCCTGTGGATGTACTGGTCGGCCCAGGCGCTGATGATGTGAGCGGCGCGCTGCGCTTGTCCTCGTGCGGTCAGGAGATGGTCTGCTCCTTCGAGCGAGACGAAGCTTCGTGGGTGTCGTGCCTCGCGGAAGATCTCCCCGGCGTTGGCGATGTCGACGGTGTTGTCGGTAGGCGAATGCATGACGAGTAGCGGCAGGCGCAGCTCGCGTATTCGGTTGCGCAGGCGAGCTTGGTGGACGTCGTCGACGAAGGCACGCTTGAGGACGAGGGTCCTCCCGCCGACGAACCACTCGTGCGATCCTTCAGTGAGAACGCGTTGCATGACCGCGTCGTACTGTCTCTCGACGTGGCTGGGGTCGGCCGGCGCCCCGATCGTGGCGACCGCGCGGACGCCGGTTGCCTCGGCCGCTGCGGCGATGACGGCGGCGCCTCCCCAGGAGTGCCCCACCAGCAGGTCTGCCGGAGTTCCTCGTTCTGCCATCAAAGTTGCCGCACGGACGGTGTCCTGGACCTTGACGGTGAAGGAACCGTCCCCCCAGTCGCCGTCGGAGTCTCCGATGCCGAGGTTGTCGTAGCGCAGCATCCCGATCCCCTCGCGTGCCAGCTGCTTGCTGACACGCGAGGCGGCCGGGGAGTCCTTGCCGAGTGTGAATCCGTGGACGAAGATTCCCCAGCCCCGGATCTCGCCTTCCGGCAGGTCGATCGACCCGGCCAGTTCGGGGCCGACGACGCTCTTGAATCTCACTTTTTCAGTCATGTTGTGATCGCCTCGGCACGGACTGGTCGTGGGGTAGGGGCAGATGGGTGAGTGAGGGCGACACCGGCTGGTGCCACGCTCGTGCTCCGCGCAGGGGGCCTTGAGCGCGGTGCTTGTCGCTGTCGGCGCGTCAGAGGGCCGGCTTGTGGACGGCGGTCGGCTCGGTGGTGAGCAATGCCGTGATCTCATCGGCGAGGTGCGGGCCGAGCTCGCCCCAGCCGTCCTTGTAGCCGTAGACACCGGCCAGGGTGCGGGCCTCGTAGTCGCCGTTCATGATCTCGATGTCGTTGGCCGTGATGAGTGCCGGGTGGGCGACGCCGACGGCCGCCGAGACCTTGAGCAGTTCCTTGCGCAGGGTGCGCAGGTAGACAGCGGTCCGGGTGGCCTTCGAGGTCGGGTCGAGGCCGCGGGCCAGCCACGGGTTCTGGGTGGCGATGCCGGTGGGACACGTGTCGGTGTGGCACTTCTGCGCCTGGATGCAGCCGATGGACAGCATCGCCTCACGGGCCACGTTGATCATGTCGGCACCCAGAGCGAAGGCGACCGCGGCGTTCTCGGGCAGGCCGAGCTTGCCGGAGCCGATGAAGGTCAGCTCGTCGGTCAGCCCCAGCTCGGCGAAGGTGCCGTAGACCCGGGAGAAGCCCATCCGGTACGGCAGTGACACCGAGTCGGCGAAGATCCGCGGTGCCGCCCCGGTGCCGCCCTCACCGCCGTCGACGGTCACGAAGTCGACACCACGATCCCCCCGCGCCATCAGCGTGGCCAGCTCCTGCCAGAAGCCCATCTCTCCCACCGCGCTCTTGACCCCGACCGGCAGACCGGTCTCGGTGGCGATCAGCTCGACGAAGTCGAGCATCGAGTCGACGTCGCTGAACGCGGTGTGCCGCGACGGGGAGGCGCAGTCCTTGCCGACCGGGATGCCGCGGATCGCGGCGATCTCCTCGGTCACCTTCGCGCCCGGCAGCATCCCGCCCAGCCCTGGCTTGGCGCCCTGGGAGAGCTTGATCTCTATCGCCCTGACCGGGGCGCCGGCGACCACGTCCTTGAGCTTGTCGAGGTTGAAGCTGCCGTCCTCGTTGCGGCAGCCGAAGTACGCCGTCCCGATCTGAAGGACGAGGTCGCCGCCGTTGCGGTGGTACGGCGAGAGGCCGCCCTCGCCCGTGTTGTGCATCGTGCCCGCCAGCGCCGCCCCCTTGTTGAGCGCCGTGATGGCCGCGCCGGAGAGCGATCCGAAGCTCATCGCCGAGATGTTCACCACGCTCGCCGGCCGGAACGCCTTGGCCCGCCCGCGCGGCCCGCCCAGTACCTTGGCCGAGGGCAGCGGCGCCTGCGGGTCGTGCGCGTCGGGCATCGTGCCGGCGAACGTGCGCTGCTTCAGGTAGGCGTGGCCCTGCACGTGCTCGACGTCGACTTCGGTTCCGAACCCGAAGTAGTTGTTCTCCTCCTTCGCCGACGCATAGATCCAGGTGCGCTGGTCCCGGCTGAAGGGGCGCTCCTCCTCGTTGGACGTCACGATGTACTGCCGCAGCTCCGGCCCGATCTTCTCCAGCAGGTACCGGGCGTGCCCGATGACCGGGAAGTTCCGGAGCAGTGCGTGTTTCTTCTGGATGAGGTCGCGGGCAGCCAGGACCGCCAACGCTGTTGCGGCGGCCGCGCCGATCCTCCGGGCGTGCATGAACGTTCCTCCTCGATGCGCGACTCCATGGTGATGTGGTGGAGTCGTTGTGTCGTGTGGGGCGTTGGGCGGCGGGCACGGTCAAGCGGGCATCAGCGTCCGCCGAAGAATGCGAAATGATGTTATGGGGCCGCACGGACATGCCTGTGGCCAGGGGGCTGGTCCGGGTTCGGCTTCGCGTCGGCGGCAGGGGACGGGACAGGAAAGCGGGTGCGGACACGCTCGCGTTGGTGTCGGCGGTGAGTTGTTGAGCGCAGGTGGGCCCCGCGGGTCCGCGATCCGCACCAGGCGCCAGGCGCAAGCCGCCGGTTGCCGGCGCAGGGGCGACGTGCCTGAGTGTGCTCCGGGCGGGCACTCAGCGGGGGGTGTCCTCCCCCGTGCGGTACGAGTGTGTGTGGATGCTGTGGCGCCAGTCGTTCACGAAGTGCCGGTGGCCGAGCTCGCCGGAGTGGACGAACATTGCCAACTGGTCTTCGATCCAGGGGTCGAATGCCAGCAGTTGGTCTTCGATCCAGGGGTCGAATGCCAGCAGTTGGTCTTCCGCCCAGGGGTCGAAGTGGCCACTCGGCATCCGGTACGTGCCAGTGTGACCGTGGCCGTCGTCATACAGGCTGCCGTAGTCCTGCTCACCGCGGTCGTGGAGCCGGTGACCGTACGCGGGGGCGCCACGGTCGTGATGTATGCCATGGAGGTGGATGGCCTTCGCGTCCGCGGTCAGGACGGTCTGGGCGGGGGTGGGTCCGCTGTCCCGCGAAGTGGCCGCAGTCGCGGAGCCGCCGGTGGCGAGGAGAGTGACTCCGGCGAGTGCCGCGGAAACGCTTACGGTCGCGATACGCCGCATGAGCTTCTTCATGATCTTTCCTCCTTGCACTGCCGGCCGCTCCGTGCCTGCTGACGGCCGACGCCCCCGTTGTCTTGGCCCTGGCAAAGCTACGCGCCCACACATAGTTGAACAATAAACTTGATGCGTGAACCAAATCACCTGAATAGCCCGGAATACACGGGAGCGATAAACCCTGGTGCCTTCCAGGTGGCCCAGCCTCCGGTCCTGCCCGTCCACCTGACGGCAGGGCCGGGGCCTGAGCGCGCCACATGCGTCCACGAGCGGGACGGGCAGGAGGCGGCCCTCGGTGCGGACGCGCTGCCGGGTGGAGGTCAGCAGTTCGTCCGGTGCGGCGAGCGCACACCGTGACAGCGGCGTCGCCACGTCGCGTGCCCGCAGCCAGGCGCGTTCCCGGGACGGCACGGCGGCCGGCCGGCCCAGCTGTACGACGCCACTGGGCCGGCCCTCGAAGTCCGGCAGCGGCAGCACTGGGTGCCGTGCCCGGGGCGCCACCTCGCTGAGGAAACGGCCGACGGTCAGCCAGTCCGGACCGGTGACCACCGGAGTGGTCATCGTCTGCGCGACCCGGACGCCCGCAGGGCCGTGACCAGTTCGGCCCACCGGCGTTCGGCCGCGACGACGCCTGCGACGAACACGCCGACGAGGATCAGCCACAGGCCAACCGACGGGCCCCGGGCGAAGGCGATCCATCGGCGCGCCGATCAGGGCCATGCCCAGGGGCACGGTGAGGCGGATCCTGCTGCTCGCCCCGAACGCCTTGACCTGGTCATCGACCGAGCGCGTCGAGACCCCGCTCACGTATGCATCCCCGACCAAAGCCGACAGGGACCGGTCGATCCGCCGGCGCCGCTCCGGCAGGGAGGGAAACAAGGACCCGGTCCGCACCTTGGGGATCTTCGGATTCAGATCGCGGCCTGCGTGGCAGGGCGGGTAAGCGGCCTACGGGGCAGGGCGGACCGCACGCGCGACAATCACAGATCTGGAACGACGGGTCCATGAGTATGTCGGGCAAGGCCTCCAACATGGGCCGCAAGATCGAGGGCAAGACGAAAGAGAGAGTCGGCACGGCAGTCGGCTACGAGCGTCTCGAAACGGAGGGCGGGGCCTGACCAGATCGAAAAAGACGTCAAACCTGCCGGAGAAAAGACCGGGGACGCCGTCCGGGACATCCTCGACGAGGATGGAGTTCCCCGAGCGGGATCCGGACGAAGGCGGGCGGCAGGCAGCCGGACATCCGGCCGCCGCTCTGTGGACGTCGGCCATCAAGGCACCGCATCCGGTGGCGGATGCCGGGTTGCGACGACGGGGCGGTCGGCGTCGGCCGCTGGTGGAGGGAGGCGTGGACAGTGGGTAGCGGGAGCATCCGCGCGATGCGCGAGACCGGCCGCCGGATGGGCCAGTGGTGGGCTGCGCTGCGCCGGACACCTGTGGCGATCTGGAACGACGACGTAACGGACTGGGCCGCCGCTTTGACCTACTACGCGGTCCTGGCCCTGTTCCCCGTGCTGCTGGTGCTTCTCTCGGTGCTGGGGCTCACCGTGCCCACGGCGAAACCGGAAGTGATCGACCGGCTCACCCGTGTGGCGCCCGCCGCATCCCGCGACTTGCTGCGCAGCGCCCTGGAGCAGATGGCCGGCCAGTCCTCGGCAGCCTGGCTGCTGGTCTTCTTCGGCGCGGCCGGGGCCCTGTGGTCGGGCTCCAGCTATTTGAGTGTCTTTCGCCGGGCCCTGCACGCCATGTATCACGTCAGCTCGCACCGGCCGGTGTGGCGGACGGCCCCACGCATCATCGGCACGGCCATCGTGCTGATCGTCCTTCTCCTGACCACGACGCTCGCTCTGCTGCTGAGCGGCAGCCTGGTACGACGTCTGGGCCGAGCGCTGGAGATGGGCAGCCTTCCCCGGGTTGCGTGGGACACCTTGCGCTGGCCCGTTCTGGCAGTGGTGGCCATCGCCCTGGTCCTGGTGCTCTACCGCTCTGGTCCCGCACCGTCGCGTCCGCTGCGCAAGATGGCGCCGGGTGGGGGCCTGGCGATCGTGCTCCTGCTGTCGACCTCCCTCGGTTTCACCGTCTATGCCTCTCATGTGAGCACCTACCACCGCCTGTACGGTTCCCTGGCCGGGGTCGTGGTCTTCCTCATCTGGCTGTGGCTGTCCAACCTGGCACTCCTGGCAGGTGCCCAGTTCAACGTCGAGCTCGCGCGGCAGGCCGTCAACGCTCAGGCGCGCGGACATCGACGACCCTGATGGCCGGTGCCGCCCGGCTTGAGGCGTGCGTGAGCGAGGATCGGTGTGCCGCGGACCGATCGGCCCTACGACTCAGCTCGTCCAGGCCTGGCACCGTTGTCCTCGGCGCTGTCCAGGCAATGTAACGGCCCTGGTCACAGGTCTGCACGGTCATCGCGGCACGTACCCGTGCACGGTCATCGCGGCACGTACCCGGATCCGGGCCCGGCGATCTCCCGCTTGGACAGGATGCCGAGAGGACCAGGCGTTCGACGTCCTGCGCCGCTGCTCCCAGGAGAACAACGTCAAGCTGCGCGAGGTCGCCCGCCAGGTGTGCGAAAAGGGCAGTCCGTCCCGACCAGGATGGGGCGGATCCCCGGCGCGGCCGCTGAACCGGGGGGTGCCTGAGCCCGTCCGCCCCCCGGCGAGCGTCGCCGACCCAGCCCGTACACCGAAGTCCCCCACGGGGAGAGGCCCACACGCACGGCCCGCGGGTGGACGGCCCATCCGTGCAGGCCCAGGCGTGTCAGCTGTCGGCGCCGGCGTCGCTGTGGCGTCGGCCGGAGCCGCCGTGCCAGTCCAGGACCATGGTGGTGGCGTCGTCCGGCAGAGAGCCGCCGCACGCGTCGTGGACCGCACCGGTCAGAGCGCGGACCACTTCGCGGGGGTGTTCGTCGCGGGTGTCATGGATGAGGGCGGACAGGTCGACGGCGGTCGAGCAGCGCTCGGTCATGCCGTCGGTGAGCAGCACCAGGCGGTCGCCCGGCTCGAGGTCGAACGGCTGCACCTCGTAGGTGACCGGAACGGGGACCCCGAACGGCAGGTTGACCATGACGGCAAGCTCCTCCAGCCGCGCCCCGCGCAGCCGCAGCGGCCAGGGGTGGCCGGCATTGACCAGCTCGCATTCGCCCGTCCCCAGAGTGACGCAGAGCAGCTGGCCGGTGGTCATGCCGCGGGCGTGCTCGGTGATCGCCTCGTGGGCGGCATGCGCCTGGCCGAGGACACCTTCAGCGGCGCGGCGGGCTCCGCGCAGGGCATTGACCGTGAGCGTGGCCAGCATGGCGGAAGCGGTGTCATGCCCCATCGCGTCAGTGATCGACAGATACAGCCTGTCCGGGTTGAGGGCGTAGTCGTAGGTGTCACCGCCGATGTCGTCGGCCGGGACCAGACCGCAGGCCAGGGTGAACTGGGCTGCCTCGCAGCAGGAGGCCGAGGGCAGTAGCTGGTGCTGGATCTCCGCGGCAAGACTCACAGCAGTGGTGCGCCGCCCCCAGTGGTAGAGATCGGTGAAGCGGCGGTCGGTGACCACGATGTATGCGAGCGCGTGCGCCGCGTGCGCGACCGCCTCGCGGACCGTTTCGTCCGCGTGCGGCACGACCAGGTCCAGCACGCCGATGCAGTCGCCGCGGTTCGTCACCGGCGCCAGAATCCGGCACCCGCCCTCCCCGTCGTCCTCCTGGTGCAGGCGCTGGCTGCGCAGGACCCGGTCATAGACGCTGCTCGCCAGCTCGAGTCTCTCCGCCTCGCCGCGCGCCTGCCCCGCCGTACCGGCTCTGGGCAGGCGTACGGCTTCCTGCCCGATCAGGTCGACGAACAGGAACGACACCTCTGTCGCCGAAAACCGTTTCTCCAGGTTCCGGGCGACCACATCCACTGACTCCACCGGCGCGGCATCCTCCGCCGCCCGCAGCACCTCGTCCAGGCCCAGACGCTCACCAGCCACCGAACCACCTCCCCGGTCCATCCGGTCCGAGTTCCCCCAGCCTGCCCTAGAACGCGCCATCAGAGACCGGACGCACCAGGGCCCCCGAACCTGATAACGCCTGCACGGGGGCATATGCGGTGTGACATCGGGAAACTCGGGGCTCGGACCCTTTGAGGACGCGCGGAGGGAGCAGGACATGATCCAGGTCAGGACAGGTTCGTCGGATCTTCCGCAGCCGTTTCGGGCGGTCGGCTCCGGGCTGCGCCGTCTGCCCGGAGCCGAGCGGGTGAGCAAGGTCGGCGACAGCGCGCTGGAGTGGATCGGAGCGATCTCTCCACGCGGTCGGCGGATGGTGGTCTACACCGGAGTCGGGGTGCTAGGCGTCGCCGGGGTGGTGGAATGGCCCGTGGCTCTCACCGGCGCGGCCGTGGCGTGGCTGACCCAGCCGGGCCACCGACGAGGCCCACAGGAGGAGGCGGCCCAGGCCGACAGGGCCGGAACCGCCCAGACCGACACGCAGGGCGGTAGCCGGCCCGCCGCGGCCGACGCCGATCTTGCCCTCACGGACTCCACCGGCACCTCGTCGCAGCACTACGGCCCCGGCGACAGGCTCGCGCCCTCCCACTTTCACCACGAGAGCCACCCGCACGAGCAACCCGCCAAGGTTGGTGACTCCGCCACGGCATCGGCGCTGAAGCAGGTCGCGGAAGCCTCGGCACACCGCCGGGAATCGGACTCGTCCAGCGGGCATGCGTAGAAGACCCTGACGGCCAAAGTTGCCCGTGACTTCCACGGCCGGGCCCGGCCCAGAGCCTCTGGGCCGGTGTGCTGTCGAGTCTCTGCCGCTACGCTCGGCGCGTTGAGGCGATGAGGCAGGGGGGGGCGTGCATGTCGGACTACGGCGCGACCACTGACACCCGTGATCAGGCGTCAGGCGTGGGCCTCTGTGCTCTCACGGAGCTTCTTGGTACGCACATCGGGGTGATCCTCGGTGACGGGCCGTTCTCTGCGCCCAAGGGCTGGACCCACATGGGTGCCGTGATCTGTGATGCCAGCTTCCAGGCCCAAAGAAAGTACGAATTGCAGATCCGCCCGCGGCTGCTTCGGCTTCAAGCAGCATGGCCCGACGCTGGGACCGTTCGGGGCTTCCAGGCTCGACTTCGAACAGAAGACCTCGCTGTGGCCATGGACTTCAGCAGTCCGAGGAGAGTTGCCAAGGCGCGTGCCATCACCGAAGTCCTGGTGGCCGGCGGGGTCGACACCCGCGACGACCTTCGTGCGTGGCTCGACCACCAGGAGAACCGGGACACCTTGCGCCGCGTGAAGGACGTGGGGCCGAAGACTGTTGACTACATCGGGAACCTGGTCGGCCGATCCCAGGTCGCGGTGGATGTGCACCTTCGGGCCTTCGCTGCGGACGCCGGCCTGCCGAACCTTTCCTACCAGGAACTCCGTTGTGTCTACGAGGAGACAGCTCACCTGCTGGGGCACGAGCCCGGCGCTCTGGAACACGCCGTGTGGGGGTCCAAGGCCGGAGCGAAGTAGTTCCACCGGCTTCCCCAGACGGATGTCAGCGGCGGCTTGTACGCTCCCGGCCATGCCACGGAATCCCCTCTTCTCCACGTACCGGACCGGCGAGAACCGCGTCACATCCTCCACGATGGCCGTGTTCGAGCGCATCGATCTCGGCCTCGTGCAGGAGCTCCTCGAGACGGCCACGGCCGGCGCCGGGGAGCTGCCCACGGTCTCGTTCCAGAACCAGGTCACCATGAGCGAGGCAGTCCCGGACGCACGGATATCGGCGCGGTTCACGTGGTGGTTCGAGACCAAGACCGTCCGCGGCGCGTACGCGAGTGAAGGTCACGGTCGCAGCCAAGTCCGCGCCCACGCCAAGCAGTTGGAGAGCGACCCGACCGCCCGGTTGTTCGTCCTGACCCCGGATCCGACTCGACCGGCGTGGTTTGCCGAGCTCGACGGTGTTGCCCCCCAGGCCCACGACCGGGTCTTGTGGCTTTCCTTCCGAGACCTGGCGACCGCGGTCGAAGCCGTGGTCGGCGACGCGCGGCGGCTGCTGGGTGAGCAGGCGCGCTACTTGCTGTCCGAGCTCGTTGCCCTGTACGAAGCCGAGGGCCTGCTGACCAACGACGACACCGTGATCGTGGCAGCTCGTTCGGCCTGGCCGGAGTACCAGACCCTCGCTGCGTACGTCTGCCAGCCGGAGCGCTCCTTCCGAGATGGCCTGACGCACTTCGGGTTCTACGCCGAGGGCGTCGTGCAGCCCGTCGTTGCCCGTATCCGCGCACACTACGGCACCGTGCTGCTCACACACGAGGAAGGGCAGCGTCACCGCGCCGATGGGCACGAGGCGCTTGCGGATCTCATCCAGGTGCTCATCGAGCAGGGCTACCGTTCCGAGGGGGAGCCCAAGGGCGTCGTGCTTCTGTCCGGCCGGGAGGACCCCGAGACTGTGACACTCAACGGTCCGGTCGTCAACGACACGGTTACCGCGTCGGGACGCCCATGGGCCTGGACCCTGAGCCAGCGCTACACGAGCCTCGACCGGCTCAAGGCCGCGGCGCGAACGAGCGACCTGTGACCTCGTCGAGCTGAACCGCCAAGTGTCGGCGTCCACGGGAAACCGAACGACCCGACCGCTGTGGCAGGCCACCGGAGGGGCCCACCCCGCCAGGGCTTCGGCAGGGACATCATGAGTGCCAAGGAATCGGCAGGTCTGAGCCTTCATGGAGCCCCGAAAGCGGTCAATTACCCAGCCCGACATTCGCCTCTCCACGGTCCAGCGTCGCGGCCGAACTGCCAGCGACAGCGCTCCACACGGACAAATTCGGATCTGTCGTCAAATATCTGTCGCACCTCGGTGAGCGTCGGGAGCGCGTCACCCGCGAAGTGCTCTTGGAGCGGAATCGAAGTGCGCGGGAGCGAGTGCCGAGGCCCAGGAGTTCCCCTGCAGGGCGGGAACAGCCGATGCGGCCGGCACTGTTGCACCAGCCGAGGAACTGGTGTCGCGACCGCTTGTACGCCTGCCGCGGACTCGGACCGAGGCTTTTTCACACAGGAGGATATTTCATGCATGACAGGCCCTTGACGCTCATGGCGGTGCACGCCCACCCCGACGATGAGGCCACTGGAACGGGAGGTGTCCTCGCGCGGTACGCGGCGGAGGGCATCCGCACGGTCCTCGTGACGTGCACCGACGGCAGCTGCGGTGACGGACCGGGGGGTGTCAAGCCGGGCGATCCCGGGCACGATCCGGCAGCCGTCGCCTTGATGCGACGTCAGGAACTTGAGTCAAGTTGCGACATTCTGAAGGTCAGTCACCTCGAGATGCTCGGCTACGCCGACTCCGGGATGATGGGCTGGCCGGCCAACGACGTCCCCGGGTCCTTCTGGCAGACCCCCGTGGAGGAGGGCGCTGCCCGACTCGCGGAACTCTTTCGCCGCTACCAACCCGATGTGGTCGTGACCTACGACGAGAACGGCTTCTACGGCCACCCCGACCACATCCAGGCAAACCGCATCACGATGACGGCGCTGGCGATGACCGAGTTGACGCCGAAGGTGTACTGGACGACGGCGCCCCGGTCGATGATGCGGCGATTCGGGGAGACCATGCGCGAGTTCGGTGCGGACTGGCAGGAGCCGGATCCGGCCGAGGCCGCCGCGATGGCCGAGATCGGACTCCCCGACGAGGAGATCACCACCTGGGTGGACACCACCGCGTTCGGCGGTCAGAAGTTCGATGCGCTGGCCGCGCACGCCAGTCAGGGCGAGAACATCTTCTTCCTCAAGATGGGTGAGAAAAGGTTCACCGAATTGATGGGCGTCGAGACCTTCGTACGTGTCCAGGACACCACCGGCACGGCCGTGCCCGAGAACGACCTATTCGCCGGACTGCGCTGACCCGCCCACTTTCCGGGGGCTTGAGGAAACGCATGGTCGGTGCGGCTCGATCGAGCGTGCTCGCGCACCTGGAGGCTTGTTCACGTGGGTCAGCTCCCACGTCCCTTGATCATCAAGGTGGCCTGCCCTGCTCGGTAATGCCGTTCGCCTCCTGCTGCGCCGAGTTGGGCTCCGCCCGGCCACAGCACCACCAGCACCACCAGGCCCACCACGATGCGGCGGTGAAGGGGATCAGGACGGCCGCGATGACCTTGCGCAGGTGTCGGGAGACCGGTGCGGCGGGCCTGTGGCTGTGGCTGTGGCCGTGGGTGTGCGTGTGCGTGTGTCCTGACCACCGGCGCCCGCTCCGGGACCGTGCTCGGGCCATGTCCGGTGCCATTCACTGTGGCGCGCCCGTCGCCCGTCGCGGGGGTGTAACCGTGGCCCATGGCCGGAGAGGGGATGTGGCCCGCGCCGGCATCGGGTCCGTAACCGGGGTGAGGTATCGACTCGGGAGGATTCCCGTACTCGTAGTCATGGCCGTACCCGCTCGCATGACCGCCCCTGGGGCGGGGCGGGTCGCCGACCCGGTTCCGGTCTCCGGCGCTCTGCCGGTCAGCGGCTCCCATGCCGTCTCCCTCGCCCCGTCGCCATAGGCGGGATGCCCTCAGGCGGCGGACGTCATCCGGCTCGCCGAGATTGGCGCAGGCGCTGATGCCTCGGTGGGAGGAGCGCTTGCGGATCTTCCTGTGAGCTGCGTGAAGCCCGCCTCGCTTCTCTCCAATGGAGTGACCAACCCCATCCTATGGAGGGGCAAAGAAATCCCTGCGGCGCTGCCGGTGCGCGCGATCCGGACGTACATTCCTCCCGCACCCTGTCATGTCACGTTCACCCCCCTTGTGGGGTGAATGTCATGCTCATGAATGCGCGGTTCGGCCGCCGCTACGCGCAATCACGGGCCTGCCCATCCAGTGCGAATCCCCACGTCAACCGGAGGCAGTACCCCATGCGTGAGTCACGCCCGAGCGGGCGGAGACGGAGTCTGCGAAGACTCGTCGCCGTCGCCTTCCCAGCCCTTGCCCTCACCGTCGCCGGACTCGTCGCGGCCCCCACGGCCGGTGCCCAGCCCGCGGCGTCCCACCCGCACCCCTCCAAGGTCACGCAGAACGCCAAGGCGCTGACCGACCCCCAGCGGCAGACCTTCCACTC
>NZ_JBSHAY010000052.1:0-45734 GCF_053611725.1 Streptomyces sp. NPDC054783 | reverse complement strand
CGACAACCGCTGCCGGCACCGGCCTTCTCGCGTCCCGGACGGTCAGGCGTCGTCCGGTGTGCCGAGGCCGGTCAGGGCGCCCACCGGGTCCAGGTCGGGTGTGCCGCGGGGCCACCAGTCGTCCTGGCCCGGTTCCGACTCGTACGCGTACCACAGGCCGTCGCGGCCCAGCCGGAGCTGGACATGCCCGCGCGGATGGGTGAGGTGGTTGCGCCAGGGGCGGAACGCCGGGAGGTCGGCGGCGAGCAGCAGCGGGCGGGCCCGGTCGAAGCGGCCGGCCGGCGGATCCCACGGCTCCTCCAGGACGGCCAGCCCGGCGGCCCCGCCCTGGCGCCAGGCCGCGACGGCCCGCGCGAGCTCGGCCGGGGTGCGGCCGACGGCCGTGGCGAGCGTGGCGTACAGGGTGCGGGTGGTGGCCGTGAGGCCGGAGCCGGGGCGGGCGGCGGCCAGGCGCACCGCGTCCTGCCACAGGGTCAGCTCGCCCACCGGGTCTCGTCCGGTGCCGAGCAGCGCGTGGGCGCGGGCGGCGGCGTCGGTCGCGAGCTGGTCCAGCGCGAAGGGGTCCGGGCCGCCGGGCGCCGCCGGATAGACCGGGGGCTGCTCGGGGTGCGGGGGCACCGGCAACGGCGGGGGCAGCGGCGGGAGTCGGCGCGGGGCGAGGGCGTCGGCGGCGCGCACGCCCGGCAGGGACTCCGGCTGCCGTTCCTGTGCGGCGCGGGCCGCACGGGCGGCACTGCGGCGCGACAGCGCGTCGAGCAGGCTCCGCTCCCCCCGGCCGCGCAGCAGGAGCAGCACGAACGGGTCGGCGTCGAGCAGCCGTGCCGTCTGGTAGCAGAGCGCCGCCGCGTGCTTGCAGGGGTGCCCGGAGTCGGGGCAGCTGCAGCGCGGCACGAGGTCACCGGGGCCGGGCAGCAGGGGCACACCGCAGTCGGCGAGGGACTGGGGCAGTTCCTTGTCGAGCAGCGCGGCGATGTGCCCCGGCCGGTCGGCGGCCGCGTCCAGGAAACGCGCCCAGTCCGCGTCCTCCAGCGTGCGGACCCGTACCTGCACCCGGTACGGGCGGGGCCGGCTTCCGCGGACGTACGCCAGGACCAGCCCCGGGGTCACGGTGATCGCGTCGACGTGCCCCTGGTCGGCATAACCGCGGCCCCGCACCAGCCTCTTGGGGTCCAGCGCGCCCTGCTCCAGCGCGGCCACCCAGGCGTTGCCCCACCAGGTCCCCGCGAACGGCACACCCTCGTCGGTGGCCTCCCGGGGCGCGAACTCGGGGAAGGTACGGCGCAGTTCGGAGTCGCGGTGGGGGGTGGCCATGCTGACGGGCACGTGGGGGGACGCGGCAGCGGGGTCGGATCGGCGCGGGATGGTGTCGCGTCGGTTGTTCGGGCCGGCGGGGGTGGTGGGGGTCGCGGGAGCGGATGTGGCGGGGGGAGTGGGCGGGTACGCCGGCTCGTCCCGCGTCGGCCCCGGACCGGCGGGCGTGGGGTCCGGTCCGGCGGGCGTGGGGTCCGGTCCGGCGGGCCAGGGGTCCGGTCCGGCGGGGGCGGTGACGGGGCCTGGCTCGGTGGTGCCGGTGGGGTCGGGCGTCTCGGTGCTGTCGCCGCTGCCGCTGGTGTCCACGCTCGGGGTCTCGTCCTCCGGGGTGTCGGACCACACCGGCATCCGGAAGGCGTTGGCCAGGTAGTGCCGCATGTCCTGGACGGCCTTGGCGCGGGCGGCCGGGGAGTCCTGTCCGGGGACGGCAGCGGTACCCGGTGCCAAGAAGCCGGAGCCGCCGGTCGCGCGCGGCCCGGGTCGGGTACGGCGCTCCTGCGATCGCCGGCCACGCGCGGCGGCCTCCTCCGCCTCGGCCTCGGCACGCAGCGCCTCCCGGCGTGCGGACCGGAGTGCTTCCCTGGCCACGTCGGCGGGTCGCACAAGGGGCCCTTCCGCACGGATGGCCTCGGACACGCCCCGGTCCCCCGCACGGCCAACCCCCAACACGCCTCGGGCATCGGCACGGGCAGCCTCGGACACGGATCGATCACCCGCGCCCTGGTCGCCCGCCCGGTCAGCCCCAGCTTCTTCGACCCCAGCTTCTTCGGCCCCAGCCCGCTCGCCCCGAGCCCGCTCGGCCCCGGCCCCTCCGCACCCGGCCGGCTCGACCCCGACATCTTGGGACCCGGCCCGTGCGGTCTCCGCGCGCCGGCGTGCCTCCCGCAGGGCCCGGCGGGCGGCGTCGGCGGGGCGCTGTTCTCCGCGTTCTCCGGCCGTCATGACTGCCTCCGCAGTGAGACGAGGTCGGACAGCTCGCGGTCGGTCAGTTCGGTGAGGGCCGCCTCGCCGGAGCCGAGGATGGCGTCGGCCAGGGCGCGCTTGGCAGTGAGCATCTCGGCGATGCGGTCCTCGACCGTGCCCTCGGTGACCAGGCGGTGGACCTGGACCGGCTGGGTCTGGCCGATGCGGTACGCGCGGTCGGTGGCCTGTTCCTCGACCGCCGGGTTCCACCAGCGGTCGAAGTGGATGACATGGCCCGCGCGCGTGAGGTTCAGGCCGGTGCCGGCGGCCTTGAGGGAGAGCACCAGGATCGGGGTTTCACCGCTCTGGAAGCGGTCGACCATGCGCTCGCGTTCCGGGACGGGAGTGCCGCCGTGCAGCAGGTCCACCGGGATCGCGCGGGCGGACAGGTGCGCGGCGATGAGGCGGGCCATGCCGACGTACTGGGTGAAGACGAGCGCCGAACCGTCCTCGGCGAGGAGGGTGTCCAACAGCTCGTCCAGCAGGGCGAGTTTGCCGGAGCGGGCCACGAGCCGGTCGGCGCGCGTCTCCTCCTTCAGGTACAGCGCCGGGTGGTCGCAGATCTGCTTCAGGGCGCCCAGCAGTTTCAGCACCAGGCCCCGGCGGGCGATGCCCTCGGCGATCTCGATGGCCAGCATGGACTCGCGCACCACCGCCTCGTACAGCGCGGCCTGCTCGCGGGTGAGCGGCACCGGGTGATCGGTCTCGGTCTTGGGAGGCAGCTCGGGGACGATGCCGGGGTCGGACTTCTTGCGGCGGAGCAGGAACGGCCGGACCAGACGGGCGAGGCGGTCGGTGGCCTCCTGGTCCTCGCCGTTCTCCACCGCGCGGGCGTGCCGGGCGCGGAAGGACTTCAGGGGGCCGAGAAGTCCGGGGGTGGTCCAGTCGAGCAGGGCCCACAGTTCGGAGAGGTTGTTCTCCACCGGGGTGCCGGTCAGCGCCACGCGCGCGGGGGCCGGGATGGTGCGCAGCGCCTTGGCGGTGGCCGAGTAGGGGTTCTTCACGTGCTGGGCCTCGTCGGCGACGACCATGCCCCAGGCACGGTCGGCGAGCTGTGCGGACGCCGATCGCATCGTGCCGTACGTGGTGAGGACGAACCCGCCGGCGAGGCCGTCGAGGGTGCGGTCCGGGCCGTGGAAGCGGCGGACGGGGACGCCGGGTGCGAAGCGGGTGATCTCGCGCTGCCAGTTGCCGAGCAGAGAGGCCGGGCAGACGACGAGGGTCGGCTCGGTGCGGGCGCGTTTGAGGTGCAGGGCGATGAGCGTGACCGTCTTGCCGAGGCCCATGTCGTCGGCGAGGCAGCCGCCGAGGCCGAGGGAGGTCATCAGATCCAGCCAGGCCAGACCGCGCAGCTGGTAGTCGCGGAGGGTGGCGGCGAGGCCCGCGGGCGGGTCGGCGGGGCGCAGGCCCGCCGTGAGCCGGTCGCGGAGGGCGGCCAGCGCGCCGACCGGCACGGCCTCGACACTCTCGCCGTCGACGTCGGCGCTGCCGGTGAGCGCCACGGAGAGCGCGTCGACCGGGTCGAGCAGGCCCAGTTCGCGCTTGCGGGCCTTGCGGACGAGGGCCGGGTCGACCAGCACCCAGCGGTCCCGCAGCCGTACGACCGGGCGGTGGGCCTCGGCCAGGGTGTCCATCTCGGCCTCGCTGAGCGGATCCCCGCCGAGGGCCAGCTGCCAGCGGAACTGGAGCAGTTCCTCGCTCTCGAAGAAGCCGGTGCCGTCGGTCGCCGAGCCGGGCGCCGGGCGGACCACCGCCGCCGCCGTGAGGTCGCGGGCGAGGTCCCGGGGCCAGTGCACGGCGACCCCGGCGGCGGCCAGCCGCGTGGCGGCGACACCGAGGAGCTCGCCCAGCTCCTCCTCGGACAGGGCGAGCACATCGGGTACGTCCTGTTCGGCGAGCCGGTCCAGGGGCGGCCACACGCGGGCCGCGCGCCGCACGGCGAGGGCGGCGTCCACCCGCGAGCGGGGCCCGAACGCCGTGTCGGCCTCCCCCGCCCACAGGGCCGCCGCGTCGGCCACCAGGGTGGGGTCGGCAAGGCTGTGCACCTGCACGATGGCCGCGCCGGCGTTCCTCGGGCCGGTCGCCTGCTGGGCGCTCGTGTCGGCGTCGAAGACGTCGTACGCGGACAGGTCGAGGCGGAGCGAGATCCGCACGCCCGCGTCCATGCCGGCGGCGACCTCTGCCGCCCATTCATGGGCCTGTGGCAGCGCAACGGGCTCCCGGGCGGCGAAGGGCCGGCCGGCGGTGAACGGGGCGGCCGGGGTGCGGGGCAGGGTGTCGGCGACCGCGTCCAGGAAGGAGCGGATCAGGGCCTCCGGTTCGGGCAGCCGGAGCGGGCCCGGGTCCGGGAGCGGCACGGCGTGGCCCTCCGGGGGCAGGGCCGCGGCGACCGCGCGCAGGTGGGCGATGTCGGCGGGCTCCAGCGGGCCGGCGCGCCAGGCGTCATGGCCGGCCGGGGTCAGGCCCGGCAGCAGGCGGCCTCGGGCGGCCAGCCGCAGCGCGTGCAGCGCGGCGGCGCCCCAGCAGGCGGTGGCCGGATGGGCGGCCGGGTCGCGGCGGGCCCGGACCAGCAGCGGCAGGGCCTCGGCGAGCGGCAGTGTCAGCGCGGGCACCTGCCGGCGGCGCACACCCGCACCGTGGCGTCGTACGACCGTGATCTCGGCGGTGTCGCCCTCGACGGACCCGCCCTCGGGGTCCCAGAAGGCGATGCGACCCTCGCGTGGGAGGGTCGCCGGAAGGTACACGGACGCGAGGCGCACCGGGACCTGGTCCCCGGCCTGCCCGGAGCCTCCCGTGCGCTCGGCCACCGCGGCCGTGCCTGCGCTCATACGTCCTGCCACCTCCCGCCCGTGCGTCGGACCAGACGTCTTCGACTCTACGGGCGGGGTCTGACAACCGGCCCGGGACCGGCCGTGGCCTGCGGCTACGGGACGGTGCGGGAGACGACGTAGACCATCGGGTTCTTCGGGTCGGACATGTTCACGACCACGTCCTGGGTCGGCGCAGGGTTCTTCTGCGCGTGGGTCAGTCCCCACCAGGGGCCGGGTCCGGTGAAGTGCCATCCGCTGACCTTCTGGTCGCGGGTGCCGATGGTGATGTCGCCCGTCTTCAGCTCGTCCCGGCGCGTGCCCATGGTCTGCAGGAAGCTGTCCAGGCCGGCTTCGTTGGTGCGGAACTGCACGTAGAGGCGGCTGGTCTTCCAGTTGTTCGTCTCGTAGGAGGCGATGTAGTCGGCCGGGTGCGGGACGGTCACCTGGTAGAGGCGGCGCTGCACCTTCGACGGCCAGCCCGGGGTCAGGCCGGTCGCCATGTACTTCGCCTCCTTGTCCTTGCCGCTGTTGCGGCTCTGGTTCGCGGAGATCACCAGGTAGCCGGCCGGGACGCCGATCAGCAGCCCGATGATCAGCAGGGTGAGCGCGCGGCGCCTGGCCTTGTGCCGGGAGTCCTCGGCGGGGCGGCGCGGCTCGTCCGGCGGGGCGGCCTGGCGCGGCAGTGACGCGGTCATGCGGTGTCCCGGTCGCGTCGGGCCTGGGAGTACCGTTCGTAGCGCTCGTACCGCTCCACCCGGCGGCGCTTGGCCCGGCGGAACCGGCGGGCGACCAGCCGGGCCAGGTCGGCGGCGCCCACCATGCCGGCCTCGGGGCCGAGCTGGGCGCGGGTGATGCGGGCCTCGGGTCGGTAGCCGCGGCCGGTGAGGTGGCGTTTGAAGGCGTCCCGGGCCGGGCCGATGAGCAGGTCGTCGGCGGCCGAGACACCGCCGCCGATCACGAAGCAGGAGGGGTCCAGGGCGGCGGCGAGGTTGGCGATGCCGACGCCGAGCCACTGGCCGATGTCCTGGAGCAGCTCGATGCACATCGCGTCGCCCTCGCGGGCCAGCTCGGTGATCATCGGGCCGGTGATCTCGTGGATGTTGCCCTTGACGTGCTCGATGATGCCGTAGGCCACCGGGGAGTCGGCGGCGGCCAGCTCCTTCGCCTCGCGGACGAGGGCGTTGCCCGAGCTGTACTGCTCCCAGCAGCCGCGGTTGCCGCACGGGCAGCGGTGGCCGCCGGGCACGACCTGCATGTGGCCGAACTCGCCGGCGACGCCGTACTTGCCGCGCTTGACCTGGCCGTCCTCCAGGATGGCGCCGCCGATGCCGGTGCCGAGCGTGATCATGACCAGGTGGTCCTCGCCGCGCCCCGCGCCGAAGCGCCACTCCGCCCAGGCGGCGGTGTTGGCGTCGTTGTCCACGAGGACCGGCACGGACAGGCGACCGCTCAGGCGGTCGCGCAGCGGTTCGTTGCGCCAGGACAGGTGCGGGGCGAACAGGACGCGGTTGCGGTCGGCGTCGACCCAGCCGGCCGCGCCGATGCCCACCGCGTGCACGTCGTGCCGGTCGGACAGGTCCAGGACCAGTTCGACGATGGTGTCCTCGACGACCTGGGGACTCTTGGACTTGTCCGGGGTCTCCGCCCTGAGCTTCTCCAGGATGTTGCCGTCGGCGTCCACGACGCCCGCCATGACCTTGGTGCCGCCGATGTCGATCCCCACCGTGGGCACGCGGGGTGCGGTCAGGTGGGAGCGGCGCTCGCGCGTGCCGACGGTTCGCAGGACCGGGGCTCGGCGGGAGCCGATGGGGGCGGTGAGGTCGCGGTAGGTGCTCATCGTTGGTCGATTGTGCCGCACGCTCACGCTGAGTGCTGCGCGGGGCAGCGGGAGGGGGTGCGCGAGCATTGCCGTCCGCGGGTGCGTCGCGGTTGATCGCGCAGTGCCCCGCGCCCCTCAGCTGCGCTGCAGTTCGTGGCGTAGGGCCTCCAGGTCGGACCCGCCGGCCATCTGCTGGGTCAGCTCGTCCAGCGTTATGTCGTCCCGTGTGTAATTCCCCACCATCGTGCCCCTGCGCAGCAGTACGAACCTGTCCCCCACCAGGTACGCGTGATGCGGGTTGTGGGTGATCAAGACAACGCCCAGGCCCTCGTCGCGTGCCGCGGCCACATATTTCAGGACCACACCGGACTGCTTCACACCCAGTGCCGCCGTCGGCTCGTCCAGGACCAGGACCTTCGCACCGAAGTGGACCGCGCGGGCGATCGCCACGCACTGGCGTTCGCCGCCGGAAAGGGTGCCGATGGGCTGGTCGACGTCGCGGAGGTCGATGCCCATGCGGAGCAGGGCATCGCGGGTGGTCCGGCGCATGAGGTCGGTGTCCAGGCGCTTGAAGGGGCCCTTGCCCTTGCGGGGCTCGGAGCCGAGGAAGAAGTTGCGCCAGACCGGCATGAGGGGGACCACCGCCAGGTCCTGGTAGACCGTGGCGATGCCGCGGTCCAGGGCCTCCCGCGGGGAGGACAGGGTCGTCTCCTCGCCCTCGATGCTCAGGGTGCCGCCGTCGTGCCGGTGCAGACCCGCGACGATCTTGATCAGGGTGGACTTGCCGGCTCCGTTGTCGCCGAGGACGCAGGTGATCTCGCCGGGGTGGACCGCCAGTGAGACGCCTTCGAGGGCGCGGACGGTGCCGTAGTGCTTGCTGACGTCGGTCAGCTCGACCAGAGTCACTTGTTGGCCTCCGCGCGCTTCTTGACCCAGGCGTTGAGCAGGGTCGCGAGGAGCAGCATCGCTCCGAGGAAGAACTTGAACCAGTCGGGGTTCCACTCGGCGAAGACGATGCCCTTGCTCGTCATGCCGAAGAGGAGGGCGCCCACGGCGGAGCCGATCGCGCTGCCGTAGCCGCCGGTGATCAGGCAGCCGCCGATCACGGCCGCGATGATGTAGATCAGCTCGTTGCCGACGCCCTCGCCGGACTGGACGGCGTCGAAGGAGAAGAGCAGGTGCTGGCCGGAGATCCAGGCGCCGAACGCCACGCCCATGTAGAGGCCGATCTTGGTCCTGGCGACCGGGACGCCGACCGCGCGGGCCGCGTCCTGGTTGCCGCCGACGGCGAAGATCCAGTTGCCGGCGCGGGTGCGCAGCAGGATCCAGGAGGCGAGGACGACCAGGCCCAGCCACCACAGGATCGTGACCTTGAAGTCGACGCCGCCGACGGTGAGGGTCGAGGCGAAGAGTGCGTGGGCGGAGGGGAAGCCCTCCATGTCCCCGATGGTCTTTGTCGACACCGTGCCGTCGATCAGCTTGGTGAAGCCCAGGTTCACGCCGGTCAGCATCAGGAAGGTGCCCAGCGTGACGATGAAGCTGGGCAGCCTGGTACGGGTGAGCATGAAGCCGTTGAAGGCTCCGATGGCGAGGGTGACCAGCAGGGAGACGCCGACGCCGACCCAGGTGTTCGCCGTCATCTGGTAGCTGAACATCGAGGAGACCAGCGCCGAGGACGTCACCAGGACACCGGCCGACAGGTCGAACTCGCCGCCGATCATCAGCAGCGACACCGGTACGGCCATGATGCCGATGGTCGAGGAGGCGTACAGGACCGTGCTGAGGCTGGAGGCGTTGAGGAAGCCGTCGGCGGCGAAGGCGAAGAAGAGGAGGACGGCGAGGGCGCCGACCACCGAGCCCAGTTCCGGCCGGGCGAGCAGCTTCTTCAGCGGCGAGCTCTGCAGAATCCTTTCATCAACGGCTGTGCTCATCGGGTGCCCCGCTGGGTGTACGCGGCCAGCGCGGAGGCCTGGTCCTTGGTGATGATCTGCGGACCGGTCAGCACCGGCTTGCCGCCGCCGAGGACGTCGCCGTTGTACCTGTAGGCCCACAGCAGGTCGACCGCCTCGTAGCCCTGGAGGTACGGCTGCTGGTCCACGGCGAAGCCGAGGGTGCCGTTCTTCAGCTCGGCGGCGACCTGGGCGTTGAGGTCGAAGGTGTCGATCTCGGCCTTGCTGCCCGC
The DNA here is from genome assembly GCF_053611725.1 of Streptomyces sp. NPDC054783. Classification (NCBI taxonomy): domain Bacteria; kingdom Bacillati; phylum Actinomycetota; class Actinomycetes; order Kitasatosporales; family Streptomycetaceae; genus Streptomyces; species Streptomyces sp. NPDC054783. The sequence continues at coordinate 36,649 of NZ_JBSHAY010000052.1, read as the reverse complement.
GTCGCTCTTCGCCTTCACGGCGGTGTCGGCGTACGGGGCACCCAGGGTGACGACCGAGTCGATGGACCTGTCGGCCTGGAGCTTGGCCTCGATGGCGGACTGGACGTCGGGCATGTCGGTGCCGTTGACGTAGAGCTTCTGCAGGGTGCCGTGGAAGGTCCTGGCGACGCCGTCGCAGCGCTGCTCGTGGCCGACGTTGCCCTGCTCGTGCAGCACGCACAGGGCCTTCTTCTTCCCGCGCCTGTTCAGCTCGTCGCCGACGGCCTCGCCGGCGATGGTCTCGTCCTGCCCGATGTGGGTGAGGGCGCCGAAGGCCTTGGACTCCTCGGAGCCGGAGTTCACCGTGATGACCGGGATGCCGGCCTTCTCGGCGCGGGCCACGGCGGCCTTCATGGCGTCGGGCTTGGCGAGGGTGACGATGATGCCGTCGACCTTCTTGTCGACCGCCGCGTCCACGAGCTGCGCCTGCTGCTGGGCCTGGTCGTCGTGCGAGTACAGGAAGTTGATGTTGTCCTTGACGGCGGCCTGTTTGGCGCCGCTCTGCACGATGTCCCAGAAGGTGTCGCCGTCTCCCGAGTGGGTGATCATCGCGAAGGTCCAGCGCGGTGTGTTCACCGCCGCTCTCCCCTGGGCCGTGGCGGCCTTGCGGGCGTCCTCGGCCCGCTTGCCTCCGGTGCTGCTGCACGCTGCCAAGGACAGCGAAAGTGCCCCCGTCAGCGCTATGACTGCCCAGGTCCGAAACCGTGCCACGAGGCGGTGCCCCTTCTTGCCGTGTTCGTACGTACGGAAGGGGCCGGTGATCAGCTCAGCGGCCCCAAACGCTCCAGTATCGAACACGGCCGACGCTCATGACACAGCCGGGGAGCAAGCGTCCGCCTGAATGTCCGGACATTGCGACGAACTCAGGTCACCGGTCAGGGCCGGACGAGCAGCTGGAACTCGAAGGAGTAGCGGGTCGGCCGGTAGGTGTGATCGCCGAACTCGACCGCGCGGCCGGTGTCGTCGAAGGTGGTGCGCTGCATGGTGAGCAGCGGCGCACCCTCGACCTCGGCGAGCCGCTCGGCCTCGGCCGCGGTGGCGCCGCGGGCGCCGATGGACTGGCGTGCGCTGTGCAGGGTGATCCCGGCCGAACGCATCAGCCGGTACAGGCCGGTCGCCTCCAGCTGGCCGGTGTCCAGTTCGAGCAGGCCGGGCGGGAGATGGTTGATCAGGTACGCCATCGGCTCGCCGTGCGCGAGACGGAGCCGCTCGATGCGGTGCACGTCGCTGCCCTCGGGGACGCCGAGCGCGGCGGCGACCTCGGCGGAGGCCGGCACGACGGTGTTGACGAGCACCCTGGTCGCGGGGCGCTGTCCGGCCGCCTCCAGGTCGTCGTAGAGACTGCTCAGCTCCAGCGGGCGCTTGACCTGACTGTGCACCACCTGCGTGCCGACGCCGCGGCGGCGCACGAGGAGCCCCTTGTCGACGAGGGACTGGATGGCCTGGCGGACCGTCGGCCGGGACAGGCCGAGCCGCGCGGCCAGCTCGATCTCGTTGCCCAGCAGGCTGCCGGGGGTGAGGCTGCCGTGCTCGATGGCGGCCTCCAGCTGCTGGGAGAGCTGGAAGTACAACGGCACCGGGGAGCTACGGTCCACATGGAGGTCGAGCGACACGGTGGGGTCCACATCTGGTTTCGGCACGGGGCCGAGCGTAGCCCCGTGGCCGGTTGACGGGAAGTTGTGTAGTCCGATTGTCCGGACATATGCATTGACAGCGCGCGGGCTCCGCCCTCACTTTGTTTCCATGCGCATCGGGGTCATCGGTACGGGCCGCATCGGCACCCTTCACGCGAGAACGCTGAGCCGTCACCGCGAGGTCGGATCGCTGATCCTGACGGACACGGATCCGGCCCGGGCACAGGGACTGGCACACCGGCTGGGCGAGACGGCGGCGCCGGGTGTGGACGAGATCTTCAAGTGGGGCGTGGACGCGGTGGTGATCACCACGGCGACGTCGGCACACGCCGAACTGGTCGGTCGGGCAGCGCGTTCGGCCCTGCCGGTCTTCTGCGAGAAGCCGATCGCGCTCGACCTGCCGGGCACGCTGCAGGCGCTCGCCGAGGTGGAGACGGCGGGCACGATCCTGCAGATGGGGTTCCAGCGGCGCTTCGACGCGGGATACGCCGGCGCCCGCGAGGCCGTGCGCTCGGGACGCCTCGGCCGGCTGCACACCGTGCGCGCGATGACCTGTGACCAGTCCCCTCCCCCGGCCGACTGGCTGCCGCTGTCCGGCGGGCTGTTCCGGGACGCGCTGATCCACGACTTCGACGTGCTGCGCTGGGTGACGGGCCGTGAGGTGGCCGCCGTGTACGCCACCGGGTCCGACGCCGGGCCGCCGATGTTTCGCGAGGCCGGCGACATCGGCACGGGCGCGGCGCTGCTCACGCTGGACGACGGCACGCTCGCCACGGCCACGGCGACCCGGCTGAACGGCGCCGGGTACGACGTGCGCATGGAGCTGGCCGGGGAAGCGGACACGGTCGTGGTCGGCCTGGACGACCGTACGCCGCTCGCGTCCACCGAGCCGACCGGGCCACCGCCCGCGGACAAGCCGTGGCCGGGCTTCCTGGAACGGTTCGGGCCCGCGTACGAGGCCGAGCTGAACGCCTTCGTCGACGTGGTGCGCGGCGAGCGCCCCAACCCGTGCGACGGCCACGAGGCCCTGCAGGCCCTGCGGGTGGCCGAGGCCTGCGAGATCTCCCGGCACGAACGGCGCCCGGTGTCCCTCACGGAGATCCCGGACCGGGCACGGCCGTCGCAGGGCTGATCCCGGGGCCGCGTACGACCGTTGCCGAGAGCCTCTCACGGCCGTTGCCGCCGGCGCCGCGTGTCACCGTAGCCGCAGGCGCCCCGCACGACCGTCGCCGCCGGCTGCGCCTACGCCCGTGCCGCGTGCGCGCCGCGCGACAGTGCCACGGGCGCCGCGTACGACCGCTGCCGCCGGTGCCGCCGGTGCCGCCGGTGCCGCCGGTGCCGCCGGTGCCGCCGACGACCGTTACCGCCGGCGCCGCCCACGACCGCTGCCGCAAGTGCCTCGTGCAACCGCACCAGCGCGCCACGCACGACCGCAGCCGTCGGCGCCACGTACCGCCATAGCCGCCGGCGCCGCCCACGCCCGTTGCCACGGGCGCCACGCACGACCGCAGCCGCCGGCTCGCCCTACGACCGTGCCGCAGGCGCCACGCACGACCGTGGCGGGGCTGTGCCTGCGACCGAAGTCGCAGGTCCGCGCACAGCTGGTGTCAGCTGCCGGTCACCAGCGGACCGGGAGGCTGCGCATCCCTCTCATCAGGAGGCCGGGCAGCCACTCGCCCGGTGTGCCGTCGAGTGCGAGGGCGGGGGCGCGCTCCAGGAGGGTGCCGATGGCCGTGCGGCCCTCCAGGCGGGCCAGGGGTGCGCCCAGGCAGTAGTGGATGCCGTGGCCGAAGGCGAGGTGGCCGCGGGTGTCCCGGCGGATGTCGAACCGGTCGGGGTCGTCGTAGCGCTCGCCGTCGCGCTGGGCCGCGGTGAGGCTGATCACCACATGGGTGCCCTTCTCGATGGCCGCGCCGGCGATCTCCAGGGGTTCGGCGGCGAACCGGTAGGTGGCGCTCTGCACCGGGCTCTCGTAGCGCAGCATCTCCTCGACGGCGCCGTCCAGGAGGGTCATGTCGGCGCGCAGGGCTGCGAGTTGGCCGGGATGGGTCAGGAGGGCGTGGACGCCGTTGCCGATGAGGTTGACGGTGGTCTCGTGGCCGGCGATCAGCAGCAGGAAGGCCATGCCGCGCAGTTCGTGTGCGGAGAGCCGGTCGCCGTCCTCGGCAGTGGTGCGGATCAGGTCGCTGAGCAGGTCGTCGGTGGCGCCGCAGGAGCGCTTGTCCTCGATCAGCTCGGTGAGGTACTCACCGAGGCGGACGATCGCCTCGTACCCCGTCTGCCCGTTCGTCGGCGCGACCACCTCCGTGGACATCTTGCGGAACTCCTCGCGGTCCATGCCCGGCACGCCGAGGAGTTCGCAGATGACGGTGATCGGCAGCGGGTAGGCGAGGGAGGCGATGAGGTCGGCCCGGCCGGCCGGGAGCATCTCGTCCAGCAGTTCGTCGGTGATCTGCTGGATCCGCGGCCGCAGCTGCTCCACCCGGCGCATCGTGAACGCGCGCGTGACGAGGCCGCGCAGCCGGGTGTGCTGGGGCGGATCGGTGGTGAGCAGATGCCGGCCGATCATCTCCTGCTCCATGGCGGTCAGGCCGATCTTGCCGGTGTCCTTGGCCAGCCGGGGGTCGGCGAGGGCCGCCCGCGCCTCCTCGTACCCGACGACCAGCCAGGCGTCGTCCTCCCAGCCCGGCAGCCGGACGCGGTGCACGGGGCCCTGCTCGCGCAGCCGGGCGTACACCGGATGGGGATCCGTGCGCAGCGCATCCCCCAACTCCCCAAGATCGACCACGTGTTGCCTGCCCATCGCTCCCCTTCCGGACGCCCCCGAGGCACACCGGGAACCCCCGGTACCAGGACAACGCGCGGCGTACGCGCTCAGTGCCCGTCGTCCTCGAGGAGTCCGGCGTCGTACGCCAGCAACGCGATCTGGACGCGGTTGTCGAGCCCCAGCTTGGCGAGGATGCGCGAGACGTGCGTCTTGACGGTGGCCACGCTCATGAACAGCTCGGTGGCGATCGCCGCGTTGGCGAGGCCGCGGCCGACGGCGACGGTGACCTCGCGTTCGCGGTCGTTGAGGACGGCGAGCCGATCACGCGCGCGTGCCTGGCGCGCGTCGGCGGCACCGCCGGCCGCGTGCCGCATCAGCTGCCGGGTGACGGCGGGCGACAGCACGGGGTCGCCGGCCGCGACCCGGCGCACGGCGTCGACGATCTCGGCGGGCGGGGTGTCCTTGAGCACGAATCCGGCGGCGCCCGCGCGCAGGGCGTGCAGCACCTGCTCGTCGGCGTGGAAGGTGGTGAGCACCACGACCTGCGGGGCGTCGGCCCGCGCGCGCAGTCGCCCGGTCGCGGCGAGCCCGTCCACCGACGGCATCCGGATGTCCATGAGGACGACGTCCGGCCGGGTGCGCGAGACGAGTTCCTCGGCCTGGGCGCCGTCCGCGGCCTCCCCGACGATCTCGATGTCCTCGGCCCCGCCGATCATCAGGGCCAGTCCGGCCCGTACGAGCGGGTCGTCGTCGACGAGGAGGAGTCTGATCGGCGTCATGGGCCTTACGTAATCACGGTTGCGCGACTCGTGTTGCCACCCTCGCGCCCGCCGGCGTCCACGGCCGGCCCTGAGGTGCTCAGGGCGTCGGTGCCGTCCGGCCCCAGGGCAGCCAGGCCCGTACCTCGAACCCGCCGTCGGCCGTGCCGCCGTGCTCCAACCGGCCGCCGGTCAGGGTCGCACGTTCGGTGAGGCCGATCAGGCCCTGCCCGGAGCCGGGGACGGGCGTGGGCTCGCTGGTGGGCGACGGGTTGGTGACCGTCACGGTCACGCCCTCGCCGGGGGTGCCGGTGAGACGCAGGGTGACCTCGGCGCCCGGGGCGTGTTTGCGGGCGTTGGTCAGGGCCTCCTGGGCGATGCGGTAGGCGGTGCGGCCGACGGAGGCGGGTACGGCGGCCGGGTCGGCGACGTCATGGTCCAGGGTGACCTTCATGCCGGCCTCGCGGCACTCGGCGACGAGGGCGTCCAGCGCGGCCAGCGTCGGCTGGCGCCGCTCCCCGGCCGCGTCGTCGGACTCGCCGGCCCGCAGCACGCCGATGATCTCCCGCAGGTCCTGCAGCGCCTCGTGCGCGCTCTCCCGGATCACTCCGGCGGCCCGGGCGATCTCCTCGCGGGGCGCGTCCGGCCGGAACTCCAGCGCGCCCGCGTGCACGCTGAGCAGGGTGAGCCGGTGGGCGAGGACGTCGTGCATCTCCCGGGCGATGGCCTCGCGGGCGAGCCGCTGCGCCTGTTCGGCACGCAGCCGCGCCTCGGTCTCCGCCCGGCGGGCCCGCTCGCGCAGGCTGAGCATCAGCAGCCGCTTGGAACGCACGAACATGCCCCAGCCGATGACGGAGACGGCGAGCAGCACGACGAACACGACGGAAGCCGCGAAGGGCAGATCGGGGTCCGGACGCAGCCAGTAGTAGACGGGTACGAGGGCGAGGTCGGCGCCGCCGACCCAGGCGACGTAGCGGAAGGGCCGGTGCACTGCGAGCGTGAACAGGGCGACCGCGCCGGCCCCGCCCGCCGTGGAGGACACGAAACCGACGGCGACCATCGCCACGGCGAGGCCGACGGGCCAGCGGCGGCGCAGCCAGACGGCGCCGCAGGACAGGGCGCCCAGCACCACGTCGGCGATGGCGAGGCCGCCGGGCACGTCCTCCTGGCGAAGGGTCACGGCGGATGCCAGGAAGAGGAACACGGCAAGCAGGAAGCAGCAGGTGTCGACGGCCCAGTCCCGTGCGGTGCGCCGGGGCCGGCGGCCGTCCGGGTCGAGCCCGTGCAGCAGGGCGGAGGGCAGCATCCACCGGCGGGGCCACGCCCCGCGTTCCATGGTGTGGTCGAGCCCGTTCTCTGTCACGGTCGACAAATCTACGCAGGGCGCGGGGCACCGGCCGCACCGTGGGGGTGATCGGCTACCAAAGTCGCGGACTCGTCGACTTTCGGCGGCACCACCGGACGAGCCTTGCCGACGGTCGGACATCCCCGGTCGCGCCCTGGAGGAGGTCGAGAGCGTCACCGCCCGACCGGATCGCGGACGACAGCGGGCCGCCGGGGCAACACCGGCGGCCCGTTCGTGCGTTCGTGGGATCTGTCGCGCTGTTCCCTGGAGTCCTGTCGGCTTCCGGCTCAGCAGCCGAAGTCGACCAGGTCGAACGTGGCGTAGTGGTCGGAGGTGTAGTAGTCCTCCTGGGAGCCCTCACCGGTGACGATGCGCCGGGCACCGCGCGTGGGGGAGCCGGGGGTGATCACCGTGTACTCGTGGTAGTAGCCGGAGGGCTCGCTGGGCAGCACGCCCTCACGGTTGGAGAAGACGGTGCCGTCCTGCGAGTACGGGTACGGGCCGCCCCGGTCGATCAGGTCCAGGGTGTCGTGGGCCTGCGACGGCAGGTCGCCGTAGCAGACGCTGCCGACCGACGAGGCTGCGTCCGCCGTGGTGGCGGAGACGGTGCCGCCCACGAGAAGGGCGGACAGGAGCGCGGCTGCGGCGCTGATGCGAGTGGCGCGTGGGGGGAATCTCATACCCCCATGATGACGCGCGTAGACGTTGGCATGTCAACGACAAGATTGAAGATTTTCCCATCAAGTCCCATGAGTTTTCGGGAAGTTAACCTGCCGCCCTGCGCCCCCACGCGGTCCCCACGAGCACCAGCGCACCACCCGCGAGAGCGAATGCGCCGAGCCGCTCCCCACCGAGGGCGATACCCGCCGCGGCGGCCCACAGCGGCTCGGTGCCGAGCAGCAGCCCGACCCGGGACGGGGAGGTACGGCGGACCGCCCACATCTGCACGAAGAAGGCGAACACCGTGCACAGCGCGGACAGGAACAGCAGCCCCGCGCAGTCCCGGGCGCCGAACCCGGCCGCGACCGACCAGGGCGCCGGACCACCCGAGACGGCCGACAGCAGGGCGAAGACGGCGACGGACGCGCCGAGTTGGACCGTGGTCAGCGGCAGCGCACCGGCGCCCTGGACGGCCCTGAGCCGGGACATGGCGAGGACGTGCAGCGTGCGGGCGAGCGCGGCCAGCAGCATCAGCAGGTCGCCGGTGCTCGGCCGGGTGAAGCCGCCGCCCTGGGTGAGCAGGACGACGCCGAGCACCGACAGCAGCGCCGCGCCGAGGAAGGCCGGGGTGGGCCGGGTGCGGGTGACGGCGGCCTCGGCGAGCGGGGTGAAGACCATGGTGAGGCTGATGATCAGACCGGCGTTGGTCGCCGAGGTGTGCACCACGCCGTAGGTCTCCAGCAGGAAGATCCCGCTGAGGATCAGGCCGAGCAGGGCCGCGCCGCGCCACTGGGCGCCGCTGAGCGCCCGCAGGGTCCGGCGGCCGGCGACGGCCAGCACCGGTACGGCGAGCGCGAACCGCAGCACGAGCACCGCGAGGACCGTACGCGCGGTGGTGATGTCCTTGGCCGCGAGATAGCTGGCGCCCCAGCAGACGGCGACAAGCAGGACAGGCAGGTCGGTGTGCCAGGCGCGGCGGGGCGCGACGGCGGCACCCGGTACGGCGATCGACGACATGGGGCGGCTCTCCCGGTCTCCGAAAAGGGGTGCGGAGACATCGGTGGCTCGCACGGGGCGCGATCACCGTACCGGCGGGGACGATCTTCGGCCAGGGTTTTCCGCGGGCGTCTCAGACGCCGTCGGGAGTGCCTCGGGCGTGTCTTCGGGGAGCGGCCTCAGGCGTCTTCCGGGAGTTCGTACGACCCGTACTCGGGGCTCCCGGCGAGGTCGTACGACTGGATGGAGACGCCCGCGCCCGTGACGCGGCCGCCGGTGTGCCGGAAGCTGGTGGGGACCGCGCCCTCGGTGAACAGGCGGCGGCCGGCGCCGAGGACGACCGGGAAGGTCAGCAGGTGGAGGGTGTCGAGGAGCCGGAGGTCGATCAGGGAGCGGACCAGGGCGCCGCTGCCGTGGATCTGCAGTTCGCCGTCCGTGCGCTCCTTCATGGCCTGCACCTCCTTGGCGACGTCGCCGCCGAGCACGGTGGTGCCGGACCACTCGGGAGCCTGGAGGGTGGAGGAGACGACGTACTTCGGGAGTGTGTTGAGGCGGGACGCGATCGGGTTGGCGGGGTCGGTCACCTTCGGCCAGTAGGAGGCGAAGATGTCGTAGGTACGGCGGCCGAGCAGGAAGGCGCCGGACCGGTCGAAGACCTCGGTGACGAAGCGGCCGAAGTCGTCGTCGCCGTACCAAAAGCTCCAGCCGCCGTGCGTGAAGCCGCCGCTGGTGTCCTCCTGGGGGCCGCCGGGCGCCTGGTACACGCCGTCGAGGGTGACGAAGATGGTGGAGACGAGCTTGCCCATGGCGGTGCCTTCTTCCGGGTGCGGGGTCTGTCGGTCATCAGCTCAGACCCCGCGGGCACCCGGAACTCATCGGTCCGGCCGTGGAGAGGACCGGGCTCAGCCGGCGTGGGTGGAGAACAGGCCGCCGGTCGGGCCCTGCTTGTCGCCGCCCTGGGCCTTCTTCAGGGCGTTGGCGAGGCTCTCGATGGTGAGGGACTGCAGGATCACCCGGCCGTTGCCCTCCAGGGTGGCCAGGGACAGGCCCTCGCCGCCGAACACTGCGTTCATGATCCCCTGGCGGTTGAGGCCGCCGACGCGCTGGACGCCGTACTGGATGCCCTCCTCGAAGGCGACCACGCAGCCGGTGTCCACCTCGATGCGGCCGCCGAAGTCCGCCGGGTTGAGGTCGATGAAGTTGCCCGCACCGGCGATGATCACCGTGCCGTAGCCGGTGAACTTCTCCAGGATGAAGCCCTCGCCGCCGCTCATGCCGGTGCGGGCGCCGGCGAAGGCGATGCCGAAGTCGACGGTGGACTCGGCGGCCACGAAGGCGTCCTTCTCGGCGAACCACGCGCGCGTGCCGTCGAGTTCCAGCGCGCGCATCTCGCCCGGGAGCACGCCGGCGAACCCGACCGTGCCCTCGCCGCCCTGGGAGGTGAAGTACTGGAACGCCAGCGACTCGCCCGCGAGCATGCGCTGGCCGACCTGCATGGCGGTGCCCATGGCCTGGCGGAGCAGGCCGCCCATACCGCCGCTCCCGCCGCCCTGTGCCTGCTGCCCGCCGTTTCCGGACGGGGTGGACAGCCGCGTCTCCATGGTCACGTTCGTCGTCTTGAACAGGAACTTTCCGGCCTCGCAGTACACGGTCTGGCCGGGCTGCAGGTTGACGACCGCCATCTGCATGGCGTTGCCGACGATCTCTTGCTGAAGGGTCACGCGGAAAGAACGCGGGAGACGCACCCGTAAGTTCCACCGGACCGGAAACGGATCCTTGTGGGTGACGCGTGGGGCGCCCCGGTGCTGTCCGGACCGGGGCGCCCCACGCGGGTACGGGGTGGGTCAGCCGCCCAGTTCCTGGTGCCGGGCGGCGAGGCCGGCCGCGCCCCGCTCGGTCAGGGAGCCGTACAGGCGCAGGCGGGAGATGCCGCCGTCGGGGAATATGTCGATCCGCGCGTGCGTGCCGACCGCGGGCTCCGGGAGGACGAATCGGTGGTTGGTGTCGGGCTGGAGGCGGGTGCGCGGCACGATCTGCGTCCAGTCACCGTTCTCGCCGTCCTTCACGGACACCGAGGCCCAGCCGGCGCTGTTGCCCTTCAGACAGGCGGTGTCGATCTCGATCGCGCGGATCTGCGACTGGGCGGCCAGCTGGTAGCGGATCCAGTCGTTGCCCTGGTCGCGCCGGCGGCGGGTCTCCCAGCCGTCGTCCATCTTGCGGGAGCGGCCCGGCTGGATGGTGTTGGTGGCCGGGGAGTAGAAGAGGTTGGAGGCGTCCTCGACCCGGCCGCCGTTCTCCAGGGCGACCACGTCGAAGGTGCCGAGGACGGCCAGCCACTCGGGGTCCGGGACGACTTCGCCGTACACGCGCAGGCGCGCGATGCCGCCGTCGGGGTGCTGGTTGACGCGCAGGTGGGTGAAGCGCTGCTCGACGGCGACGGCGAAACCGTTCGCCGCGTGGCCGCCGACGGCGGTGCGCGGGACGATCGTCGTCCACTTCACGTCCTCGCCCAGCAGTTCCTCGGGGGACGGCGAGCCCGGTACGGACGTGCCCTCGACGGAGACCGCCTGCGGGTAGTTGCCGCGGAAGTGGGCGGTGTCGACGACGATCCCGCGGATCACCCCGGGCGCGCCGAGGCGGACCAGCGCCCAGTCGTGGTCCTCGGCGGTCGGCCAGGGGTGTTCGGCGGAGGCGCCGCGCCGGCGGCGGGTCTCCCAGCCGTCCATGACCTTGCCCTTGTGCCCGAAGTGCTCGGGGTCGAACTCGGCCGGCTCGGGCACCAGCAGGTTCTCCCGCTGGGCGAAGAACTCGTCGTTGGCGGCGATGACACCGGCGCCGAGCTGCCGGTCGGCGAGGTTGGCGTACTGGGTGAAGGGGAAGTCGGCGGTGCGGTAGTCCGCGTACGGGTCGCCGCCTCCGTAGGGGTTCGCGTCGCCGGTGAAGCTCTGTGTCGCCGTCACGGGGATCAGGGGGTCCTTTCTGGAGTCGGCCGGTTGCGGGTGCGGGGGTGGCTTACTGGGGGCGGGTGAGCAGCGTGCCCTTCGGGTCGGTGAACTCGCCGTCTGCGACGATGCGTTCGCCGCGCAGCCAGGTGGACTTCACGACGCCGTACAGGGTCTTGCCGGCGTACGCGGTGACCCGGTTGCGGTGCTGGAGGCCGGCCGGGTCGACGGTGAAGGTCTCGTCGGGGGCGAGGACCGCGAAGTCGGCGTCGCGGCCGGGGGCGATGGCGCCCTTGCACGCGTCGAGGCCGACCAGGGCGGCGGTCTTCGTGGACATCCAGCGCACGACGTCCTCCAGGCCGTGACCACGCGCGCGTGCCTCGGTCCATACGGCGGAGAGGCTGAGCTGGAGGCCGGAGATACCGCCCCAGGCGGTGGCGAAGTCGTCGGTCTTCAGGTCGGCGGTGGAGGGCGAGTGGTCGGTGACGACGCAGTCGATGGTGCCGTCGGCCAGCGCCTCCCACAGCAGGTCCTGGTTGGCGGCCTCGCGGATGGGCGGGCAGCACTTGAACTCGCTGGCGCCGTCCGGGACTTCCTCGGCGGTCAGGGTGAGGTAGTGCGGGCAGGTCTCCACGGTGATCCGGACGCCCTCGGCGCGGGCGGCGCGGATCAGCGGCAGCGCGTCGCTGGAGGACAGGTGCAGCACGTGCACGCGCGCGTGGAGGCGGCGGGCCTGCGCGACGAGGTTGGCGATGGCCGTGTCCTCGGCGTCGCGCGGGCGGGAGGCGAGGAAGTCGGCGTACCTGGGGCCGCCGTGCTGCGGGGCGGCGGCGAGGTGGTGCGGGTCCTCGGCGTGCACGATCAGCAGGCCGTCGAAGCCGGCGATCTCCGCCAGGGACCGGTCGAGCTGGTCCTGGTCGAGGTGCGGGAACTCGTCGACGCCGGACGGGGACAGGAACGCCTTGAAGCCGAAGACACCGGCGTCGTGCAGCGGGCGCAGGTCCTTGACGTTGTCGGGCAGGGCGCCGCCCCAGAAGCCGACGTCGATGTGCGCCTTGTCGGCGGCCACCTCCCGCTTCACGCGCAGGTTCTCGACGGTGGTGGTCGGCGGGAGGGAGTTGAGCGGCATGTCGACCAGCGTGGTGATGCCGCCGGCCGCCGCCGCGCGGGTGGCGGTCCAGAAGCCCTCCCACTCGGTGCGGCCCGGGTCGTTGACGTGCACGTGGGTGTCGACCAGGCCGGGCAGCAGGACGTGGTCGCCGAAGTCCTCCAGCCGCACGCCGGCCGGGACCTGGGCGTCGTACGGCAGGACGGCCGTGATCCTCCCGGCGGACACGGTGACCGTGGCGGCCCGTGTCCCCTCCGGAGTGATGACGCGCGTCGAGCGCAGGACCAGTTCAGCGTCGGACACCCGAACCCCTCTCTGTACCGCCGTTTTACGCCCCGGAAAAGGGGATTTACACCCACGTAACGGAATTCAACGTTCTGTTGAAGGAGTCTTCACTCCCACTCCCCCGCCGTCAAGGGGCACACTTCTGGGCAGCGCCCGACCGGCACCCACTCTGGACGTTTCCACAAAGCGGAATTAGAATTCCGGCAAGCAGAACGTAGCTACGTACAAGCAGGGAGTCAACCGGCTGCCGGGTAGGCTTCTCACCTCTTGCCAGTCCCGAAAGGAACGCGCCGTGCCGACGTCCAGGGCCAGCACCAACGACTCCGCCAAACCCTCCGCCGCGGGCGGGGTCCAGTCCCTGGAGCGCGCCTTCGACCTGCTCGAGCGGATGGCGGACGCGGGCGGCGAGGTCGGCCTGAGCGAGCTGTCCGCGACCAGCGGGCTGCCGCTGCCGACCATCCACCGGCTGATGCGCACGCTCGTCGCGTGCGGGTACGTCCGCCAGCAGCCGAACCGGCGCTACGCGCTCGGCCCCCGGCTGATCCGGCTCGGCGAGTCCGCGTCCCGCCTGCTCGGCACGTGGGCGCGGCCGTATCTCGCGCGGCTGGTCGAGGAGACCGGCGAGACCGCGAACATGGCGCTGCTGGACGGCGACGAGATCGTGTACGTGGCCCAGGTGCCGTCGAAGCACTCGATGCGGATGTTCACCGAAGTGGGCCGACGGGTGCTCCCGCACTCCACCGGCGTGGGCAAGGCGCTGCTGGCCGGCGTGCCGGACGGCGAGGTGCGCGCCCTGCTGTCCCGTACGGGGATGCCGGCCGCGACGGAGAAGACGATCACGACGCCCGATGGCTTCCTGGCCGCGCTGGAGGACGTACGGCGGCTCGGGTACGCCGTGGACGACAACGAGCAGGAGATAGGGGTTCGGTGCCTCGCGGTGTCCGTGCCGGAGTCTCCGACGGCCGCGGCGATCTCCATCTCGGGGCCGGCCGGGCGGGTCACCGAAGAGGCCACGGAGAAGATCGTGCCTGTGTTGCAGCAGATCGCCCTTGAGTTGTCTCAGGCTTTGGCGAGTTCGGGCGCCTGAGAGCCCGGGGGGATCGTCCGTCGGCGGGTGCGGGTGCTTCGTGGTCGTTCGCGCCCACGCGGCGGAGCCGCATATTGATACAGGCCCGCGCCCCCAGGGGGTTGCAGTCAGCCCCTCTGCATTGGTTCCCCGAAAAGATCCACCGCCTCCCGGACCTCCCTCAGGCCGCTCGCCAGCGCGCTCACCGAGCCGATCGCCCCAGCGATCAGTAACAGGGAGCTGCGCAGGCGCGGGATTTCCGGTGCGCCGCCCACGGCCATCGCCGCCAGCGTCGCCAGTTCGTCCTCGGCTATGCCCCGGTCGGGGAAGTCGGACGGGAGCGCGGCGAGTTCGCGGCGCAGCCGGGACACCGCGGTCCGCAGTTCCGACACTCTCGGATCCTCGTCGCTGCCGGTCACTGGCCTCTGCCCCAAGCTCCGCAACACAGCCCTCCCCCTCACACTCCGTCGTGCGCGGGCCAGTAAACGCCACCGCGTCCGGGAGCGCCACAGGGCGGACCGAAATTCAGCCCAAGGAAAGCGGCCGCCGCATCGCCCGTCAGGTATGCAGGACGCATGACGGACAACCATCACGAGGAGGTCGCCGGGCTGCTGCTCGCCGCCGGCGGGGGCAGACGGCTCGGCGGGCGGCCCAAGGCGCTGCTGGAGCACCGGGGGCGCCCCCTGGTCGAGCACGCGGTCGGGGTGCTGCGCGCGGCCGGATGTGCGCGGGTGCACGTCGTACTGGGCGCGCGCGCCGAGGACGTGCGGGCGCGGGCCGATCTGCGCGGCTGCGTGCTCGTGGACAACCCCGACTGGACCGAGGGCATGGGCTCCTCGCTGCGCGCAGGACTGGCCTCCCTGGCCGGTACGGGGGTGCGCGCGGCCCTGGTGAGTCTCGTCGACCAGCCGGGCATCGGGCCGGCGGCCGTGACGCGGGTGCTCGGCGCCTATGAGGACGAGAAATCGCTGGTCTCGGCCGCCTACGACGGCACCCGGGGGCATCCGGTGCTCTTCGGCGCGGCCCACTGGGCGGACATCACGGCGGCCGCCACCGGGGATCGTGGCGCTCGCGCCTATCTGAAGGACCACGCGGCTCAGATCCGGCTCGTGGAGTGCGCGGACGTGGCCGAGCCGTACGACATCGACACCGAGGCCGACCTACGCCACCTTGAGTGAAGGAGGTGGCACTGGGCGCCACCTTGCCTCGACTCAGAGAATCTCGACATCAACAAACCATTGAAGTTCCACAATGAGGAAACTACTATCCACTGATCAGAAGCGCCTGCCCGCACAGTCGGCGCTGATTGCCCTATTCGTGCCACTAGGCACCCGGTGCCACCGCTGAAGGAAGTGACAGCTCATGTCCGCACCAGCGCCGTCCCCGCTGGCCATCGTCGACGCCGAGCCCCTGCCCCGGCAGGAAGAGGTCCTCACGGACGCGGCGCTCGCCTTCGTGGCGGAGCTGCACCGGCGGTTCACCCCACGCCGTGACGAACTCCTCGCCCGCCGGGCCGAGCGCCGCGCCGAGATCGCCCGCACCTCCACGCTCGACTTCCGCCCCGAGACGGCCGCGATCCGCGCGGACGACTCCTGGAAGGTCGCCCCGGCCCCGGCCGCGCTGAACGACCGGCGCGTCGAGATCACCGGCCCCACCGACCGCAAGATGACCATCAACGCGCTCAATTCGGGCGCGAGGGTCTGGCTCGCCGACTTCGAGGATGCCTCAGCGCCCACCTGGGAGAACGTGGTCCTCGGCCAGGTCAACCTGATCGACGCCTACACCCGCAGCATCGACTTCACCGACCCGAAGTCGGGCAAGTCCTACGCCCTGCGCCCGAACGAGGAGCTGGCGACGGTCGTCATGCGCCCGCGCGGCTGGCACCTGAACGAGCGTCACCTGCTCGACGCCGACGGCCACGCCGTCCCGGGTGCCTTCGTCGACTTCGGCCTGTACTTCTTCCACAACGCCCAGCGGCTGCTGGAGCTCGGCAAGGGCCCGTACTTCTACCTGCCGAAGACGGAGTCGCATCTGGAGGCCCGCCTCTGGAACGACGTGTTCGTCTTCGCCCAGGACTACGTCGGCATCCCGCAGGGCACCATCCGCGCCACCGTCCTGATCGAGACGATCACGGCGGCGTACGAGATGGAGGAGATCCTCTACGAACTCCGCGACCACGCCTCCGGGCTGAACGCGGGCCGCTGGGACTACCTGTTCTCCATCGTGAAGAACTTCCGTGACGGTGGCGCCAGGTTCGTCCTGCCGGACCGCAACGCGGTCACGATGACGGCCCCGTTCATGCGGGCGTACACCGAACTCCTCGTCCGCACCTGCCACAAGCGCGGCGCGCACGCGATCGGCGGCATGGCGGCGTTCATCCCGTCCCGTCGCGACGCCGAGGTCAACAAGGTCGCCTTCGAGAAGGTCCGCGCCGACAAGGACCGTGAGGCGAACGACGGTTTCGACGGCTCCTGGGTCGCCCACCCCGACCTCGTCCCGATCGCCATGGAGTCCTTCGACCGGGTCCTCGGCGACAAGCCGAACCAGAAGGACCGGCTGCGCGAGGACGTCCACGTCGAGGCCGCCGACCTGATCGCGATCGACTCGCTGGCCGCGAGGCCGACGTACAACGGCCTCGTCAACGCCGTCCAGGTCGGCATCCGGTACATCGAGGCCTGGCTGCGCGGGCTCGGCGCGGTCGCCATCTTCAACCTGATGGAGGACGCGGCCACCGCGGAGATCTCCCGCTCCCAGATCTGGCAGTGGATCAACGCGGGCGTCGAGTTCGAGAACGGCGACAAGGCCACGCCCGAGCTGGCCCGCAAGGTCGCCGCCGAGGAACTGTCCGACATCCGCAAGGAGATCGGCGAGCAGGCCTTCGCCGCCGGCCACTGGCAGGAGGCCCACGACCTGCTGCTGAAGGTCTCCCTGGACGAGAACTACGCCGACTTCCTCACCCTGCCGGCGTACGAGCAGCTCAAGGGCTGACGCCTACGCGGTGCTGTCCGAGTGGCCCAGGGGCTTTCCCGGGGCCACTCGGTCGCGTACGAGGCGCTTGACCGCCGTGGGCTCCGGGAAGCCCTGCTCGCGCCGGTCCCAGACGACCTCGTCGTTCACCCTGACGACGAAGACGCCCCCGGTGCCGGGCTTGAGCGACAGCTCGGTCAGCTCGGCCTCGAAGGTGGTGAGCAGTTCCTGCGCCAGCCAGGCGGCACGGGGCAGCCAGCGGCACTGTGTGCAGTACTCGATCTGAACGCGACAACTCATCCGATGTGCCTCATCCCAGGTGCACCGACCAGTCCTGTTCCGCCGCCGGCTTGCCGTGCAGGTCGGGGACGCGCTTGAGCCAGTCCGGGCGGCCCGCCTGGGTCTTCTCCGCGCGGGCGGCCTCCTCGGCCGCGAGTTCCTCGCGACTCGGGAAGTCGCCGGGCAGCCACTCGGGCGAGAGCCGTACGCGCGCGAGGAGGTAGTCGACGTAGGCGTCCCGGACATCGTCCGGTGTCGCGAACCCTGCATCCTCGGCGAGCCAGGCGTCCGGCACCTCCGCGACGATCCCGCGCAGCAGCTCCTCGGTCACCCGGGGAGCCAGTTCCGCGTCGGCGGCGCGGACGTCGGGGCCGTAGTGACCGAGCGCGTGATGGCGGAAGTCGTACTTCTTGCCGGGTGTCGTGGTGTCCCAGCGGTGGTGGAAGACCAGGGCGGCGCCGTGGTCGATGAGCCACAGGCGGGGCGGTACGGTGCCGAGCGTCGGCCAGACCATGAGGTTGGAGCTGTGGACCGTGCGGTCGACGTTGACGGCCAGCGCGTCCAGCCAGACGATCCGGCCCGCCTCCAGCGGATCCACGGGGAAGCTCCTCGCGATCTCCGGGGTGAAGTCACAGGCGCCCGGCAGGTAGTCCATGCCGAGGTTCACGCCCGCGCTCGCGCCGTGCAGCTCCCGCACCTCCTGGTGCGGCTCCTCGGCGGCGATCGCGGGGTCGAAGTGGACGAGGACCAGCTCGGGGAAGCGCAGGCCGAGCGCGCGGGCGAGCTCGCCGACGATCACCTCGGCGACCAGCGCCTTGTGCCCCTGTGCCGAAGCGGTGAACTTGACGACGTACGTGCCGAGGTCGTCGGCCTCGACGACGCCGGGGACGGAGCCACCGGAGTGGAGGGGCGCGACGTAGCGGGTTGCAGCGACCTCTCTCAACATCATCGAAGGTCCCCTCGCCCATCTGTCCTACATTCATGAGCATGGTAACCAAGCGTGACAGCCGGGAGGAGTGCCGGAGCCGTCCTCGGCGGGTGTTACTTGGCCCCCCAGCGGGCCGGACCCATCTGGCGGGACATGATCGTGACGAGTTCGTAGGCGATATGGGAGGCGGCGACGGAGGTGATCTCGGCATGGTCGTAGGCGGGGGCAACCTCGACGAGGTCGGCGGAGACCAGGCGGCAGTCGGACAGCCCGCGGATGATCTCGAGCAGTTCGCGTGAGGTGAGACCGCCGGCCTCCGGCGTGCCGGTTCCCGGGGCGTGCGAGGGATCGAGGACGTCGATGTCGACGGAGATGTAGAGCGGACGTTCGCCGACGCGCTCGCGCAGCTGCTGGACCACCTCGTCGACGCCGCGTCGCATCACGTCCGCGGAGCTCACGATGCCGAAGCCCAGCTTGGCGTCCTCGGCCAGGTCGTCCTGGTGGTAGATCGGGCCTCGGATGCCCACGTGGGACAGGGCCGAGGTGTCGAGGATGCCCTCTTCGACCGCGCGGCGGAACGGTGTGCCGTGGGCGTACTGCACACCGAAGATGGAGTCCCAGGTGTCCAGGTGGGCGTCGAAGTGCAGCAGAGCCACGGGACCGTGCCGGCGCGCCACGGCCCGCAGCAGGGGCAGGGCGATGGTGTGGTCGCCGCCCAGCGTCATCAACCGCGCGCCGGTGCCGAGCAGCTCGTCCGCGGCGGCCTCGATGGTCTCCACCGCCTCCTCGACGTTGTACGGGTTGGCGGTGATGTCACCGGCGTCCGCCACCTGGGCGAAGTGGAACGGGTAGACCTGCTGGGCGGGGTTGTAGGGGCGCAGCTGGCGTGACGCCTCGCGGATGGCGTTGCCGCCGAAGCGGGCCCCGGGCCGGTAGGAGACGCCCGAGTCGTACGGCACGCCGACCACGGCGATGTCGGTGTTGTCGACCTCGTCCAGCCGGGGCACCCGGCCGAAGGTCGCCGGACCGGCGTAGTGGAGGGTCCGGTCGGACTCCTCCGGACCGCGCGGCGGGACGATGCCGTTGGGGTGGGCGTTCATGGTGGGTCCAGGGCCTTTCTCGGGGCGGTCGGCGCGGTGGCGGGCCCGGGCGGGGCCGGCTTCGAAGTGCGCCGTCAGATCGGGGGGTTGCCGTGCTTGCGGGCCGGCAGGTCGGCGTGCTTCGTGCGCAGCACGGCAAGGGCACGGATCAGCACCTCGCGGGTGTCGGCGGGGTCGATGACGTCGTCGACCAGGCCGCGTTCCGCCGCGTAATAGGGGTGCATCAGCTCGGACTTGTACTCCTTGACCATGCGCTCACGCATGGCCTCGGGGTCGTCGGCCTCGGCGATCTGGCGGCGGAAGACGACGTTCGCCGCGCCTTCCGCGCCCATCACCGCGATCTCGTTGGTCGGCCAGGCGTAGGTCAGGTCCGCGCCGATGGACTGGGAGTCCATGACGATGTAGGCACCTCCGTACGCCTTCCGCAGGATCAGCGAGATCCTCGGCACCGTCGCGTTGCAGTACGCGTACAGCAGCTTGGCACCGTGCCGGATGATGCCGTTGTGCTCCTGATCGACACCCGGGAGGAACCCCGGTACGTCCAGCAGCGTGATCAGCGGGATGTTGAAGGCGTCGCACATCTGGACGAAGCGGGCCGCCTTCTCGGACGCCTCGATGTCCAGGACGCCCGCCAGCACCCGGGGCTGGTTGGCGACGACACCGACGACCTGGCCGTCGAGGCGGGCCAGGGCGACGATGACGTTGGCCGCCCAGCGCTCGTGGACCTCCATGAACTCGCCGTCGTCGACGATCTCCTGGATGACCTCACGCATGTCGTACGGCCGGCTGCCGTCCACCGGCACGAGCTTCAGCAGGACGTCGGAGCGGCGGTCGGCGGGGTCGTCGCCGACTACGTCCGGCGGCATCTCGCGGTTGTTCTGCGGCAGGAGCGACAGCAGGTACCGCACCTCGGCGATGCAGGTCTCCTCGTCGTCGTACGCGAAGTGGCAGACACCGGAGGTCTCGGCGTGGACGTCGGCGCCGCCGAGCCCGTTCTGGGTGATCTCCTCGCCCGTGACCGCCTTGACCACGTCCGGGCCCGTGATGAACATCTGCGAGGTCTCACGGACCATGAACACGAAGTCCGTCAGGGCGGGGCTGTACGCCGCGCCGCCCGCGCACGGGCCCAGCATCACCGAGATCTGCGGGATGACGCCGGACGCCTTGGTGTTGCGCTGGAAGATGCCGCCGTACCCGGCCAGGGCACTGACGCCCTCCTGGATACGGGCGCCCGCGCCGTCGTTCAGCGAGACCAGCGGGGCACCGGCCGCGATGGCCATGTCCATGATCTTGTGGATCTTGGTGGCGTGGGCCTCGCCCAGCGCGCCGCCGAAGATCCGGAAGTCGTGGGCGTAGACGAAGACCGTACGGCCCTCCACCGTGCCCCAGCCGGTGATGACACCGTCCGTGTACGGCTTCTTCGCCTCCAGGCCGAAGCCCTGCGCGCGGTGCCGGCGCAGCTGCTCGACCTCCTGGAAGGACCCCGGGTCCAGGAGCAGCTCGATCCGCTCCCGCGCCGTCAGCTTGCCCTTGGCGTGCTGCGCCTCGGTCGCCTTCTCGCTGGGGCCCGCCACGGCCCGGGCACGAATCGCGTGCAACTCGGCGACCCGTCCGCGGGCATCGCCGGCGGCGGTCGTCGGGGCCGCCGTCAGCTGCGTCGCCTCTGTCGTCGTCATTGGACCAGCTCCACCCCGGGCCCGGCAGCAGTCCGGGCGACATCATGGTCCGCGACCCCGGCGGGCTCGCGCTCGATGATTGAATCCCGTACCCGCCGACGGTTCCACCTGCAACTCCCCCTAACCTTCGCCGGCAACCCCTAATCGTCGCCGCGCCGACCGGAGGAGCGGCGTCCGGCGCCCGGACCGCCGCGGAACACAGGACGTCACAATTTGTGAATATCCTCTTACATAACACGCCGTCAGCGCCAGGCAGATTTACTTCACGGGGCCCA
This sequence comes from Streptomyces sp. NPDC054783, assembly GCF_053611725.1. Classification (NCBI taxonomy): domain Bacteria; kingdom Bacillati; phylum Actinomycetota; class Actinomycetes; order Kitasatosporales; family Streptomycetaceae; genus Streptomyces; species Streptomyces sp. NPDC054783. Next base: position 15,824 of record NZ_JBSHAY010000052.1, on the reverse strand, counting down.
GTCGTTGCTAGAGTCACCACCGCGGGCCTCGTGCAGAGGTTCGGAACCGATGTAACCGGCCCATCGTAAAAGCAACTGACCAGTGCTTTCCGGACATTGATGTCGGCTTCGAGGCCCATGGGGAAGTGCCGGGCAGCCGCGGTCATCCGCTTCGCCCGGGTGAAGACACATGAGGTGCAAGCATTCTTACTGACGATCATTCGGATCCACCGCACACCACCCTTCGATGCCTACGAGCTCTTCTACTGATCGGTAGCGGACCAGTGCCCGGCGACATCTCTCGGGAGCTACCTCAATTCTTTGCGCGCAATTAACGGGAAGGAATTGACGATGTTGCTGGAACGGGATACGGAGACCGCGAGACTCACCCGGTTCCTCACTGGTGAGGCGCACGGCCGGGGCCGGGTCGGCGTCGTCGCCGGCGCCGTCGGATCGGGGAAGACCGCCTTGCTGCACCGTGTGGCGGAACACGTCACGTCCTGCGGTGCGCGTCTGCTGAGCGCGGTCGGGTCCCCTGATGAACAGGCCTTTCCCTACGCGGTCGTGGAGCAGCTGATCCATGGGCTTCCGCCTGCGCCGTCGGGCCACCCGACGGCCGCCGCGCAGGCTTCGCCACCGCAGCCGGTGGCAGCTCGGACCGAGGCGGCCCGCCACCACGCCCTCCACCCAGCGTTTCGGCAACGGCTGGCCCGGGCGGCGTCGGCCGGGCCGGTGCTCATCGTCATCGACGACGTGCAGTTCGCGGACCCGGAGTCCCTGGCCTGCCTGACGCACACCTGGGAACTGCTGCCTGCCGAAACGTTCTCGCTGCTGGTCGCGCTGGGCTCCCCGGAGGCAGCGCTGCCCGCCGCGCTCGCCGAACTCCCGCACCGGGCCCAGGTATGCGACGTCCGACTCGGCCCACTGACGGAGACGGGCGTCGAGGGCCTGCTGGCCGGGACGTACGGCACGGCGCACGCCGCCCGGTTCGCGCCCGTATGGCATGCGGCGACCGGTGGCAGTCCCCTGCTGGTGCACGCGCTGCTGGACGACGCCTCGGGCCGCACCCGCACCTCGGGCGCCTCCACAGTCCGGGACGGGGCGGCCCCCGAGACCGGTGAGATGTTCCGGCGGGCGACGCTGGCCTGTGTGCACCGTCATGGTGCGGCGGGGGTGCGGGTCGCCCGGGCCGTCGCCGTACTGGGCGGTGCCGAACGGGTGCGGCTGTTGTGCGCGTTGACCTCGCTCGAGGAGCGGGCGGTCCACGGATGCCTGGTCTCCCTCACCCGGGCGGGCATCCTGGACGGCACCGGCTTCCGGCACGAGGCCGCCCGGCGTGCCGTGCTGCAGGACGTACCCGCGGAGCAGGCCGGCCGGTTCCGTACGGACGCCGCGCGGTGGCTCCACGAGAACGGGGCCCCGGCGGTGGAGACGGCCCGCCAGCTGATCGCGCACGAGTCGGCCGTGCCCCACGAGGCGTGGGCGGTCGCGGTCCTGCGGGAGGCGACGCGGCAGGCGCTCGACGAGGACGACACCGCCCTCGCCACGCAGTGCCTGCAGGCAGCCGAACGCTGCAGCACCGACGAGCAGGAGCGGCTCACGATCCAGGCGGACCTGGCCCAGCTCATCTGGCGGCTCAAGCCCTCGGCGTCCGGCCCCTGGATGCAGTCGCTGACCGAGCCGGCCCGAGCCGGCCTGCTGGCGCCCGCCCAGACGCTGCGCCTCGCGGTGGGGCTGCTGTGGAACGGGCGCACGGACGATGCCGCGGCACTGATCCGCCAGGTCGACGAGGCGATGTCGGGCAGGCCCGACCCGGTCCTCGACACCCAGGTGCGGACCGTACAGATGATGCTGGCCACCACGTACCCCGACGCCCTCGGGGCGATCCGGCAGTTGCTGCAACGGCTGGACGGCGCACAGCATTCCCCGGCGGACACGGCCGGCAGCGACTCACTGCGGTCGTTCCGCCTGCTGCGCGCCGCGCTCTACCAGGAGTGGGACGAGTCCGCGACCGCCGAAGCGGACCGGCTCCTCGAGGCGAACCAGCCGACGGAGCAGGGATTCGACCAGGTGCGGGTGGCACTGCTGGCGCTGGTGTACGCCGACCGGCTGGAGCAGGCCACGCGATGGTGCGAGCGGTTCCTGGCCGGGGCGGAGGGGCGGGTCTTCCCGGGCTGGCAGACGGCGCTCGACGCGATGCGCGGTCAGATCTCCTTGCGCCAGGGCCGGTTGAGCGAAGCCGCGGAGCTCGTCGAGCGCGCGCTGGAGCATCTGCCGGCCCACGCTTGGGGGGTGGCCGTCGGCATGCCGCTGGGCACGCTGGTGGAGGCCAGGACCGCAATGGGCCACCACAACCGCGCGGCCGAGCTGCTCGAGACGCCGATGGTGTCGACCATGTTCGCCACCCGGTACGGGGCGCACTACCTGTACGCGCGCGGCCGTCACCAGCTGGCCACCGGCCGCCACGACGCCGCCCTCGCCGACTTCCTGGCCTGTGGCGAGCGGATGACCGCCTGGCGGATGGACACCGCCTCCCTCGCGCCCTGGCGGCTGGGCGCGGCCGAGACCTGGCTGGCCCTGGGCGACCACGCCAAGGCCGCCGCCCTGGCCAAGGAGCAGGTGGACCGGCCCGGACAGCCGGCCGCCCGCGGTCCGGCGCTGCGGATCCTGGCCGCCACCCGGCCGCCCTGGGAGCGCATCGGGCTGCTCGGCCGGGCTCTGACCGCGCTGCGGGAGTCCGGGAACCGCTACGAGACCGCACGCGCCCTCGCCGATCTGGGGCAAGCGCACCGGCGGGTCGGCAATACCGCGCAGGGCAGGCAACTGGCCCGCAAGGCAAGGGAATCGGCCGACTCGTGCGGCGCCGAGGAGCTGAGCCGCTCCCTGCAGCCGGAGCCGGGTCGCGGCGCCGCGCCGGAGTCCGGGCGGGACGGCGCGGACGCGGTGCGGCCGGACGCCGCGGCGCTGGCCTCTCTGACCGACGCCGAGCGGCGGGTCGCGGCGCTGGCCGTCTACGGCCACACCAACCGGGAGATCGCCGCGAAGCTGTTCATCACGGTCAGCACGGTCGAACAGCACCTCACCCGGGTCTACCGCAAGATGAACATCAGTCACCGACAGGACCTCCCGGTCAGTTTGGACAGCGATGTCGCACACAGTGCATGACATACCGGCGCAGCCCGCCGACCCGGCGAGATCCGGCGGGCAGTTGCTCGCCGTGAGCGATCTGCACATCGGTATGGCGGACAACCGGCCCATCACCGAGTCGCTGCGGCCGGGCTCGGACGGTGACTGGCTCCTGGTCGCCGGAGACGTGGGCGAGCTGACCACGGACATCGAGTGGGCGCTGCGGCTGCTGTCGCAGCGGTTCGCGAAGGTGGTGTGGGCGCCCGGCAACCACGAGCTGTGGACACCGCGCGAGGACCCCGTCCAGCTGCGCGGCGAGCGGCGGTACCGGTACCTGGTGGAGATGTGCCGGGGCCTCGGCGTGGTCACCCCGGAGGACCCGTACCCGGTGTGGGAAGGGGAGGACGGGCCGGTCGCGGTGGCCCCGCTGTTCGTGCTCTACGACTACTCCTTCCGGGCGCCGGGCACCGCCACCAAGGCGGAGTCGCTGGCCCGGGCGCACGCCACGGGGGTGGTGTGCAGCGACGAGTACCTGCTGCATCCGGACCCCTACCCCACCCGGGAGGCGTGGTGCGCCGCCCGGGTCGAGGCCACCGAACGGCGGCTCGCGGCGCACGATCCGTCCGTGCCGCTGGTGCTGGTCAATCACTATCCGCTGCTGCGCGAGCCCACCGAGGTGCTGTGGTACCCGGAGTTCGCCCAGTGGTGCGGCACCGTGCGGACGGCGGACTGGCACCGCAGGTTCCGCACCGCGGCGGTGGTCTACGGCCATCTGCACATCCCCCGGACGACCTGGCACGACGGGGTGCGGCACGAGGAGGTCTCGGTCGGCTATCCGCGTGAGTGGCGGCGCCGGGGACATCCGCGGGGGCTGCTGCGGCGGATCCTGCCGCATCCTCCCGCCCCCGCCGGAAGCGGCGCGGACGGCGTCCGGCAGCGGGAGAGCGTGTGATCGGCGAGCTGATGCCGGGGACGGTCGTGTGCGCCGAGGCGTTCGAGGACCGGGACGAGGAGGCGCTGTTCCCCGAGGAGCGCCGGGTGCTGGGGCAGGCGGTCGAACGCAGGCGCCGGGAGTTCGCGACTGTACGGGCGTGTGCCCGGCAGGCGCTGGCCGGTCTGGGGCTGCCCCCGGCGCCGGTGCTGCCCGGGGTGCGCAACACTCCGCAGTGGCCCGCCGGGGTGGTGGGCAGCATGACGCACTGCGACGGCTACCGCGCCGCCGCGCTCGCCCGGGCGTCGGACGTGACCGCCGTCGGCATCGACGCGGAGCCCGACGGGCCGCTGCGGCAAGGGGTGCTGGAGTCCATCGCGCTGCCCCGGGAACTGGCCTGGGCGCGGACTGCGTCGCCGGTCCCGGTGCACCGGGACCGGCTGCTGTTCAGCGCCAAGGAGTGCGTGTACAAGGCGTGGTTCCCGATGATGCGCAGCGAACTGGACTTCGACGACGCGGAGATCACCTTCTCCGGGACCGCGGGGGCGGGACCGGAACAGGGCGCTCACGGTGCCTTCCACGCGCGGATCCTGCGCCCGGCACGCAACGCCGTGGGGCAACAGGTGGGGGCCTTCTCGGGACGCTGGGCGGCCCGGCGCGGGCTGCTGGTCACGGCGATCGTGCTGGCGGCCGCGTCCTGAAGTCGCCGCGCCGGCCCCGGAGAGGGCGGCCCGGGGTCGGTAGGGGTTGTCCGCCCGGAACGGCCCTCCCTAGCGTGAGAGCGCCGGGGCGATCTGCGATTCCGCGGCCCCGTTGCCGACACGGCCGAGAGGTTTTTCCACCATGTCGACTGCCGGCCCCTCCCCGACCACCATGCTGGTGCCGGACTTCCCCTTCTCCTACGACCGCTGGCTGAGCCATCCGGCCGGGCTGGGTGTGCTCCCCGAAGCACTGCGGGGCACCGAAGTCGCGGTCGTCGGAGGTGGCATGGCCGGGATGACGGCGGCGTACGAGCTGATGCGGCTCGGGCTGCGGCCCGTGGTGTACGAGACCGGGCAACTGGGCGGCAGGATGCGTTCGGTGCCCTTCCCGGAGGATCCGCGGTACGTGGCCGAGATGGGCGCCATGCGCTTCCCGCTGTCCGCCCGGTCGCTGTTCCACTACGTCGGCATGCTCGGTCTCGCCACCCGTCCCTTCCCCAACCCGCTGGCCGCGTGCACCCCGAGCACCGTCGTCGATCTGGGCGGCAGCCGGCACCTGGTGCGGTCCGCGGACGAACTGCCCGGGCTCTACCAGGAGGTGGCCGAGGCCTGGGCCAAGGCGCTGCAGGAGCGTGCCGAGTTGTCCACCGTGCGGGACGCCATCCAGCGGCGGGACACGGAGACCCTGAAAGCCGTGTGGAACCGGCTGGTCACCGAATTCGACGACCAGTCCTTCTACGGCTTCCTCGCCACGACTCCGGCCTTCCAGTCGTTCCGGTACCGGGAGACGTTCGGCCAGGTGGGGTTCGGGACGGGCGGCTGGGACACGGACTTCCCCAACTCCTTCCTGGAGATCCTCCGCGTGGTGTTCACCGAGGCGGACGACAACCAGGTGCTGATCGACGGCGGCGCCCAGCAGGTGCCGCTGGGCCTGTGGCAGCACGTTCCCGCCGATCCGGTGCACTGGCCGGCGGGAACGTCCCTGGCGGCCCTGCACGGCGGGTCGCCGCGCCCGGGAGCGGTCGGGCTGAGGCGCACCGCGGGCGGCATAGCGGTACGGGACGCCGGCCAGGAGGAGCGCGAGTACCCGGCGGTCGTGTACACCCCGCACGTGTGGACGCTGCTGCACCGCGTCGACTGCGACCCGGCGCTGCTGCCGGCCGCGCACTGGACGGCGGTCGAGCGCACCCACTACATGGGGGCGTCGAAGCTGTTCGTGCTGGTGGACCGGCCGTTCTGGCGGGACGTCGACCCGGTGACCGGGCAGCACGTGATGAGCATGACGCTCACCGACCGGCTGCCTCGCGGTGTCTACCTGTTCGAGGAGGGCTCCGACCGGCCGGCCGTGATGTGCCTGTCGTACACCTGGAACGACGACTCGCTGAAGGTCGCCACCCTCTCCGCGGAGGAGCGGCTGCGGGCGCTGCTGGCGCGGCTGGCGGAGATCTACCCGGACACCGACATCCGCTCGCACATCATCAGCGAGCCGATCACCGTCACCTGGGAGACCGAACCCCATTTCATGGGCGCGTTCAAGTCCAACCTGCCGGGCCAGTACCGCTACCAGCGGCGGCTGTTCACCCAGTTCGTGCAGGAGGGCATGACCCCCGCGCAGCGCGGGTTCTTCCTGTGCGGGGACGACGTCTCGTGGACGGCCGGCTTCGCCGAGGGTGCGGTGACCACGGCGCTCAACGCCGTGTGGGGAGTCCTGCACCACCTGGGCGGTGCCGCGCACCCCGCCAACCCGGGGCCGGGTGACCTCTTCGAGGCGCTCGCTCCCGTGGAGCTGCCGTACGCCTGAGGCGATGGTGCGGCCGGCCGGTGCTGATGATCAGCCCGGCCGGCCGTTCCACGATCGACGAGCGCGCCGGGAAGCCGCCGATGCCGCCGGCCTCACGGCCGGCGGCGCGTCCGTGTCTCACCGCACTGCGGGACGCCGACGAGGCGAGGACGTCCTCGCGCTCTCCGGCGGCGAAGACGTCCTCGCACTCCGCCGGCCTCGCCGGCGCTCTCATCCGCTGCCGGAGCACCGCCGGCCGGGACGGGGTCCTACTGCTGGGCGAGCTCGGCCAGGCGGTGCTTGTCGGGCTTGCCGTTGCGGTTGAGCGGGAAGCTGTCGAGAACCAGGACGCGGTTGGGCTGCTCGAAGGCGGGCAGCAGGCCCGCCAGCACCTCGCGCCAGTGTGCGGCGTCCCGCCCCTGCTCGTCCTCCACGAAGAACACCAGCTGGGTACCGCGCCGCTCGTCCGGCAGCGGAACGATCCGCACCGGGCAGTCGGCGGCTTCCGCCTTCCGTTCGATCACCTCGGGATAGAGGGTGTAGCCGTTGCGGTGCACGGCGAGCTTGCGGCCCAGGACGAACAGGTTGCGGTGCTCGTCGAGGTAGCCGAGGTCGCCGGTCGCCTGCCAGCCGGACGGCACGCGAGCAACGGTTCCGTCCGCGTTCAGATGGCCCTCGAGGCCGTCGGGGGTGTCGACCTCGATCTCCCCCGGCTCGCCCGCGGCCCGCGGGAGCCCCGCCTCGTCGACGATCCGCACCTCGATGCCGTCCATGGCCCGGCCGCAGGCGACCGGATTGTCCAGGGTGGCGAAGGCGATGTTGCCGAGTTCGGTGCTTCCGTAGCTGTCCAGCAGCGGCAGGCCGAACTCGGCCTGGTAGCGCGACACCAGCGGAGCGTCCAGCGGGGCGGCACCGACGCAGAACATCCGCACCGACTCCAGGTGGGTGCGCAGTGCCGGCTTGCGGGTGACGAGGTTGAGCATGCTGCGGTAGCTCGACGGTGTGGCGTCGATGACGGTGGTACCGGTCTGCCCGGCCATCCGCAGCGCGTGGTCGAGCCGCCGGTAGGGGGCGATCACCAGTGAGCAGCGGGTCAGCCAGGCGATCAGGACCATCGACAGTCCGTACTGGTGCGCGAAGGGCAGCAGCGGCAGCAGTACGTCGTCGGGGCGGTGGCCCACCTGTGCGGCGTTGCGTTCCAGGTTGCGCAGGAACTTCGCGCCGTTCTTGACGACGCCCTTGGGGGAGCCGGTGGAGCCGGACGTCCACATGATGAGTCCGTCGGGCAGTCGGCCCCAGGTGTCGAAGTCGAGGCTGTGCTCCGTGCCGGTGAGGCCGGCGGAGGGCACCAGCAGCTCGTAGAGATGCACCGGGTCGGCCTCGCGGTCGACGGGCGCGTCGTCGTCCACGAAGACGACCTTCGCACCGGTCCGCAGGGCGATGCGGCGGGTTTCCTCGGCGCGCTCCTGCTGGTCGACCAGCACGATGGAGGCGCCGATGTGCATCAGGGCGAACAGCACCGACAGGTAGGCGGTGGAGTTCCCCGCCTTCAGCATGACCCGGTCTCCGGGGCCGACGCCGCGGTCCCGGATCACGCTGGCGACGCGCAGCGCATCCTGCTCGAAGGCGTCGAGGGTCTGCACCGAGTCGGCACCGAATATTTTCGCTGTCATCGTAGGCTCCCTGTCCTACTCGGCGTCCATGGTCCTTGCGTTGCGCGGGTGGTGGGTCGGGTCGAGCAGCCGCAGCTCTCCCCCGGGTCCCGGGGGTTCCGGCGGGTCGAAGGGCGAGAGGGACATGAGCTGGTCGTGCACGATGTTGACGACCTCGCGTTTGTGCGAATCCAGGCAGCCGCGGGCCCCGGAGAGCGTCTCCAGGTCGAAGCGGCCGCTGGTGCAGCGCCGCCAGGCGCGGACCCCCGCCGGGGTGAGTCCGGGATCGCGGTCGGCGGCCAGTGCCACGATGCGGCAGCCGAGCGTCGGGGGGCCGAGCGGCGTGTGCACGCACGGCGCGTTGCTGCCGGAGACGAACAGGGTCTGCAGCAGTGCGGCGGTCTCCCGCTCCAGCCGTTCGGCCACCCGGTAGGCGAGCCGGGCACCCGCGCGGTGCCCGAAGAACGCGAGCCGGCAGCCGGTGAAGCCGTCGAGTGTCTCGAATATCCTGGAGGCCAGTTCCTCCGAGTCGCAGACGGGTTCGGGCCTGTGGCCGCCCAGGTCGCCCGAGTCGCCGGGGTACTGGATCAGCAGCACCTCGACGGTGGGCAGCAGCAGTTCCGCCAGTCCGAGGTAGCGCCCGGTGGCATGCGTGTGGCCCGGAAAGCAGATGAGTCGGAACCTGCTCGGGGTCTCCGGTTGCAGAATCCTGACGAGCCCGATGTCGTCGGGTGTTTTGTCGTGGGTCATGAAGTCGGCAGCCCCTGCCTGAGCGGGGTCCACACCTTGTGGTTGTTGCGGTACCACTCGACCGTCTCGGTGATCCCGAGGTCGAAGTCGACCATCGGCCGGTAGCCGAGGTCCTCACGGATCCTCGACCAGTCGACGCAGTAGCGGCGGTCGTGTCCCTTGCGGTCGGTGACCGGCTCGACGCGGTCCCAGCCCGCGCCGCACGCCTTCAGCAGCATCTCGGTGAGTTGACGGTTCGTCAGTTGCGTGCCGCCGCCGATGTTGTAGACCGCACCGGGGGTGCCTTGGGTGAGCACCGCGAGGAGGGCACGGCAGTGGTCGTCGACGTGCAGCCAGTCGCGCACGTTCTCGCCGTCGCCGTACAGCGGGACCGTGCCGCCGCCGAGCAGGCGGGAGACGAAGAGCGGGATCACCTTCTCCGGGTACTGGTAGGGGCCGTAGTTGTTGGAGCAGCGGGTCACCCGCACGTCGAGGCCGTGGGTACGGTGGTGGGCGAGGGCCAGCAGGTCGCTGGACGCCTTGGACGCGGCGTAGGGGGAGCTGGGCCGCAGGGGATCGTCCTCGCGGGAGGCGCCGGTGGGCACCGAGCCGTAGACCTCGTCGGTCGACACGTGCACGAACGGTCCGACGCCGTGCCGCAGTGCGGCCTCCAGCAGCACCGAGGTGCCCAGCACGTTGGTGGTCACGAAGTCCCCGGCCGCCACGATGGAGCGGTCGACGTGCGACTCGGCGGCCAGGTGGACGACGGCGTCGTGGTCCGGCATCACCCGGTTCACCAGCTCCGCGTCGGTGATGTCACCGTGGACGAACGCAAAACCGGGTTCGTCCGCCACCGGTGCGAGGTTCTCCCGGCGGCCCGCGTAGGTGAGTTTGTCGAGGGCGGTGACGTGCACGTCGTCACCGAGCGGTCTGCCGGCCCCGAGGATCGTACGGACCAGGTGGGAGCCGATGAAGCCGGCGGCGCCGGTGATCAGAAGTCTCATGAACGGATCTGCACTTTGCTGTGGTCGCCGAGGATCAGGCGGTGGGCTTGGGGGACGCGCGGCGCGGGGGTGACCTGGACGTGCCGTCCGATCATGGACGCCTCGATGCGGCGTACACCGTCGATGCCGGCGCCGGTCAGGACGATGGAGTACTCGATCTCGCTGTCCGCGATGGTGCAGTGGTCGGCGACCGAGGTGAACGGGCCGATGTAGGAGTCCTCGACGCGGCTGCCCCGTCCGATGATCGCCGGTCCCACGATCCGGGACCGCGCCACTGTGGCGCCGGCTTCCACGACCACCCTGCCGACGAGCTCGCTGGCCTCGTCGACCGTGCCGTCGCAACGCGGGTCCAGCCGGTCCAGGACCGAACGGTTGACCTCCAGCATGTCGGCCGCGTTGCCGGTGTCCTTCCAGTAGCCGGTGACCACCGAGGAGCGGACGTCGGTGCCGTGGTCGATGAGCCACTGGATGGCGTCGGTGATCTCCAGTTCGCCGCGCGCGGAGGGCCGGATCGCGGCGACCGCGTCGTGGATGGCGGGGGTGAAGAAGTACACCCCGACCAGAGCCAGGTCGCTCTTGGGGAACCGCGGCTTCTCCTCGAGCCGGATGACGCGGCCGGCGTCGTCCAGTTCGGCCACGCCGAAGGCCGACGGGTCACCGACCCGGGTGAGCATGATCTGCGCGTCCGGTCCCGCCTGCCGGAAGTCGGCCAGTTGCGCGCGGATACCGCCGACCAGGAAGTTGTCCCCCAGGTACATCACGAAGTCGTCGTCGCCGAGCCAGTCGCGGGCGGTGCGCACGGCGTGCGCCAGGCCCAGCGGGCGGTCCTGCGGGATGTAGGTGACGCGGATGCCGAAGGTCGTGCCGTCGCCGACCGCGCCGCGGATCTCCTGCGCGGTGTCGCCGACGATGATGCCGACGTCCGTGATGCCGGCCTCCGCGATGCCCTCCAGCACGTAGAAGAGGATCGGTTTGTTGGCGACCGGGACGAGTTGTTTCGCCGAGGTGTGGGTCAGGGGCCGCAGGCGGGTGCCGGACCCCCCGGCCAGGACGAGCGCCTTCACTCAGGCCTCCAGGACGGTTGTGGGCGCCGCGGGGCGCGGCGGCAGGGAGCTCAGGTGGCGTCGGCACTCCTCGTACGAGGGCAGCAGGCCGGCGGCCTCCAGCTGGGCGAGCCCGGGTGCGGCGGCGTCCTTCTCGGAGAGCACCGCCGGGATGTGCGGCCACTGGATCCCGAGGTCCTCGTCGAGCGGGTGGACGCCGTGCTCGCGACTCGGCTGGTAACCGGTGGAGCACAGGTAGACCACGGTGGCGTCATCGGTGAGCGCCTGGAACGCGTGGCCGAGGCCCTCGGAGAGGAACACGGCGTCGCGGTCGCGGTCGTCCAGTTCGACGGCCTCCCACCGGCCGAAGGTCGGTGAGCCGGTTCGCAGGTCCACCACCACGTCGCGCACCGCGCCGCGTACGCAGGTGACGTATTTGGCCTGGCCGGGCGGAACATCGGCGTAGTGCACCCCGCGCAGCACGCCGCGGCGGGAGACGGAGCAGTTGGCCTGGGCCGGATCGAGGTCGCGGCCGGTGGCCTCGCGGAACAGGTCGCCGCGGAACCACTCGAGGAAGGTGCCGCGCGGGTCGCCGAACTGGCGCGGGCGGTACCGCCAGGCGCCTTCGATGGACAGGGGTTCCATGGTTCAGCCGACCTCCGTCGCCGCGGCACCGCCGTGCTGTGCCGGTGTTCCGCTCTGTGTGATCGCCTCGTGGAGCGCCGCCCGCCAGGGGCGCGGGGCAGGCAGGCCGGCCTCGGCCCACCGATCGTGGCCGAGCACGCTCCAGGCCGGCCGCCGTGCGGCGCGCACCAGTTGGTCGCTGCCGATCGGCCGCACCCGCAGCGGGTCGGCGCCCAGCAGCCGGAAGACCTCCTGCGCCAGTTCGTGCCAGGTGGTCTGCCCGGCGCCGGTGGCGTGGAAGACACCGCACGTCCGGTCCCGGGGCAGCGAGCCGAGGGCGACCAGGGCTTCGGCGACGTCGGGCGCCCAACTGGGCTGTCCGTGCTGGTCGTCGACCACGTTCACGGTCCGGCCCGGCTCGGCCGCGAACCGGGCCATGGTGCCCACGAAGCCGGTGAGCGGGAGGCCTCCGGCCGGGGCGCCCCCGTCGGCGGCCGGCCCGTACAGCCAGGAGGTGCGCACGACGGTGGCCTGCGGGAGCTCCGCCAGCACGGCGCGCTCACCCGCCAGTTTGGTACGCCCGTAGGCGGTACGGGGCTTCGGCGGCGCGTCCTCCGGGTACGGCGTGCCCCGGTGCTCGGGGTCGCCGCCGAACACGTAGTCGGTGGAGACGTGCAGCAGCCGGGCAGCGGAGTCGGCGCAGGCCCTGGCGAGGTTGCGCGGGCCCATGACATTGACCTGGGCGGCGGCGCTCTCGTCGCGCTCCGCGGCGTCGACGTCCGTCCACGCGGCGCAGTTGACGACCGTGTGGGGACGATGTGCGGCGACGGCTTCCGAGACGGCGCGCCGGTCCGTGATGTCCAGGTCACCGTGTCCCAGCGCCACCGTCTCGGCGCCCGCCGTCTCCAGCAGCGCCCGCACCGCGCGTCCCAGCGTGCCGCCCGCGCCCACCAGCAGCCACCCGAATCCGGCCGGCGACCGCGCTGATATGTGCGAAGAATCCTTCGAGGCGATCACACGGCGATGCTACGGGCTATTCAGGTATTCCCATACCCGCCCTTTCCCCCTACGCACCCCTAACCCGGCACGCTCACCCCTGCCTTGGGGCCCGTGCGGGCCACGGGAAAAGAAACCGTGCTACACATGGCGAGCACCTTTGTCACGTTCCTTTCCGTCGGCGCACACATCGCGCAGCCAGGCCGCACGCGACCCTCGCGGCAGAACGCCGGTGCGGCGGTGTCGCGTCCAGCTTGATTCACAGGTTTCATGAATACAACACGTGCCGCGGATTCCGCCGTCCTCGTCGACGGACTGGTCAAAAAATATCCCGATCGAGAACAATTCGCTGTCGAAGACCTCAGCTTCAGCGTGAACCACGGAGAGGTCTTCGGATTCCTCGGTCCGAACGGAGCGGGGAAGACCACCACGATCGGCATTCTCACCACCCGGGTGGCTCCCACCGCGGGGCGCGCCTTCGTGATGGGCGTCGACGTGGTGGCCAAGCCGGCGCTGGCGCGCCAGTCGTTCGCCGTCGTACCGCAACGCAACAACCTGGACCGCTCACTGACCATCCGGCAGAACCTCGTCTTCCACGCCGGATACCACGGGCTGCCCCGGTCCGAACGCAACCGGCTGGCGGACGAGAGCCTGGAGTTCGTCGGGCTGACCGACCACGGGCAGGCGCGCGCCGACGAGGTGTCCGGCGGCCAGGCCCAGCGCGTGATGATCGCCCGGGCGCTGATGCACCGGCCCCGGGTGCTGTTCCTCGACGAGCCCGCCACCGGCCTGGACCCCCAGTCGCAGCTGTTCGTGCACGACCGGGTGGCCGAACTCAGCGGCCGGGGCGTCACCGTGGTCATCACCACCCACAACATGGACGAGGCCGAGAAGCTGTGCGACCGGGTCGGCATCGTCGACCACGGCAAGCTCCTCGCCCTCGACACCCCGCAGGCCCTGATGGAGTCGCTCAGCAACACCTCGGTCTCCGTCACGGTGGCACCGCCGCCGACCGGGGCCGAGGAGGTCCTGGCGCGTCTGAAGCGGATCGAGTCCGTGGCGGGCGTCGAGGTTCTGCACCAGGACGGGGACGACGACCTCGACCTCGACTTCCGTCCGAAGGACGTACGGCTGAAGGTCTACAGCGACGCCGCTTCCTCGACGATCCTCCCGACCGTGATCCGCGCCCTCGCCGAAGCCGGCTGCGAGGTCAAGGACATGAGCGTCGGCAACTCCACCCTCGAAGACGTCTTCGTCGAGCTGACCGGCAGGGAGCTGCGATGACCACCGCCGCCACGTCCGCGCCCACCGACGACACCGCCCCCGAGACGGACGACACCACGGACGCCGCCCAGCCACAGGGACAGCCGACCGCCCGCGGCGGCCGGCACCGGCGCCGGGCCACCCGCTGGCGGACCTTCTGGTTCATCCTGTGGCGGGACATCTTCGTCACCGGCCGCGAGATCGCGCCGTTCCTCGGCCAGGTCCTCGTGGAGCCGTTCTTCATCCTCTTCGTCTTCGGCAAGGTGCTCGGCAACCTCGGCTACACCACTCCGGGGTTCGAACAGGTGCTGCTGCCGGGCGTCGTCGCGCTCAACAGCTTCCTGGTGAGCCTGCAGAACACCGCCCTGCCGCTGGCCATCGACTTCTCCTACACCAAGGAGATCGAGGACCGGCTGCTGGCGCCGATCCCCGTGGTGCTGGTCGCGATCGAGAAGGTGCTGTTCGGTGCCATACGCGGGCTGATCGGCTCGCTGGTGATGATTCCGATCGGCCTGCTCCTCCTCGACCACGTCTCCTGGCCGCTGCACACCCTCCCGGCCACCCTGGGCATCCTGACGCTGGGCGGTCTCGTCGGCGGCACGGTGGGCCTGACGCTGGGCACGCTGGCCCCGGCGCGGCACATCAGCATCGTCTTCGCCATGACGCTCACGCCGATCATGTTCACCGGCGCCACCCAGTTCCCCTGGGCGAGCCTGTCCCACATCCGCTGGTTCCAGATCCTGTGCTCCCTCAACCCGCTGACCTACGTCAGCGAGGCGATGCGCGGCCTGCTGCTGCCGGCCGGCGGACCGCACTCGATTCCGCTGCCCATCTGCATAGGCGCCATCGCTGCGGGATGCCTGGTCTACGGATTCATCGGAATCCGCGGTTTCCACCGCCGCGCACAGGACTAGGCCCCGTGCACCCGGCGGGAACCGACGGAATTCAGCACCACCCCCGAGCAGCAAAGGGCGTTCACACGACCATGACGACGACATCCACGGCGTCCCGCACTGCGATCGTGTTTCCCGGAATGGGACCTTCCCGGTTCGCCGAAGTGGGGAAGTTCCTGCTCCTGGACCCCTTCGCACGGGCCCGTCTCGCCGAGGCCGACCAGGCTCTCGGCACCTCGGTCTTCGACAACTTCAGGGAACAGACGGAGGACTACTCCGAATTCAGCCAGGTGGCCTTTCTGGTCAACTCCATGGCTCTGGCCGACCGCGCCGAGGAGACACTCGGCGTCGTGCCGGACATCTGCGTGGGCCCGAGTTTCGGGCAGAAGGCGGCGGCGGCCTACGTCGGCTCGCTGCCGTTCGCGGAGGTGGTCCGGCTCACGGCGGAACTCGCCCGGCTCGAGGAGGACTTCTTCGGCCGGGAGTACACCGACGTGGTCACCCACTCCTTCGTCCGCACCCCCGAGGAGCGCCTCGCCGAGATCCTGGCCGACTTCGACGAGCGCGGCGTGTGGTACGAGTTCTCCGGCCACCTCGACCGCGGCTTCACGATGCTCTCGCTGCGGGAGAACGAACTGGAGGAGTTGAAGGAGCGGATCAGCAAGGCGGGCGGCTACTCGATGTACAGCATGCGCCCGCCGGTGCACGCCCCGGCCTTCGCCGCCCTGCGCCGCCGGGCCGAGGAGGAGGTCTTCTCCCGCTACGAGTTCGCCGATCCGAAGCTGCCCGTGGTGACCGACCAGGACGGCACGGTGATCAACTCGGCGGACGAGCTGCGCACCATGATGCTGGACACCTTCGACCGGCCCGTCAACTGGCCAGCCGTCGTCGCCGCGTTGAAGGACGCGGGTGTGTCCAGGGTGTGCGTGACCGGTCCGGACAACCTCTTCCACCGCCTGGACTGCACCAAGGACAACTTCGAGGTCGAGGCCGTGGGCCTGCCGAAGCGCTCGCGCCCCCGCAGGTCCGCGTGATCTGACGAACCCGACGTCCGCAACACTCCGGCACCGAAAACCCAAGGGCCGGCCCCGCCTCTCGGCGGG
>NZ_JBSHAY010000051.1:0-48184 GCF_053611725.1 Streptomyces sp. NPDC054783 | reverse complement strand
GTTGATTTTTGGCACGCTGTTGAGTTCTCAAGGAACGGTCGCTTCCTTTGTACTCACCCTCTCGGGCTTTCCTCCGGGCTTCCCTTCGGTGTTTCAAACTCTACCAGGGTTTTTCCGTCTCTCTGACCACCGCCCTGCGGACATGCCGAAGCGGATCCAGAGATAGGATCTGACGAGTTTGGGTGCTGCTGAGCGAGGGCGCTTTCGCGGCCTTCGCCCCAAGCAGGAGTACGACTGTACACGGAGCCTTGAAGGCGGTGCAAATCCACGGGGCTGGTGGTCTAGACCACTACCTGGTAGCTTCCATACGGAACCGCCACTTCATATGACATACGCTGCTGCCAGCGCCGTCCGGGACAGGTAGTGACGGCCCGTACGCAGCTCCACTCCTTGGGAGGCTTCCCATGACCACCGTGACGTCCCCGCTCGCTGGACGGGCCATCGGACTGGCCGAAGTGCCTGATCCGGTCTTCTCCGGGGCCATGGTCGGCCCGGGCACCGCGATCGACCCCGTGCGTGAGCCCTCTGAAGCCGTTGCGCCCGTGGACGGCGTCATCGTCTCCCTGCACCCGCACGCCTTCGTCGTGGTGGACGAGAGTGGGCACGGCGTGCTCACCCACCTCGGCATCGACACGGTGCAGCTCAACGGCGAGGGTTTCGAGCTCCTCGTCAACAAGGGCGACACCGTGACGCGCGGGCAGGCCATCGTGCGCTGGAACCCCTCCGCGGTCGAGGCCGCCGGCAAGTCCCCGGTCTGCCCCGTCGTCGCCCTCGAAGCCACGGCCGAGTCCCTCTCGGACCTCCGTGACAGCGGAGACGTGAAGGCCGGCGACAGCCTCTTCGCCTGGAACTGACGGCAGTGCCGTCATCGGACGGCGATCAGTACAACCACCGCGGCGGTGGGACCCGCCGCACTATCGGAGACGGGTGAGATGGAGACAACGCTGCGAGGCGTCGGCGTGAGCCATGGCGTGGCCATCGGCGAGGTTCGGCACATGGGTACGGCGGTGCTGGAGCCGCCCGCCAAGCAGATTCCCCCGGAAGATGCCGAGCGTGAGCAGGGGCGGGCCCGCCAGGCCGTGGACGCCGTGGCCGCTGATCTGATGGCGCGCGGCAATCTGGCGGGGGGCGAGGCCCAGGCCGTGCTCGAGGCGCAGGCCATGATGGCCCAGGACCCCGAGCTGATGGCGGACGTGGACCGGCGGATCGCCGTCGGCAGCACGGCCGAGCGGGCGGTGTACGACGCGTTCGCGGCGTATCGGGAGCTGCTGGCCGGTGCGGGTGAGTACCTCGCCGGTCGGGTGGCCGACCTCGATGATGTGCGGAATCGTATCGTCGCCCGGCTGCTGGGCGTTCCGATGCCCGGTGTCCCGGACAGCGACCAGCCCTATGTGCTCGTGGCGCGGGATCTGGCGCCCGCCGACACCGCGCTGCTGGATCCCTCTCTGGTGCTCGGTTTCGTGACCGAGGAGGGCGGGCCGACCAGTCACAGCGCCATCCTGGCGCGGGCGCTGGGTGTGCCGGCGGTCGTGGCGCTGCCGGGGGCCGGTGAGCTGGCCGAGGGCACGGTGATCGCTGTCGACGGCAGCACCGGTGACATCTTCGTGCACCCGAGCGAGGAGAAGAAGGCGCAGCTGCAGGCCGCGGCAGCCGAGCGCAAGTCCGCGCTGGCCGCCTCGACCGGGCCGGGTGTGACGGCGGACGGTCACAAGGTGCCGCTGCTGGCCAACGTGGGTGGGCCGGCGGACGTACCGGCCGCGGTTGAGGCCGGGGCCGAGGGTGTGGGTCTGTTCCGTACCGAGTTCCTGTTCCTGGACGACAGCAAGAACGCTCCTTCCGAGGCGAAGCAGGTGGAGGCCTACCGGCAGGTGCTGGAGGCGTTCCCCGAGGGTCGTGTGGTCGTGCGGGTGCTGGACGCCGGCGCGGACAAGCCGCTGGACTTCCTCACTCCGGCCGACGAGCCGAACCCGGCGCTGGGCGTGCGGGGTCTGCGGACGCTGCTGGACCACCCCGAGATCCTGCGATCGCAGCTGACCGCGCTGGCGAAGGCCGCCGAGGGGCTGCCGGTCTACCTCGAGGTCATGGCGCCCATGGTGGCGGACCGCGCGGACGCGAAGGCGTTCGCGGACGCCTGCCGCGCGGCGGGGCTGCAGGCGAAGTTCGGCGCGATGGTGGAGATCCCGTCGGCCGCGCTGCGGGCGCGTTCGATCCTGCAGGAGGTCGAGTTCCTGTCGCTGGGGACCAACGACCTCGCGCAGTACACGTTCGCGGCCGACCGTCAGGTGGGCGCTGTGTCCAGGCTGCAGGACCCGTGGCAGCCGGCGCTGCTGGACCTGGTGGCGCTGTCCGCCGAGGCGGCCAAGGCCGAGGGCAAGAGCTGTGGTGTGTGCGGTGAGGCCGCGTCCGACCCGTTGCTGGCCTGTGTGCTGACCGGTCTGGGTGTCACCTCCCTGTCCATGGGTGCTGCGTCGATTCCTTATGTCCGGGCGACGCTGGCGAAGTACACGCTGGCGCAGTGCGAGCGGGCCGCGGCGGCCGCGCGTGCCGCGGACAGCGCCGAGGAGGCGCGCGGCGCGGCTCAGGCGGTGCTGTCCGGCGAGTAGCCGTACCGGCGCCGCGTTGCGCGTGCCGGGTGCAGGGGCGTCCCGCCTTCGGGTGGGGCGCCCCTGGTGCGTTCGGCGTGTGCTCGGCGTGTGCTCGGCCTCGTCAGTGCCTTCGGCGCACCGCGGGTCAGTGCCGGTGGCCGGGTGTCGTGCTCTCGTCCCCGAGGTCGGGGGGCTCGCAGTAGTCGACGCCGGATTCCGGCGAGATGATGTCGCCGGATTCGATGTCGGTGCAGTAGGCGTCGAACACCTCGGAGGCGGTGAGTGGTTCGAGACCGCCGGAGCGCAGTCGCCAGCCGTAGACGCGGTCGGTGGTGTCCGGGGCGCTGGTGCGCAGGACGAGTCCGCCGGGGCTTCGGGTCGCGAGGCCGAGGGCGAGGACGCTGGTGAATTCCAGGGCCTCGGCCTCGTCGAGGCGAAGGGCGCCGTCGCCGTCCTGGTCGCCGTGCAGGACGGAGACCAGGGTGTCCGGTGGTCCGGAGACGCTGCACACGAGGTGCCGGTCGCCGTCGGGTGCGCTGTCGAGGATCCGGAACAGGAGGTCGGAGGCGCGGGTGAAGGCCGCCCTGCCGATGTCCTCGCCGCAGGTGGGGCAGGGGCCGAGGCGGGACAGCAGGGTGGTGGCGTACTCCCATGTCGCCTGGCGTACTGCTTCGTCCACAAGGGCGGGTACGAGCGTGGCGAGAGGCTGGCCGTCGTAGGGGATGGTGGGGCCCGTGGCCGCCAGCTCCGCCGTGAAGCGGGTCCGGCTGGTCGGGGCTTCGGGGTCGAGGCCGGTCTCCGCGCAGTAGGCGGCGTAGTCCTCGGGGTCGAACAGGGCGAGGGTGGTGTGGGTGCCCTGGGCGGCGCGGGCTTTGAGGACGGCCTCGACCTGATTCAGGTAGGTCGTGTGGTCGTCGAAGGTGAAGCTGCGGTAGCGCCGCATGGCGCTGAAGTCGTGTTCGTCGGTGAGCAGGCCGATGGTGCCGGCGATCTCACGGCGCAGGACGCGTCGCAGGGTCTGGTGGTCGGTGTGCGCCATTTTTCCCCCATAGTGCGCGGTCGATCAATGCTCACTCACCGTAACCGGCGGCACTGACAACGGGCTTCGCTGGAGGCGGTCCCGGACCAGTCGGTGCTGGAGTGCGCAGGTCGCGGCGATGGTGGCGCCGAAGACGGTCCAGCCGAGGGGGCCGGTGGCGATGGCGGCAGTGACGGCGAGTGGGCCGAGGCTGCGCTGGCCGGACTGGGCAAGGCCGTGTACGCCCAGGTAGGCGCCCTGTGCGGTGTCCGGCGCGAGGGCGAGGGAGAGCTCCCAGGACACGACGGCGTGCAGCATCTCGGCCAGGGTGAACAGGGCGGCGGACGCGGTGAGCAGGCAGATCGCCTGGGAGGTGCCGCCGGTGGCGGACAGGGCGAGGGTGATGCCGCCGGCGGCGGAGGCGGCGGACAGCGGGAGGAGCAGTTTGCGGGCTGCCGCGGTGGTGGTGCCGTAGCGGGCGAGCGGCACCTGGAGGGCGACCACCATCAGGTTGTTGAGGACGAGCAGCAGGGGTGCGAGGCCGTGGGGCACGCCTTCGGTGTGCGCGATCCACAGGGGCAGGCCGATCTGGAAGACGGAGTCGTCGAGGAAGAGGACGGCATCGGTCGCCACGTATGCGAGGTAGGTGCGGTCGTGCCAGGGGCTGGCCGGCCTGGCGGCGCAGGGTGTGGTGCCGGAGGCGGCGACACGGCTGACGGACGGGGGTTCCCCGCAGGTGAGGGTGAGGAGCGCGATCGCCACGAAGGAGAGCGCGTCGCCGGTGAGGAGCCAGCCGTAGGCGGTGGTGGTACCGAGGGTGAGGGCGGTCGCGGCGGCGAGGCCGCCCAGGGCCCAGCCCGCGTTGGAGGCGGTGCGGTTGACGGCCTGGTAGCGGACGCGGTCGGGGCCGGCGATGCGGGCGGCGTAGAGCTTGGTGAGGACGCTGGAGGCGCGGTCGGCGAGGCTGCCGACTGCCGAGATCGCGAGCAGCGGGAGGTAGTGGTCGGTGGTGAGCAGGCCGAAGGAGGCGAGCGCGCGCAGGAGTTGGAGTGGGATCAGGATCCGGGTGAGGGGGAAGCGGTCGGCGATGCGTCCGCCGAGGGGTGCGCCCGCGATGCCGACGGCGCCGGAGACGGCGACGAGGGTGCCGACCTGGGCGACGGAGAGTCCCGAGACGTAGGTGAAGTACAGGACGGAGACGGATGCCCACAGGCCGCTGCCGATGCGGTCGATGAAGGTGATGAGGAGCATCCGGCGTCCGTCGCGGCCTCCTGGTATGCGCGACGGACGGATGGCGGCCTCGGGCTTGGCGTCCACTGGTTCCCCCTCTGGTGGAGCTTGTCACTTGCCGAAAGTTATGTACTGATACATAATTGCGAACGTGGCAACACAATATGAGATCAGCGGTACGACGGCCAAGGGAATTGCCGGATCCGTCGAACGGGGCGTGGCGGACGGAGCGTTGGCACCGGGGGTCGCGCTGCCGCCCGTGCGGCGGCTCGCGGACGAGCTGGGGGTGAGTCCGGGCACGGTTGCCACGGCCTACAAGGAGTTGCGGCGGCGGGGCATCGTCGTCACGCGCGGGCGTGGCGGCACGGTGGTCGCGCCGGCTCCCGCGGTCGGGTCTCGGCGGCCGCCCAAGGTGCCCGAAGGACTGCGGGACCTGGCCGGCGGGCACCCCGATCCAGCACTGCTGCCCGCTCTGGTGCCGCCCTCACGCCTCTCCCCGGGCGCCCGCTCCCATCGGTCCACGCCCCGGCTGGCGCGGCTCGAGGACGTGGTGCGCGAGTGGCTGGGCGCGGACGGTGTCCCCGTGGAACACGTGACGTTCGCGCACGGGGCGCTGGACCTGATCGACCGGGTGCTGTCTGTCGAGTTGCGTCCCGGGGACGGCGTGGCGATGGAGGACCCGGGGTACCACCATCTGCTGGATCTGGTCGCTGCACTGGGGCTGCGCATCGTCCCAGTCGCGGTGGACGACGAAGGAATGCGCCCGGAGGCTCTGCGCGGGGCGCTCGCGGCCGGGGTACGGGCCGTGGTGTTCAGTCCGCGTGCGCAGAATCCGTACGGCGGATGTCTCTCCGCCGGCCGTCGGGACGCGCTGGCCGAGGTGCTGCGTCACGCGCCCGATGTCCTGGTGGTGGAGAACGACCACGCCTCCGAGGTGGCCGGCGGCCCGCTGCACTCGGTCACGGGTGCGGGGCCGGCACGCTGGGTGCATGTGCGGACCGTGAGCAAGTTCCTGGGGACGGATCTTCGCTGGGCGGCCGCGGCCTGCGACCCGGTCACTCTCGCCCGGCACGACGGCCGGCTGCTGCTCACCTCGGGCTGGGTCAGTCACCTGCTGCAGGAGACCGTGCACGGCCTGATGACGGACGAGGGCACGCGCGCGTTGGTGGCACGCGCGCGTGAGACGTACGCGCTGCGGCGCACCGCGCTGGCAGGCGAGCTGGCCGCACGCGCTATCGCCTCGCACGCCGCGAGCGGCATGAACGTGTGGGTGCCCGTGCGCGACGAGTCGGCGGTGGTGAACGGCCTGCGGTCGTACGGCTGGTGGGTCGCGGCCGGGGCGCGGTTCCGCCTGGCTTCGGGGCCGGGGGTGCGGATCACGGCCGCCGGTCTTGAGCCCGCCGACGCCGCGCGGCTCGCCTCGGACTTCGCCTCCGTGCTGGGTGAGTCCGAGGCCACCTATGGCGGGTGACCCGCCTGCGGGTCAGGCGCGCTTGCGGGCGAGTTCCTCGTAGAAGCCCAGCAGGGCGAGGTTGTCGATGGAGCCGGGGTTGACCGCCTTCTCCAGGGGCGTGCCCTGCAGCAAGCGCTTGACGGGGACCTCGATGCGCTTGCCGGTGAGGGTGTGCGGGACCCCGGGCACTTCGATGATCTCGTCCGGTACGTGGCGCGGCGAGAGCTGTTCGCGGATGGTCTGCTTGATGCGGTTCAGGAGTGCCTCGTCGAGGACGGCGCCCGGCGCGAGGTGCACGAACAGCGGCATCCAGTAGCCGCCGTCGGGCTGCTCGATGCCGATGACGAGGGACTCCTTGATCTCGGGCAGGCGCTCGACGACCTCGTAGATGTCGGCGGAGCCCATGCGCACGCCCTGCCGGTTGAGGGTGGAGTCGGAGCGGCCGTGGATGATCACGGTGCCGCGTGAGGTGACGGTGATCCAGTCGCCGTGCCGCCAGACGCCGGGGTAGGTGTCGAAGTAGCTGTCGTGGTAGCGGCTGCCGTCCGGATCGTTCCAGAAGCGGATCGGCATGGAGGGCATGGGGTTGGTGACGACCAGCTCGCCGACCTCGTCGGCGACGGGCTTGCCGCTCGGGTCCCAGGCCTGCAGGTCGGTGCCGAGACCGGGTGCCTGGAGTTCGCCGGTGTACACCGGGAGGGTCGGTACGCCGCCGGCGAAGCAGGAGCAGACGTCGGTGCCGCCGCTGACGGAGGCGATCCACAGGTCGTCGCGCACCTCGTCGTGCAGCCAGCGGAAGCCGTCGGGCGGCAGCGGGGAGCCGGTGGTGGCGACGCACTTCACGGCGGACAGGTCGTAGTCGCGCGCGGGGTGGACGCCGGCCTTGCGGCAGGCCATGACGTAGGCGGCGGAGGTGCCGTAGAGGGTGGCCCCGGTGCGTTCGGCGATCCGCCACTGGGCGCCCGTGTCCGGATAGCCGGGGCTGCCGTCGTAGAGGACGATCGTCGTGCCCGTGAGCAGGCCGGAGACGAGGAAGTTCCACATCATCCAGCCGGTCGAGGTGTACCAGAAGAAGCGATCCTCGGGGCCGAGGTCGCAGTGCAGGCCGAGCTGCTTGAGGTGCTCGACCAGGATGCCGCCCTGGGACTGGACGATGGCCTTGGGCAGGCCGGTCGTGCCGGAGGAGTAGAGCACCCACAGCGGGTGGTCGAACGGGACCTGCTCGAAGACGGGCTCGGTGTCCCCCGCCGTCAGCGCCGACCACTCCAGCGCCCCCTCGGGTGCCTGGGTGCCCAGCAGCGGGATGTGGACGACGGCACGCACCGTGGGCAGCTCGCGGCGCAGCTCGGCGACGGTCTCGCGGCGGTCGTGCTCCTTGCCGCCGTAGCGGTAGCCGTCGACGGTGAACAGGACGACGGGTTCGACCTGCTGGAAGCGGTCGAGGACGCTGCGGGCGCCGAAGTCGGGCGCGCAGGAGGTCCAGACGGCGCCGACGGCGGCCGTGGCGAGCAGGGCGACGACGGCCTGCGGGATGTTGGGCAGATAGCCGCTGATGCGGTCGCCGGGGCGGACTCCGAGGGTCCGGAGTCCGGCGGCGAGGGAGCCGACCTGGCGGCGCAGTTCGGACCAGGTCACCGGGCGCGGTTCGTGGGTCTCGTCGACGTACAGGAGGGCGGGGTCGTCCGCGCGGTCGGCCGCGGCCCGCAGGGCGTGCTCGGCGTAGTTGAGGGTGGCGCCGGGGAACCACTGGGCGCCGGGCATGGCACGGTCGCCGAGCACGCGCGCGTAGGGCGTCGAGAACCGTACGTCGAACCACTCGGTGACGGCTTTCCAGAAGGTGTCCAGCTGGTCGACGGACCACTGGTGCAGCGCCGGGTAGCCGCCTTCGGCCGGGGCGCCGTGGTGCTCGGCGGCCCATGCCTGGAACTGGGTGATGCGTGCCTGGGCGATCCGCTCGGGGTCGGGCTGCCAGAGCGGCTGGGGGTTCGCGGTCGTCATGGGGCGGCTCCCGGGCTGTGCGCGTCGTGTGCGTCGGTCCGCGCACGGGCTGGGGTGTGCGCGTGACGCGGCTGACAGGGACGATGCCATGTGATCGACTTCTGCACCAGGGTGCGCCCCACATAGTCCGTGTCGTGAAGATGTGGTCCCGGCACGGGTGAACGGCAGTTGAACGACACGCGCGCGTGGGGCGCTCAGTGGCAGGGTGAGCAGCATGGACGGTCGTGACCTGGTGCGTTCGGTGAGTGTGGTCGGTTCGGGGAGGGCGGCTCGGGGGTTGCGTACCGTGCGGGCCGCGTGGCGCAGGAGGCGGATCGACGCGGTCGGCCTGCCGCCGCGGGGGGCCGAGCGGGCGCGGGTCCCGGGACAGGTGACGAGCGTGGCGCCGGGGCCGGGGGGCGGTGTCATCCGGTTCGGCCGGTCCGAGCTGCGGATCACCGTGGCGGTGAACGGGGCGGTGTTCTGGGGGTGGGACGGGGCCGCTCCGCAGCCGTCGTACGCGCTCGCGGGGGGCTGTCCGGAGCCGGATCCGCGCGCGGTGCTGGAGCCGGACAAGGACGGTGGCTGGCGGGTGGTCGCCGAGCGGGTGACGGTCACGGTCTCGCGGCACGGGGCGGTGGAGGTGTGCACGCCGGGCGGGGTGACCCTGCGCCGGGATCTGCCGCCGCGCTGGTGGGAGCCTGTGGGCGGAGGCACGGCGCGCTGGATGCAGCGGTCGGAGGTGGCGGCGGACGCGCGCTTCTTCGGTCTGGGCGGCCGGGCGTCCGGGCCCCGGCTGCGGGACGGCACGTACCGGCTGTGGAACACCGATCCCGGCCGGGCGTTCGGCCCCGGCGACGATCCGCTCTACGTGACCATGCCGGTGCAGCTCGTGGTGGCCGACGCCGGCACGCATCTGGTGTTCCACGACTCCACGTGGGACGGCACGGTCGTGCTGCGCGAGGGCGAGGAGGGCGCCGGGTCCGGGCACGACCGGGCCGGGCGCTGCGAGCTGCGGATGGACGGCGGGCCGCTGCGCTGCTGGGTGATGGTGGGCACCCCCGCGCGCGTGCTGCACACGTGGGCCTCGCTGACCGGTGCGCCCGCGTTGCCGCCCGCGTGGGCGCTCGGCCACCAGCACGCGCGGTGGGGCTTCGGCAGCGAGCAGGAGGTCCGCCGGATCGTCGCCGGCTACCAGGAGCGCGAGCTGCCGCTGGACGCCGTGCACCTGGACATCGACCACTACGACGACCACCAGGTGTTCACCGTCGATCAGGAGCGGTTCCCGAAGCTGCGCCAATTGGCCGAGGAGTTGCGCCGGGACGGGATCCGGCTGGTGTCGATCGTCGACCCGGCCGTGAAGGCGGTGCCGGGCAACGCGGTGTACGCCGGCGGTTCGGCCGTGGACGCGTTCGTGCGGGACGCCTCCGGGCGGACGGTGGGCGGTGTGGTGTGGGCCGGGGAGTCGGTCTTCCCGGACTTCACGCACGCGCGCGTGCGCAAGTGGTGGGGCTCTCTCTACGAGGAACGACTCGGGCAGGGCTTCGCGGGCTTCTGGCACGACATGAACGAGCCGACGTCGTTCAACGCCTTCGGAGAGCTCACCTTGCCGCGGTCGGCCCGGCACGCCCTGGAGGGGCGCGGGGGCGACCACCGGGAAGCGCACAACGTGTACGCGCTCTGCATGGCCCGGGCGGGCTACGAGGGGCTGCGCGAGCTGTCGCCCGGGGAGCGGCCCTTCCTGTTCTCCCGGTCGGGCTGGGCGGGGATGCAGCGGTACGGGGGGACCTGGTCCGGGGACGTGGCGACGGGCTGGCCGGGGCTGCGGGCGTCGCTTTCGCT
The DNA here is from genome assembly GCF_053611725.1 of Streptomyces sp. NPDC054783. Taxonomy (NCBI): domain Bacteria; kingdom Bacillati; phylum Actinomycetota; class Actinomycetes; order Kitasatosporales; family Streptomycetaceae; genus Streptomyces; species Streptomyces sp. NPDC054783. The sequence continues at coordinate 38,079 of NZ_JBSHAY010000051.1, read as the reverse complement.
GGTGCTGGGGCTCGGTCTGTGCGGGGTGCCGTACTCGGGCCCGGACGTGGGCGGTTTCGACGGCAGTCCGTCGCCCGAGCTGTATCTCCGGTGGTTCCAGCTCGGCGCGTATCTGCCGTTGTTCCGGACCCACGCGAGTCTGCGGGCGGGGCGCCGGGAGCCCTGGGAGTTCGGTGCCGAGGTGCTGGAGCACGCGCGCGTGGCGCTGCTCGAACGGCGGCGGCTGCTGCCGTACTTCATGACGCTGGCCCATCTGGCGCGGCGCACCGGCGCGCCCTATGTGCGGCCGCTGTGGTGGGGGGCGCCGGAGGACCGGGCGCTGCGCGACTGCGAGGACACGTTTCTGCTCGGGGACGCTCTGCTGGTGGCTCCGGTGCTGGACCCGGGTGCCGACCGTCGGGCGGTGCAGCTGCCGCGGGGCCGCTGGTACGACACCGTGACGGAGCAGGCGTACGAGGGGCCGGGGCAGGTTCTTGTCGACGCGCCGCTGTCACGGATACCTGTGTTCGCCCGGGCCGGCGCGGTCATTCCCGTGCGCGGCGCCGACGGCGGCCTGGAGCTGGAGGTGTGGGCACCCGCGCGTGGCCGGACGGGCGGCGGTCTGGTCGTGCCGGACGCGGGCGCCGCGTGGGACGAGCCGGAGATCGAGCGCTACGTCGCCCGCCGGCAGGGCCCTCGGGTGGTGGTGACCCGGGAGCGGGAGGACGGTTCCGCCGAGCCCCCCTTCCCGGTGCGGGTGCGGGGGCTCGGCTGAGCCGCGCCACTCAGACGTACCGGCCCTCGAACCAGGCCCGTACGGCGACGGTGTGCAGCGGGAAGGCGAGCTCCTCGGGCCGGCGCAGCAGCCGCCAGCCCTCGGTCTCGTCCGTGGGGTCGGCGGGCGGGAGCCCTTCCGCCGGGCGCTCCGGGAGGAGTCCGAACAGCAGCAGGTGACCGTCGGGCGAGCTCATGGCGTCCACGAGCCGTACGTCCCGCGCGGCCGCGTCGATGCCGGTCTCCTCCTTGAGCTCGCGTACGACGGCCTGCTTCCAGTCCTCCCGGTCGTCGATGTAGCCGCCGGGCAGTGCCGTGCCCCCGCGCGCGGGGGCGACGGTCCGGGTGATGACGACCAGGGCCGTGCCCTTGGTGTCGTACACGGGCTGGAGCGCGATCGCGACCGGCAGCGGATTGCGATAGGCGACGGCCCTGCAGGACGGGCAGGTGCGCGGCCAGCCGGAAACGCCCTCTCCATAGGGCGCTCCGCAACTCGAACAGTGGGAATCCGGTGCGGAGTTGTCAGTTGAGTGCTGAGTTTCGGACACGCGCGGACTGTATCCGATCAGAGGAGGGACATCTTCCGGAGGTTGCTCAGTGGTCGCCGATGAGCGACTTCGAGGACACGGGGAAGTCGAAATAGGTGTCCGGGTAGGGCTCGGGCTTGTACGTGTAGTGCCACCACTCCTCGGCGAGGTTCACGAATCCGAGGCTCTCCAGGGTGTTCTTGAGGAGCAGGCGGTTGGCTCGCTGTTCGCCCTGGATGCGCGGGTCGAGCGTGTGGGCGAGGGTGTCGAAGCAGTCGAATCCGGTGCCCATGTCGACGGAGTTGTCGGGGAAACGCTCATCCTTGGGCGCGAAGCAGGGCACCAGCGGCTGACCGGGGTGGTAGGGCCGGGTCGGCCTTGCGGGGAGCTGCACGATGGTGAGGTCCATGGTCGAGCCGCGGCTGTGGCCGGATTTCTCGGCGATGTAACCGTCGGCGAACAGACGGGTCTTGTCGACGTTCGGGTAGAACTCGCCCTTCATCGACTGGTCGTCGAGGTCCTTGGCCCAGCGGACGAAGTGGTTCACGGCCCGCTGCGGCCGGTAGCAGTCGTACACCTTGAGGGTGTAGCCCTTGCGCAGCAGGGTGAGCTGCGCCTTGTGGAGGGCTTCGGCGGCGGGGCGGGTCAGGATGCACATCGGCTGCTCGTAGCCGTCGATGCGCTCGCCGACGAAGTTGTGCGGGGTGAAGTAGCGCATCTCCTGGATGATCGTCGGATCCACGGTTCTCAGGGCCACGAAGTCCTTCGGCGCCTTGGTCCCCGTCGTCGCCCCGGCGGTGACGGGGGCGGTGGTCACGGCCAGCAGGGCGGCGAAGGCGGTGACGAGACCGCGGACTGCACCGGTGAGTCGTGTCATGTCTCCTGCATCTATCAGGTTCGCGTTCCGGCCGGGAAGCGATCGGATGCGATTCCCTCGGATGCCCTGCCCATTTCCCGGCGCCCGTGCCACACTCCTGACGCTCCGTCAGGAAACGTGATGATGGGAGGCACCTTTGCCGCACACACGCACACCCGTGGTCGACGGATGGTTCGCCGGCGAGGGAGACGGCTTCCGGCTTCTGGGCACCCGCTGCTCGTCCTGCGCCACGGTCTTCTTCCCGCGCGAGGACGTCCGCTGCCGCAACCCCCACTGCGACGGCGGCTCACTGGAGGAGGTGCCCCTGTCACGAAGCGGGCGTGTCTGGTCGTACACGGACAGCCGGTACCGTCCGCCGTCACCCTATGTGAGCGACCGGGAACTTCCGTGGGAGCCCTACGCGTTGATCGCGGTGGAGCTGGAGGCCGAGCGGATCGTGGTGCTCGGACAGGCGGCTCCCGGGGTCACCGTCGCCGATCTGACGGTGGGCATGGAGGTGGAGGTCGTCCCCGGAGTACTGCACGAGGACGCGGAGACGGCCTGGACGACCTGGCACTGGCGGCCGACGGGGGTGAGGGCGTGACGATGGACGTGGCGGTGCTCGGCGCGGGCATGCACCCATGGGGCAAGTGGGGCCGCTCCTTCGTGGAGTACGGCACGGCGGCGGCCCGCGCGGCCCTCGCGGACGCCGGTCTGGACTGGCGCGAGGTCGGCTCGGTCGTGGGAGCGGACACGGTGCGTGGCGGGTATCCCGGGTATGTGGCGGGAGCGACCTTCGCCAAGGCTCTGGGCTGGCAGGGGGCCAGGGTCGCCAGCGTGTACGCGGCGTGCGCCTCCGGAGCGCAGGCGATCGCCACGGCCCGGGCCCAGATACTCGCCGGGCTCGCGGACGTCGTGCTCGTGGTGGGGGCGGACGCGGCGCCCAAGGGGTTCTTCCGGCCGGCGGGCGGCGACCGGCCGGACGATCCGGACTGGCTGCGCTTCCGCGTCCTGGGCGCGAGCAACCCGGCGTACTTCGGGCTGTACGCGCGGCGGCGGATGGCGGTGCACGGGGACACGCCGGAGGACTTCGCCCTGGTCAAGGTGAAGAACGCCGCCATGGGCGCGCTCAACCGGCACGCCCGCTACCGCAAACGGGTCACCGTCGAGGAGGTCGCCGCGTCCGCGGTGGTCGCCGATCCCCTGCGGCTGCTCGACATCTGCGCCACCTCCGACGGCGGGGCGGCCCTGGTGCTCTCCAGCATGGAGTTCGCGCACCGGCACGGGACGACCCGGCCGGTGCGGATCCGGGCGGTGTCGACTGTGACCCCGCGCTTCCCGAACACGGTGCTGGACCTGCCGGACATCGCCACGGACTCCGCCGTCGCGGTGGGCGCCCCCGATGAGACCTTCCGGGCCTCCATAGCCCGGGCCGCCTACGAGGAGGCCGGCGCCGGCCCCGGCGACCTGTCCCTGGCCGAGGTCTACGACCTGTCCACCGCGCTGGAGCTGCAGTGGTACGAGGACCTGGGACTGTGCGGCGAGGGAGAGGGGGCGAAGCTGCTGCGGGAGGGCGCGACGGCCCCGGGCGGCCGCATACCCGTCAACGCCAGTGGCGGGCTCGCCTCGTTCGGGGAGGCGGTGCCGGCCCAGGCGATCGCCCAGGTCTGCGAGCTGACCTGGCAGTTGAGAGGCACGGCCGGCGACCGGCAGATCGCCGGGGCACGCGTGGGGATATCCGCCAATCAGGGACTCTTCGGGCACGGATCGTCGGTGATCGCGGTGAGGTGACAGCATCGGAGGAGAGCGGGGTGTGACACCAGAGGCCACAGAGGTTTTCTACGCTGTGTGACCACCCCGGAATCCTGCGTGAACGTCTCATGAACTGCCCCTGGGCGCACGCGGGCAGCGAAATCATGCTCCCGTGCACTCCTGGACGGACACTCTCCGCTTCGCCTTCCAGCCGGTGGTCAACCTGAGGACGGGCGCGGTCACCGCACTGGAGACACTCGCCCGCCCGGAGACCGGTGACATCCTGGCCGAGGCCCGCCGAGACCCCGAACTCGACGGAAGGCTGACGGTGTTGGCGCTCCGCGCCGCGACGCACAAGGAAACCCTGCTGCCGCTGCATCTGAACGTGTTCGCGGCCACCCTCGCCGACCTCGGCGGCCTGGCCCCGCTGCACGACGCCGTGCGCGCGGCCGGACGCCAGCCCTGGGAGGTGACGCTGGACGTGGTCCCGCCCTACACGCACGTGCCGCAACGGGCCCTGCTGGAGGCCGTGGCCACACTGCGCGAGCAGGGCTTCCGGATCAGCGCGGACGGCATCGGGGACGGCGACGTACCGCTCCGGCTGCTCACCGACCTCTCCCCCGACCTGGTCAAACTCGATGCCTCGCTGCTGTCCCGGCCGGCCGCGGTGCGGGCGATGCGGACCCTGTGCGAGGTGCTGGGCGCCCTGGTGGCGGTGGAGGGGGTGGAGACCGAGCTGCAATACGCGGCGGCGCTGTCGGCCGGGGCGCAGCTGGGCCAGGGCGAGCTGTTCGCGCCGCCGGCCCGGATCCCCGCCGCGGACGTATACGTTCCGCCCCGCTCCCCGGGCACCGTCGGTGTGCCCCGGTCCGGGCCGTCGGTGCGGGAGTTCGTGCGCCCGGCCGCCGTACTGCCGGTGACCGCTTCGGCGGGACAGGTGCGGGGGCTGCTGACCGGATCGCCGGACGTGTCCGGTGTGCTGCTGGTGGACCAGGTGGGCAGGCCCGTGCGCTCGGTGCACCGCTCACGGTTCCTGCTGTCGATGTCCGGCCGCTATGGGCACGCCCTGTACGCCGACCGGCCGGCCTTCAAGCTGGGGGACGCGCCCCGTACGGTCGGCGTCGACGCCACCGCATGGGAGGTGCTGGACGTCGTCGCGATCGGCGGCCGGGACCGCACCTCCGACGATGTCGCGGTGGTCGACCGGTACGGCCGGTGCGTCGGTGTCGTACGGCTCGCGGACCTGGTGCGGGCCCTGGCCGAGAGCCGGGTCGAGGAGGCCGCCGGGCTCAATCCGCTGACCCGGCTGCCCGGTTCGGACGCGATAACCGGCGAGGTGGACCGGTGGATCGCGGACGGCCGGACCTTCGCGCTCAGCTGGCTGGACATCGACCACTTCAAGCAGGTCAACGACGGTGCCGGGTTCGCCATGGGCGACGAGCTGATCCGCTCGGTGGGGCGGGCGCTGCAGCAGGCGGTCTCGGGGAACGCGCGCGTGGGGCACATCGGCGGGGACGACTTCCTGGTGCTGGCCGAGGAGGAGGCGCTCGACCCGCTGGTCGCGGTGCTCGACGCGCCCTGGTCGGCGGGAGACCGGCCGGTCACGCTCTCCCTCGCGACGGTGGTGTGCGCGCCGGGAAGCGTGGGCGACCACCGTCAGGCCGCCGCGCAGCTCGCTCCGCTGAAGCAGGCGGCCAAGGCGCTGCGCGGTGCGAGCTGGGTGCTCGGACGGGCCGGGCTGCCCGGCCACGAGGTCCGGCGCGGCACCGGGGCGGTGGCGCAGGCCGGTTACGCGACGGTCGAGCCGGGGCGATGAACGTCCTTCCCGCACACCTCCGTCGGGGTCCGGCGCCGTGACCTGGGCGTCGTGTGGGTCGCCGTCACCGTCGCCACCGGGCCGCGGGGCGAGTCGCCGTCACCGTCGCCGTCGGCAACCTTGACGCCCCCGGGACGCCGGTGAACACTTCCCGGTGTCAGTCGACATCGCCGTACATTCTCGGCGTTATCAGGCACTGCGCCACGGGTCTGTCCTGCTCCACAACTCGTCCCTCCACGGCGATACGGCTGCGACGGCACGCTCGTCACGGACGCCGGGCGGGGCGCGGGGCTCCCTGCCTACGGCTGAAGACGCCAACGGAACGTTCCTGCACGGAGGGCCGGGGCTCACCGCCCCCACCGGCGCCAAGGGAGCCGCCATGAGCAATGGACACATTTTCGTCGGCGAAGTGATCGGCACCGCGATCCTGATCCTCTTCGGTGCCGGCGTCTGTGCCGCCGTCACTCTCAGATACTCCAAGGCGCGGGCCTCGGGCTGGGTCGTCATCGCGTTCGGCTGGGGCTTCGGCGTGCTCGCGGGCGCGTACACCGCCGCTCCGCTGTCCGGCGGACAGCTCAACCCCGCGGTCACCATCGGCATCGCCATCGACACCGGTAAGTGGGGCAAGGTCTGGGTGTATCTGCTGGGCCAGCTCGTCGGCGCCATGCTCGGGGCCGTACTGGCCTATCTCGTCTACCTCGCCCAGTTCCAGGCCAACGTCCGCAAGGAGGGCACGACGGAGGGCACGGCCGACGAACCGGTGCCGACGCTCGGCATCTTCTCGACCATCCCGGAGATCCGGAACCCGGTCGCCAACCTCATCACCGAGATCATCGCGACAGTCGCGCTCGTGCTGCCGATCCTCGCGTTCGGGCTGACCAAGGGACTCGGCGAGTCCGGCACCACCGTGCTGATCGTCTCCCTGCTCGTCGTCGGCATCGGACTCTCCCTCGGCGGCCCCACCGGGTACGCCATCAACCCGGCCCGCGACCTCGGGCCGCGGATCGTGCACACCTTCCTGCCGATCCCCAACAAGGGCACGTCCGACTGGGGTTACGCCTGGATCCCGGTCGCCGGGCCGCTGATCGGCGGGGCACTCGCCGGCGCCATCTACAACGCGGCCTTCTGATCCCCGTACGTCACCGCCGACCCCGTACGCGCCTCCGTCCGCGCCGTAGGCCTGTACGCCCCCGTATGCCTGCTCCCGGCCCGTACGCCGCCCTCCCACCGCACACGCGCCCCTCTGACCAGCGACCCGACCCAGCGACCCAGGGGACTGCCATGACGGACACCGCCGACACCTACGTCGCCGCCATCGACCAGGGCACCACATCCAGCCGCTGCATCGTCTTCGACCACAGCGGCGCCATCGTCGCCGTGGACCAGCGCGAGCACCGCCAGATCTTCCCGAAGCCGGGCTGGGTGGAACACGACGCGACCGAGATCTGGTCCAAGGTGCAGGCCGTGGTTGCCGGGGCGCTCGCCAAGGCGGGGCTGCGCGCCGACCAGCTGAGCGCGCTCGGCATCACCAACCAGCGGGAGACGACCGTCCTGTGGGACCGCGCCACGGGCAAGCCGGTGCACAACGCGATCGTCTGGCAGGACACCCGTACCGCGGCCCTGTGCAACGAACTGGGCGGCACGGACGGCCAGGACCGCTTCCGTGAACAGACCGGACTGCCGCTGGCCAGCTACTTCTCCGGGCCCAAGGCGGCCTGGCTGCTGGACCATGTGCCCGGCCTGAGGGAGCGGGCCGAACGCGGCGAGATCGCCTTCGGGACGATCGACTCCTGGCTGATCTGGAACCTCACCGGCGGCACCGAGGGCGGCCGGCACGTCACCGACGTCACCAACGCCGGCCGCACCATGCTGATGAACCTGGACACGCTCCAGTGGGATCCCGCCATCCTGTCCGCCATGAACGTACCCGAGGCGGTGCTGCCCGAGATCCGGTCCTCCGCCGAGGTGTACGGCACGGCGGTCGGGCAGCTCGCCGGTGTGCCCGTCGCCTCGGCTCTGGGTGACCAGCAGGCCGCCGTGTTCGGGCAGGCCTGCTACGACGTGGGCACCGCGAAGAACACCTACGGCACCGGCAGCTTCCTGCTGCTGAACACGGGCAACCGGCCGGTGCCGTCCAAGAGCGGGCTGCTGACGACGATGGGCTACAAGATCGGCGGGGAGGCGCCGGTGTACTGCCTGGAGGGGTCCATAGCGATAACGGGCGCGCTGGTCCAGTGGTTCCGCGACCAGCTCGGGATCATCCGCACCGCCGACGAGATCGAGACACTGGCGGCGAGCGTCGAGGACAACGGCGGCGCCTACATCGTGCCCGCGTTCTCCGGCCTGTTCGCGCCCTACTGGCGTGCCGACGCACGAGGTGTCGTCACCGGCCTCACCCGGTACGTCACCAAGGCCCATCTCGCGCGCGCGGTGCTGGAGGCGACGAGCTGGCAGACCCGGGAGGTCGTGGACGCCATGTACCAGGACTCCGGCGTGCGGATCACCACCCTGAAGGTCGACGGCGGCATGACGAAGAACAACCTGCTCATGCAGCACCAGGCGGACGTCCTCGGCGTCCCGGTCATCCGGCCACGGGTGTCGGAGACGACCTGCCTCGGCGCCGCCTACGCGGCCGGTCTGGCGACAGGCGTGTGGAACGACCTGGACGAGCTGAAGTCGCACTGGCAGCGGGACGCGGAGTGGACACCGGCGATGGAGCCGTCGGTGCGCGACCGCGAGTACCGCAACTGGCGCAAGGCCGTGGAGAAGAGCTTCGGCTGGCTGGGGGACGCGGAGCAGGGCGGCGCGTAACGGTGCGCGGCACGCACGCGTGAGGGCTCCTTCCACGGCACGCACGCGTGAGGGCTCTTCACCGGACCACGGCCCGTACCCCGGTCGGCGGGGGTACGGGCCGTGCCCGTGGGCCGGCCGGGCGCGGCTTGGGTCAGCCGAGGGCGGCCTGGCGGTCGTTCGCGGCGTACTCCATCGCATGCCGGACGACACCGATGAGCACTTCCTTGACCGATTCCCGCTCCCGCGCGTCACAGAGCAGGACGGGTACGCCGTCGTCCAGGTCGAGGGCCTGCCGGACGGCCTCGGCCGGGTAACGGGCCGCTTCCTCGAAGCAGTTGACGCCGACGAGGAAGGGAATGCCACGCCGCTCGAAGTAGTCGACGGCGGCGAAGCAGTCCTCCAGGCGCCGCGTGTCGGCGAGGACGACGGCGCCGAGCGCGCCCTCGGACAACTCGTCCCACATGAACCAGAACCGTTCCTGCCCGGGCGTGCCGAAGAGGTACAGCACCAGGTCCTCGCGCAGGGTGATACGGCCGAAGTCCATGGCCACGGTGGTGGTGTGCTTGGCCTCCACACCGCTGGTGTCGTCGACCGGGCGGCCGGCCTCGGTGAGCAGTTCCTCGGTGCGCAGCGGCCTGATCTCGCTGACCGCGCCGACGAGGGTCGTCTTTCCCACGCCGAAGCCGCCGGCCACCAGGATCTTGAGCGTGACGGGCTCGACCGGGGGCTTGCCGCGCTCAGAACGCCCGAGGATCATCGGTTTCTTCTCCTGCTCGAGGGGGTCTTGCCGTACGGGATCACAGCGCCCGGAGGCCGTTGATCACGTCGCGCAGAATGCTCTCGTCCGGCAGCTCGGCCGGTGGCACCGGGCGTGTGACGTGGACGAGTTCCGCGTGCACCAGGTCGCCGATGAGCACCCGCACCACTCCGATCGGCAGGTCGAGTCCGGCGGCGAGTTCGGCGACCGACTGCGGTTCGCCGCGGCAGAGCCCGACGATCTCCACGTGCTCGGGCGACAGCGCCGGATCCGTTTCGGGGTCACCCGCGCCGGGTTCCGTGACGACCACCGCGATCAGATCGAGCCGGTGCTGGGCCGGACTCGTGGTACGGCCGCGTGTCATGGCGTACGGACGGACGACCGGTCCGGCCTCGTCGTCGAACCAGTGGTTTCTCACCTGACCGTCTGTGCTCATGTCATCCCACTACCCGCCTGCGGACAGATCGGTGCGCGGGGCGGTGCCCAGATGTACGCCGACCCGCTTGACCAGGAGCGTCATCTCGTAGGCGACCTGTCCGACGTCGGAGTCGGCATCGGACAGGACGGCGAGGCAGCTGCCGTCCCCGGCGGCGGTGACGAACAGGAAGGCGTCGTCAAGCTCGACCACCGTCTGCCGGACGCCGCCTGCGTCGAATTGGCGGCCCACACCCTTGGCGAGGCTGTGAAAGCCGGATGCGACGGCGGCCAGATGCTCGCTGTCCTCCCGGGTCAGGTCCTTGGACACCCCCGTCGCGAGCCCGTCGCCGGACAGGACGACGGCCTTGCGGATGCTGGCGACCCGATCGACCAGGTCGTCCAGGAGCCAGTTCAGCTGCCCCTTGTCGGTCGCGGTGTGGCCGGTCGTCTTCGGTGCGGTCATCGACCGTCCCCCTTAGTCGTTCCTTGTGCTGTGCCGTTGTGGTCTGCGTCGCCCCCGGCGTTCTCCTCCCGGCCGCGCTGCCAGCCGCGCTGCAGCGAGGCCATCCGGCTGCGGACCTCATCGGCGTCGCGGTCGGCGGTCCGCGCCGCGCGGTCCGCGCGCCGTGCGGTGTCCTGCTTGAGCTGGGGGGCCAGGCTGGCCTGACGGACACGCCGGGGCAGCGTGCCGGTGACCGGCTCGTCGCCCGGTGCGCCGACCGGCTGTGTGGCCGCGGGGCCACGGGTGCCTCCAGTGTCTCCGAGGTCTCCGGTGACTCCGGGACGGGACCCCCCGCCGGTGGGCTCGACCGGGCCGGTGCCGGACCGGCCTGCGGTGTCCGGGCCGTCGTCGGCGGAGCGCTGGGGCGGCGGGGTGCGCCGGGGCAGGGCGGGGACGTGCGGCGTCGTGCCGGTGCCGTCGCCGGCGGCCCCGTCACCTTCCTGGACTCGGCCGGTGCGCTCGGCAGCGGCCCCGTCGGGGAGTTCGGCAGGCCGGCGGGAGGCGGTGGTGCGCCACGGCAGAGGGGGAACGCCCGGCGTCGCATCTGCGCCATAGGAGGGCTCGGGCGGCGTCGTGCCGGTGCCGTCGCTGGCGGTCCCGTCACCTTCCTGGACTCGGTCCGTGCGCTCCGCAGCGGCCGCGTCGCGTTCCCCGACTCCGTCGGGGAGTTCGGCAGGCCGGCGGGAGGCGGTGGTGCGGCGGCGGGAGGGCAGCGGGTCCAGTCCGCCCGTGTCGGGGCGGCGGGAGGCGGCGGGGGGCTGCTGGTCGGTGACGGGCCTGCCGTGTGAGCTGACCAGTTTGGGGGTCTGCCGGCGCGGCAGCGGTATGGGCCCGCGGTCGTCGGCCTCTTCGCGTGACGCGCGGTCGGCGGGCGGGGGCGGCGCCTGGTCGTCGGCGCGGGTGCGACGGGGCCGGAACAGTCCGCCGCGCTCGCTTTCCTCGTCGGCCAGGACGCCGGGGAAGGCGTCGATGGCGTCGAGATCCACCGGCGCATCCAGCTCTATCGGGCCGTCCATCAACGAAGTCGGCAGGCCGGGCAGCTGCGCGGGTGCCACGAAACGTCCGGCGCCGCGGCCCGCCTGCCCGACCTCCTTCGCCGGGCGCTTTCGGTCGAGGCGGAAGCCGAGGCCGTTGGTGTCCGGTACGTCGTCGCTCAGCAGCGCGTCGGGGATGAACACGACCGCGGTGGTGCCGCCGTAGGGCGAGGGCTGGAGCGAGACCCGGATGTTCTGTCGCTGGGCGAGGCGGCTGACCACGAACAGGCCGAGCCGGTCGGTGTCGGACAGTTCGAACTCGGGTGTCTCGGCGAGGCGCAGGTTGGCGTCCAGCAGCGCCTCGGCCGTCATGCCGAGACCCCGGTCGTGGATCTCCAGTGTGAAACCGTTGGCCACCCGCTCGCCGAGCACCTGGACGGCGGTGTGCGGGGGCGAGAAGACCGTGGCGTTCTCAAGGAGTTCGGCCGCGAGGTGGGTGAGGTCGGCGACGGCCGGACCGGTGACGGCGACCCGGGGCAGCCGGCGTACCTCTACGCGTTCGTAGTCCTCGACCTCGGCGACGGCGGCGCGTACGACGTCCATCAGCTGCACCGGGCGGCGCCATTGCCTGGAGGGTGCGGCGCCGGAGAGGATCACCAGGCCCTCGGCGTGCCGGCGCATACGGGTGGTGAGGTGGTCCAGGCGGAAGAGGTCGGCGAGCTCGTCGGTGTCCTCGGTCCGGCGTTCCATGGTGTCGAGGAGCGTGAGCTGCTTGTGCAGCAGCACCTGGCTGCGGCGGGCGAGGTTGACGAAGACCTCGGAGACGCCGGAGCGCAGCTCGGCCTGTTTGACGGCGGCCTCGACGGCGGCCCGCTGGAGGGTGTTGAGGGCCTGGCCCACCTCGCCCATCTCGTTCTTGTCGTACTCCAGGCGCGGTACCTCGGTCTCGACGTCGACCTGTTCGCCGGCGGACAGGCGGCGCATCACGCTCGGCAGCCGGACACCGGAGGCCTCGTGCGCCTCCAGCCGCAGCTGACGCAGGTCGCGGATGAGGCCGCGGCCGATCCGGACCGACAGGAAGAGGGAGAACACGAGCGCGACCAGGCCGAGCAGGCCCGCGACGGCCGCCTGCAGGATGACGCCCATGGCCACCGGGTGGGTACGGCCCTGGAGGTGGTCGCCGACCTGGTCGTCGAGGGTGCCGAGTTCGTCCAGGACGTTCGCGGCCGCGGAGTCCCAGCTCTGCGCCGTGACGCCGCGGGGAGTGCCGGAGTCCGTGTCGATGACGGTCTGTTCGGCCGTGCGCAGCGGGGCGGTGGTGGCGTCCTTCCAGAAGCGTTCGTAGCGTTCCCGGTCGGCGGCCGGCAGCAGTGGCAGGCTGACGTCGTACAGGACCCTGCGCTGGGCGGCGAGGTCGGAGATGTCACGGGTCTCGCCCCGGGTGAGCCGGCCGACGACGAGGGACGAGCCGAGCAGGGCGTCTTCGCGGGAGAGCAGTTCACGGGCGCGGCTGACGTTGACCAGCGCGCGCTCCTGCGCGTCCAGGTCGACGTTGTCGATGCCTTCGAGGACGGCGAACAGCGTGAAGCAGGGGTCGACCAGGCGGTTGTAGAGGTCGAAGGCCTGAGCGCGGGTGACCGTGCGCTGCTCGACGTCACGGCGCAGGGAGCCGAGGCCGTCGAAGGCGTCGAGGGCGGCGGTGAGGCGTTCGCTGTCGTCCGCGTCCATGTTGTCGACGACGTCGTGGGCGCCGGCGTTCTTGCGGATCGTGGCGATCGCCCGGTCGGTGGCGGCGCGGGTGCGCTGCAGCGCGGAGAGGCCGTCGGCGGCTCTCGGGTCGGCCAGGTAGACGAGGGTCTGGCGGCGCTCCTGCTGCAGTACGCGGACGGTGTCCTCGGCGGGATAGCCGATGTCCTGCTTGACGTCCGTCACCTGGAACAGCCGGGCGACCTCGCGCCCGGTGAGTACCGTTGCGAAGCCCCAGATGGCGGTCAGGGACACCAGCGGCACGAGAAGCAGCGCCACGATCTTCCGGCGGATGGACTTCCCGCGAAAGCGCATGGCCTCCCCCAGCTCGACCCCCGCCGGCCGGGGGTGCACATGTCCGTCAACAAACGGCGCGAGCCTACTACCGCCTCACAGATAACTCGAAGACATGTCCGGAGGGTCAACTTCCGCTCCGGCGGCAAGAGATGCCGAGTTGTCCGGGCATTGCGGGAGATTGCCACCGCGATCCCGTGGCCGCGCCCGGCCGGACGGAGCTGCAGTGACCGGGCGGTTGGCTGGAATTTTTCCCCGGTCGGGAATCATCGGCCGGTCTCGTTCGTCCTTCTCTACGGGAAATGGGGGCGGAATGGGCCACAGGTGCCGCATCCCGCACCTCGGCGGCGTAAAACAGCGCAAGCCGGGCAGCCACTGGGGAGTCGGTGTCTTGTGACACCGGGGCGAGCGGTGTGTCGGCGGTGGGGAGGTACTCGGTGATGGGCACGGCGGAGTGGCGTGATGCGCCCGAGGAGAGCGTGGTGGGGCGCTCGGCGGGGCGCTCGGCGGCGCGGCGGGGCGCGGAGGCACCGGATCGCGACATTCGGGCGCGTGGCCGCGCCCGGGAGTCCGCCCGCGAACAGCAGCAGTACTACCGGCCGTTGTGGGTCGAGGAGCCCGCCCGCCGGCACCCGCTGCCGGATCCGGTGCGTACGGCGGCGGTGCGGGCCCTCCTGATCATCGCGGTGACGCTGATACAGGCGATGGTGGCGTTCCTGTGCACGCTGGCCGAGTCGTGGCTGGCCTTCCCGATGGTGATCAGCAGCGTGGCGAGCACGGTGGTGGCCACGTGGGCCGTGGTCGACGTGTGGGTGACCCGCCAGGTGTGGAACCAGCGGTACGGCGTGGTCTCCGAACCGAGCAGCACGGCCCGGGCACTCCGCCGTGAGCGGCGTGCCCGCCGGCGCGAGGAGCGCGCGGCCCTGCGCGAGCAGGACCGCATACGCCGCCGGGGCGGCACCGGGCAGCTGTCCCACCCCTGAGTTCCACGGCTCGCCGCTACGGCGTGTTCGGCACCGGCTTCTTGAACATCCGCGTCGCCGTGATCTCGCTGTGCCCCGCCTCTCCGGCCTGGGGCTGCTGGGGCAGCCCGGGCCGAAGGTGCTCCTCCACGCTGATGTACTTCAGGCCCGCCCTGAGGTCGGCGTCGTTGCGCAGGCGGATGACCAGCGGGAACTCGGCCAGGGCGGTCGTGTCGAACAGACCGGTGGTGTACAGCAGCTGCACGCCGAGCGCGTCGGACACGGCCCGCTGCAGCTCCAGCAGGTAGGTGGCGTTGGCCCGGCCGATCGGGTTGTCCAGGAACAGCGTGCCGGCGTGCCGGTGCTTGTCCCGGCCCCGGTCGTTCGAGCGGAGGGCGGCCATCGTGCAGTACAGGGCGATCGCGGCGGTGAGCAGCTGGCCGCCGGAGAAGACATCGCCCATCTGTCCCACCGGTACGCGCTCGGCGCGCAGCACGGCGTCGGGCTTGAGGATCTCGACGGCCACGCCCTTGGGCTGCAGCGCGGCCGCGACTCCGCGCAGCAGCAGCGACATGCCGTCCCGGCGCAGGTCGGAGTTCTTCTTCACGGCCGCGCGTGTGGCGTCGTCGATGACTTCGCCGAGCCGTTCGGTGAGTGTGGCCTGGTCGGGCTCCTCGAAGCGGATGCGCAGGAACTCCTGGCCGGACCACTCGCCGAGCCCCTCGGGCAGCCGGGACAGCCGCTGGGCGGACCTCAGGGTGGCGAGAGCCGACTCCACCAGGCCCCTCAGGCGGTCCACGATCGAGTCGCGGTTGCGCTCGAGCTGGGCCAGCTCGTCGGTCAGGACGCGCAGCCGGGGTGCGAACGCGTCCGCCCACTTCTGCGCGTGCTCCGGCAGCGCGGACGCGGGCAGTTCGCGGATCTGCTGCCGGGCGGGGGTGCGGACCTGCTCGTAGCGCGTGGAGTTGGCGTGCCGGACGAGGACGTCGCCGGCCTCGCGCACGGCCGCCTCGGCGGCGGACAGATCGGCGGCACAGCCGCGCAGCGAGCGGCGGGCCTCGGCGGCGGAGTGCCGGGCCTCCTCCAGGCTGCCGGGGTACGGCTCCGGCTCGTCCTGCTCCTCCTCGGGGCCGTGCTCGCGCAGCAGGTCGCGGAGCATCGCGGCGATCTCGTCGAAGCCGCCGGCCGCGTCCTCGGCGGCCCGGTGGGCCTCCAGCAGCTCCGCGTGGGCCTCGCGGGCCTCGGCCAGCGCCTCGGTGCGGGCGGCGAGCTCGCCCGTCGCGGTGCGCAGCAGCGCCTGGGCGTGCTCGGCGTCGCTCGGGACGAGTTCCTCGGGCAGCTCGGTGTGCGCCTCGCCGTCCTGCGGAGCGTGCCGTTCGGCCTCACCGCGCAGCCGGCCGAGCTGCTCGCTCGCGCTGGACATGCGGGTCTCCAGGAGCTGCACCAGCTCCTCCGCGCGGGCGGCTGCGGCCTGCCGGGAAGGCCCGTCGGAGCCGTCGGGCGACTGCAGCAGCTGCTCGGCCCGGGTGCGCACCTTGTTGCTGAGCCGGTCGAGCTCGGCGCGGGCGGCGCTCTCGTCGCTCTCCGCGCGGGCCTGCTCGGCGCGCAGGTCGGCGCCGACGCCGACCTTCTCGTACAGCTGGGAGGCGGCCCGGTAGGCCTCGCGGAGGGCGGGCAGGGAGGCCTTGGGGGCGTCCGTGTCCTCGACGGGTACGTCGTCGGGAGCGCCGGCGATCTCGGAACGCTCGGCGCGCAGGGCGCGTGCGGTACGGCGGGCGTCGTCGGCGGCGCGCTGGGCGGCGCGGCGGTCCTCGTCGGCGGCGCGGGCACGCTCCAGGCAGGTCTGGGCCCGGGCCTCGGACTCGGCGGCCTCGTCGGCGAGTTCCCGCAGCCGGGCCTGCCAGCCGGCGCGCTCGCGCAGCCGGTGGGCGAGCCCGGCGAGGGCGTCGGCGGCGCGGCGGGCCTTCTGCGCGCCCTCCTGCCGTTCGTCACGGACGTGTACGGCCTCGGCGGCGGCCTCGTCGGCCTCCGCGCGCAGGGTGCGGGCCTCGGCCAGCTCGGCCTCGGTCTCCTCGGCGAAGGCGCGGGCCTCCTGGGCGGCCCGAGCCAGTTCGGTGAGGCGTCCGGCGGGGCAGCCGGTGCGCCAGGAGGCGAGCCGGGCGGCCAGTTCGCGGTCCTTGCCGAGGCGCGCGGCGAGCGTGCGGATCTCCTCGTCGCGTTCGGTGGCCCGCGCGCGCAGTGACTGTCGTTCCTCGTCGGCGGCGTGCTCGTCGTGCATGGCCGGGTTCGGCGGCACGAGGAAGACGTCCCCGGTTGCGCCGCTGTCGGCGGGGGGTGGGGCGAGCAGGGCGGCGGCCGTGCCGACGGCCACGGCGGAGCGGGGCAGCAGGGCGGCGTCCCCGAGCACCTCGCGGGCACGCGCGTGCGTGTCCGGGTCGGTGATGATCACGCCGTCGACCAGTTCCGGGCGGGCGGCGAGCACGCGCGCGTGGTCGGCGGGGTCGACGGCCTGGGCGAGGTAGCGCCAGCCGGGCAGTGCGGGGATGCCGTGCTCGCCGAGGAACTCCACCGTGGCCAGGACATCCGGACCCGGTGGCAGGAGTCCGCCGTCACCGAGCGCGCCCAGGATCCGGGAGTCGTCGGCGGCGGCGGTGCGCAGCTCGAACAGGTGCCGTTCGGCGGTGGAGACGGCGTCGTCGAGGAGCTCGCGCAACTCGTCGGCGAAACGGTCGAGTTCCTCGGGACTGAAGGGGCCTTCG
The DNA here is from genome assembly GCF_053611725.1 of Streptomyces sp. NPDC054783. NCBI lineage: Bacteria > Bacillati > Actinomycetota > Actinomycetes > Kitasatosporales > Streptomycetaceae > Streptomyces > Streptomyces sp. NPDC054783. The sequence continues at coordinate 21,171 of NZ_JBSHAY010000051.1, read as the reverse complement.
GCGGGCAGGCGACGAGTGCCGTGCGCGCCCGGTCCCGTCGGCTCCGCGGCGCCCTCACGCCCGTCCGCCGGGTCATCCGGTCCCCGGCCGGCGTCCGTCTCGGCGGTCGCGCCGGCGCGCGCGCCCATCGCGTCATCGGCCCCGGACCGGGGCCCGGGCACTCCGGGCTGCCCGGCCGCAGGCGCACCCGGCAGGCTGAGCAGTTCGGCCAGCCGTCCCTCGGCGGCCAGGGACTCGGCGAGGCGCCGCTCGGCCTCGTAGGACCGCTCGGCCGCCGTCGCGGCGTCCGCCGCGCGGGCGGCGATCAGTTCCGCGCGGGACTCGGCGGCGGCCGCCTCGCGCGCGTGCTCGGTGGTCCTGCGGGCGGCCTCGCGAGCCGCGTCCCAGGCGGCGACGGCACTCTTCTCGGCATCGCTGGCGGCGAGCGCGGCCCGCGCCGGGTCGGCGTCCGGGGCGCTGTCGTCGAGCCAGCCTGCCCGGACGGCCTCGGCGGTCTCCTGCTCGACCTCGGCGAGGCGCTGGCGCAGATGCCCGGCCTCGCTGCGGGCGCGCTGTGCCTCGGTCGCGGCGGTGGTGGAATCGCGGTACGCGCAGTCGCCCGCCTCCTGCAGGGCGGCGGAGCGCTCCTCCTCCTCGTTGGCGAGGGCCTCGGCGCTCTCCGCGGCCGTGTGCAGGGCCCGTACGAGGTCCACGGCGGCCTTGGCACGCGCGGCGAGCGCGGGCGCGGCGTCCCGCTCGGCCTCCTGGATGGCGGCGGACACGCGCGCGACGCGGTCGGCGGCGGCGCGGTGGCGCAGCACGGCCTCCGCGGCCTGCCAGGCGGAGTGCAGGGTGCGGGCGTCGGCGAGCTCGCGCTTCTGCGCGGCGGCGGACTTCTCGGCGGCGGCGAGCGCGAGGGAGGCGTGCCGGTAGGCGAGTTCGGCCGCGATCAGCGCGCTGCGCTCCCGCGCGCCCTCGGAGTGGGTGACGGCGTAGGCGGCGGCCGTGACCCGCTGGGCGAGGTCTGCGGCCCGCACCCGCTGCTGCACGGCCCGCGCGGACAGCCGCCGGGCCAGGGCGCGGGTACGGCGTTCGGCGCCGGTGTGGATGTCACGCGCGTGTGAACGGGCCTCGGCGGCCTCGACGATCCGCCCGAGCAGGTCGACGGACCCGGCGGTGAAGTCCCTTTCGGCGATCAACTCGGCGCGGCGGCCCAGCTTGTTGCCGAAGCCGCCGACGAGGTCGGCGAGACCGTCGGTGTCGCGGGTGTCGGTGACGGCGCGCAGCAGCAGGTCGGTGAAGTCGGAGTCCTTCTTGACCGCGAAGAGACCGGCCGCCTCGCCCTCGTCGGCGTTCATCTCCCGCTGGTAGCGGAAGAGTTCGGGGTCGAGGCCGAGGTCGCCGAGGTGCTCGATCCAGCGGTCGTGGATCTCCTCCCAGTGCACCTCCAGGTGGGGGTAGGCCTTGCCGGCCTCGGTCAGGGCGTCGCGGAAGCCCTTCATGGTGCGGCGCCGACCCTGGGCGCCGGAGGTGCCCTCGACGGGCGGCCGTACGGCGGTCGACTCGGCGACCGGCAGGTTGTCCAGGCTCAGTCCGGGGCCGGGCCGGAACGAGTACCAGGCCTCGGCGAACTTGCGCGGGTCGTTGGACACCTGCCGTCCGCGCCACTCGCTCACCTTGCCGACGACGACGCACTCGCCGGTCTGCACGTGTTGCCACTCCAGCGCCACGTGCCCGCAGTCGTCGGCGAGCAGGAACTTGCGCAGTACACCGGAGCTGGCGCCGCCGAGGGTGTTGCGGTGGCCCGGCAGCATCACCGAGAAGATCAGTTTGAGCAGGACGGACTTCCCGCCGCCGTTCTCCAGGAAGAGCACGCCGGCGGGCGCGGGCCGGCGCGGCGGGCCGGACGGCTCCTCCTCGAAGAACTCCGCCTGGGTGGGCGCCGGGTCGGGCACGGGCTCGCCGACACCCCGCAGGTCAAGCACGGTGTCGGCGTAGCGCGCACCGGCGGGACCGATGGAGTAGAGGCGGACCCGGGACAGCTCGTACATGGCGGACTCTCGTAAGTCTGGTGAAAAGTGCGGTGGTTCAGGATTCTGCGGGAGCTCGGCGGCCCTCAGGAGTGGAAGGGCAGCCCGGCGTCGGCCACCAGCTCCAGGTCCTCGGTGTCCTCGGCCGACAGCAGGCTGGCCGTGCCGTCGGTCACCGGTACGACGCCCAGCTCGAGCAGCTCGGCCATGGCGGCGCTGCCGGCCATGTCGCGGACCTGGAGCTGGTAGCGGGCCGTGGTGCGGTAGGTGCCGCCGCCGTCGTCGCCGGTGCGCTGCAGGAAGCCCGAGTCGGTGAGGAAGGCGAGAGCCTTGGCCACGATGCCGGTGGTGGAGGCGGCCGGGCGGCGGGCGTCCTTGGTGGCGCCGGTGGCACTGCGTCTGGCCCAGATGCGCCAGGCGGCCTCGAGGCCGGGCGCGTCGGTCGCCGGGTCGGTGTTCTCGCCCCGTTCCTCGGCCCGCTCCTCCAGGCGCCGGCAGGCCTGCCGTACGAAGGCGTCGACGCCGTTGACGGTGACCCGGCCGATGTAGGTGTCGTCGGCCAGGTCCTCCGGGCGCGGGAAAGCCAGTGCGGCGACGGCGAGATGGGCGAGGCCGTGCAGGAAGCGGTCGCCGGAGTCGGCGGCGGTGCGACGCGCGTAGTCGCCCATGCGGACGGCGAACACCGAGTCCTCGGCGGCCGTCACGGCCATGCCCGCGCGGGGGGACACCTCCAGCACGACGAGGCCCAGGCCGGCGGCGACGGCGTCGGCGAGCCGCGCGAACGCCGGATCGTCGCGGTACCGGCGCAGCAGCTCCGTGTACTCCTGGTCCCGCGCGGGCTGCAGCTTGGGCTGCAGCCCGAAGGCGACGAGCCGCGCCGCGTCGGCGGCGTCGGCGGGGGTGACGGCGGCGGGGGCCGACGGCGGCGACGACTCCGCCTCACTCCACTCGACGTGCTCGCTCACGGTTGGGGCTCCTTGTCGCGCTGTTGTTGACTCATGCTGCTTCCGTCCGGTCCGCCGCCATCCCGGCCGCGTCCAGCAGGGCGGTCCCCACGATCAGGTCCGCCCCGCCGAACTCGGGATCGTCCAGCTCGGTCCCGTCGTCCACGGCGAACAGCAGCTTCTCCTCACCCTGCCGGTACGCGGTACCGACAGCCGGACTGGCCGCATGAACCGCCAACAGGGCCACCAGATAGGCCAGATCGGGGTCCCCGGTGCGCCGGGCCTCGGCCAGCAGCCCCGACAGCCTGCGCGGCGCGTCGGCCGGCAGGTCCAGCAACTCCGTCGCGGCGGCCAGCTGCTCCTCGCTGAACCGGCTGTCGTCCGGCGTGGCGATCAGGTCGGGTTCGGGCATCTCCGCGCCCAGGTGCTCCCGCTCGACCGGCGGCGTCAGCAGTATGTCGACGAGGTCCGCCACCCGGACGGACACCGGCGTCCGCAAGCCCGTGCCGCTGGCGAAGAACGCGTCCGTGACCCGGATCGCCTGTTCCAGGGGCAGCGGCAGGACGGGGGCGACGAGATGGCCGTACAGGTCTGTCCCGGACGTCGTCGCCGGTGCCGCGAAGGCCTGCCGGTCCTGCTCGGCGCGGAACAGCGGGCCGGCCTCCAGCAGCCGTGACTGGAGCTGGGTGTGCCGCCGGATGCAGTCCTTGACGATGTCGACCAGCTCGGCCGCGCGGCGCTTGTGCTCGGGCTCCTCGGTCTCGTCGCGGGCCTTGCGGATGTTCGTGAGGATCGCGTTCTCGTGGCGGTAGCGGTCGGCCACGTGGTCGAGTGCCTCGGCGATCATGTCGGGCACGGCGTTGAGCCAGTCGACCGCGCGGACGTTGCGCCGGGTGGCCTCCAGGGCGCGGCGGAGGGTCTCCGAGTACTGCACCGTGCGGTAGCGGGCCTGTTCGGCGGCGAGCTGGGCGTCGGCGAGCCGGCCTCGGTTGATCAGCACCTCCAGCTTGACCTCGGCGGCGATCTGGGCGCTGGTGACATCGGTGTCCAGGGCGCCCACCAGGACGTTGACCGCCTCGTCCGTCGTGCGCAGGTACACCGTGCCGCCGGGGCCGGGGACCTCCTCGATCAGCTTGAAGTCGTAGTCCCGGCGGACATACGTACCGTCCGGTGCGAAGGTGCCGTAGACGGCGCGGAAGCCGCGGTCGACGCTGCCGACGTTGATCAGGTTCTCCAGGACCCAGCGGGCCACGCGCTCGTGCTCGGCGGTCGGCCGGCGCGGGGCCTGGGCGGCGATGCGCGGGACGAGCCGGGCCACGATCTGCTCGTGGTCGGCGCCGGTGTCGAAGTCCATGTTGAGCGTGACCAGGTCGATGGCGGCGAGGGCCACCTCGGCCATGCCGTACACCGAGTACTCACCGGCCAGGTTGGCCTTGCGCGCGTCGAGGTCGTGCAGCGGCGCGGTGCAGGCGAGCGCGCGCAGCCGGCGCGCCAGCCCCTCGTCGGCGGCCGGGCCCGGAGCAGGGCGCGGCCCCGCGCTGAGCTGGGGCGGAACGCTGTCCGTCGATGCAGGCGAAGTCACGGTGCACAGAGTAGGTCCTAGGTCTGACATCGACCCAAACGGCGCGGAGTGGCTGCGCCAGGGCGGGGTGCTGCCGAGTTACGGGGCGACCCGGCGCTGGTACACCTCCACCATCCGCTCCAGGGAATCCGCGAGGTACGTCTCCAGCAGTCGCTCGGCCTCGCGCTTGTCGCCGGACTGCAGCACCTGCAGGATCCGGTGGTTGCGGGCGAGGTAGGGCTCGTGCAGCCGGCGCGGGTCGTCGACCACGTGAAAAGCGAGCCGCAGCTCGGCGAAGACACTGCGCATCAGTTCGTCGGTGCGTTCGCTGCCCGCGAGGGCGACCAGATCGCGGTGGAAGTGGATGTTGGCGGTGCCCAGCGCCTTCCAGTCGTTCTCCGCGGTCGCCCGCTCCCCTTCGGCGACCGCCGCGGCCACGCCGTCCAGCCGGTACGGCGGCTCGCCGAGCCCGCGCACGACGGCGCACTCGACCAGGGCGCGCGTGCGGTAGATGTCCTCGACGTCCTCGACGGTCAGGACCCGCACGAACACCCCGCGGTTGAGCTCGTGGACCAGCAGGCGTTCGTGCGTGAGCAGCCGGAACGCCTCGCGCAGCGTGTTGCGGGAGACCCCGAGCGCGCCGCCGATGCCGTCCTCCGACAGCCGGGTGCCGGGCGGGAAGTACCCGTCGGCGATACGACTCCGGAGGATGTCCGAGACCCGCTCCGCCGTGCTGGTACGCCCCAGGAGCGCGCGGTCGTCGGCCAGTGCCGTCAGCTGCTCTGCCATGCCGGAATTCAATCGCAGAGTCCGGAACGAAACAACGTGGGCATTGAAGGATCGTTGAACGATCCTCTGTTGCCGGTGCAAGTGGGCCGGCGCAGGAGGGTCGGGTTCCTTCAGGTGTGCGGGACGAGGCGGGTAGGTCTGCTGCCTGAGGAGATGGACGCCGGACCCCGGGCACGTGCGCGTACCGCGTACGCGGTCTCTTCGCATTAGCCGCGGCGGGCCGTGCCTGCCCGGCGGGGCCTGGACCTCGGCACGGGCCAGACCCCTTCGGACAGGCGTCCGGTCACCCTCCGGGCGGGCCGCCGACCGCCGGTCGTTCCCCGGTGACAGCTGTCGTCCGCGCCGTCTGCGCCCCGGCGGCCGCGCAGGCGGTGTCCGCCACCATGGCCCCTGGACGGGCGCAAGGTCCCGGCCGGCCCTCCGGCCCTCCGGGCACTATCCGGCTGCCACGGTCGTCCGCGCGGTCTGCGCCCCCATGGCCCCACGGGCCGAACCCGGCGCTGTGGCCTCGCCGACCGGATCCGTCACCGTGACCGCGCGGGCCCTGCCCGCCGTCATGGCCTCGCCGACCTGATCCGCCACCACTGCCGCGCGGACCATACCGGCCGTCACGGCATCGTCGGCCTGATCTGCGGCCGTGACCGCGCAGACCGTACCCGTCGACACAACCTCGCCGGCCGAATCCACTCCCGCAGCCGCGCGGACCATACCCGCCGTCATGGCCTCGCCGACCTGATCCCCCACCACTGCCGCGCGGACCATACCCACCGGCACCTCGCCAGCCGGATCCGCTGCCGCAGCCACGCCGGCCCTACCCACCGAGCCCGCCGAAACGGCCTCGCCGACCTGATCCGGCACCACGGCTGCGCGGGCCGTGCCCACCGTCGCGGGCTCACGGGCCGTATCCAGCCTCCGGCCCGTCCGTGCGGGACCAGGTATCCCTGTCGGCTGCGTGCCCGCAGGGCGTCGCTGAGCCTCGGCGTCCTGGTTGGGGACTTCCGACAGGGCGGCCAGGGCTTCGGACACCGCTGCCGAGGCGCTCAGGTCGAGGCGGGCGCTGGTGCCGCGGGCCCGGTGGTGGAGTTCGTCGGCGGCCAGGCGCAGCAGCTGCGGCAGCAGGTCCTTGCAGCGCCGGGCCACCCAGGCGGTGCCGGCCGTGGCCAGCCACAGCAGGCTCGCCGCCCGGGTGGGCGCGGAGAACTCCGGTTCGGGGGACGGCGGTTGTCCCGTCGCTCGGCCCGCCTCCGTGAGCAGGGCGTGGAAGCGGACGGCGAGCTGCCGGTGCCCGCGTTCGCCCGGGTGCAGCCGGTCGGCGCTCCACAGGCTCCGGTCGGTGATCCAGGCGCCGTCAACGGCGTCCAGGTGGACGGCCCGGTACCGCTCGGACAGCGCGTGAACGACCGTGTTGACGGCCCGCTGCCGGCGGGCCAGCGGACGGGCCAGGGCGCTCGGCAGGCCCAGCATCGCTCCGGGGTCTGGCAGGCAGGCGGTGAGGAGGGTGGCGCCCTCGCGGGTGAAGGCCGCGTAGACCTCGTCGAGGCGGGCGGCCACCGCCCGGATGTCGAAGGTGCGACGCAGCGTGTCGTTGACCCCGATCACCACCGACACCAGGTCGGGACGGAGTTCGAGGGCGGCCGGAGTCTGCCGCTCCAGCACGTCGCGGGTCTGCGCACCGCTGACCGCGAGATTGGTGAACTCCACGGCGTCCGGGGTCTCGGCGAGGGAGGGCGCCAGCAGCGCGGCCCAGCCCCGCCAGCCGTCCCCGACGGGGTCGCCCACGCCCTGGGTGAGCGAGTCACCGAGGGCGACGAAGCGGACGGGGGTCATGCCACGCCCTCCTGCACGGTGCGACGGACGCCGGCCGGGCGGAGCACCTCCGCGTCGTGGGCCGCGAGGAACGCCTCCACGGCCGTACCCCAGCCGAAGCACTCCGCACGCGCGCGTGCCGCCTCGCGCCGCGCGTGCTCGCCGCGGTCCAGCAGCTGCTCCACGGCGTCCGCGAACGCCTCGCCCCGGTCGGCGGCGGTCGCCCCGGCGGAACCGATGACCTCGGGCAGCGCGGAGGACGCGCTCGCCACGACGGGCGTGCCGCACGCCATGGCCTCCAGTGCGGCGAGCCCGAAGGTCTCGGCGGGCCCGGGCGCGAGGGCGATGTCCGCACTGGCCTGGAGGGCGCCGAGCGCGGCCCGGTCGGAGACGTGCCCGAGGAAGGTCACGGGCAGCCCGTGTTCCCGCGCACGCTGCTCCAGCCGGGCTCTGAGCGGCCCGTCCCCGGCCACCACGAGCACCGCCCGCCGCCCGCGTCGTATGAGCGCGTCCAGGGCGTCCAGGGCGGTGCCGGGGCGCTTCTCGACGGACAGCCGGGAGCACATCACGAGCAGCGCCTCGTCCCCGCGCGCGTGCCGGGTGCGCAGACCCGGGTCGCGCAGGGCGGGGTGGCGTTCCATCAGGTCGACGCCCAGGGGGGCGCGTACGACGTTGCGCGCGCCGATGCGCACGAACTCGCGCTCTGCGAACTCGGTGGTGCACACCACGCGCGAGTAGACGTGCGCGGTACGGGTGTTGAGGGCGTCGGCCGCGCGCCGGGAGAGGTGCTCGGGCAGGCCCCAGGTGCGCAGCACGCCGTCGGCGGTCTCGTGGGAGACCATCACGGCGGGCACGCGCGCGCGGCGGGCCCAGCGGCCGGTCCAGCGCAGGGTGGTGCGGTCGGAGACCTCCAGGCGGTCCGGGGCCAGCTCCTCCAGGAGGGCGGCCACGCGGCGCTTGTCGGTGAGGACGCGGTAGCCGCCGGTACCGGGCAGCAGCGGGCCGGGCAGGGTGATGACCCGGCCCTGCTCGGTGTCGTGGTCGGTGTGCCGTTCGCCGGGCACGATCAGGACGGGTTCGTGGCCCGCCGCCTTGAAGCCCTTGCCCAGCTCGCGCAGGGCGGTGCGCAGGCCGCCGGAGGCCGGGGCGACGAAGTTGGCGAGCCGGACGATGCGCAGGGACTGGCCGGTCATGCCGCCACCGCCGTCTTCCGTGCCGCGAGCACGTCGTCGTAGTGGGCGATCAGCTGGTCGCCGACGGCGGCCCACGTGCGGCCCTCGACCATGGTGCGGGCTGCGGCACCGAACGCGGTCCGCCGCGCCGGGTTGGCGGCGAGTTCCCGGACCGCCTCCTGTACGGCGTCGGCGTCACGCGGCGGGACCAGGTATCCGGTGCGGCCGTGGGCGACCAGGTCGAGCGGGCCTCCGGCGGCGGGTGCGACGACCGGGACCCCGCTGGCCATGGCCTCCTGGACGGTCTGGCAGAACGTCTCGAAGGGGCCGGTGTGCGCGAAGACGTCCAGTGAGGCGAAGATCCGCGCGAGCTCGCCTCCGGTGCGGCGACCGAGGAAGACGGCGCCGGGCAGGGCCTCCGTCAGGTGGGCGTGGCTGGGCCCGTCGCCGACGACCACGACCTTGACGCCGTCCAGGCCGCAGGCGCCGGCGAGGAGTTCGACGTGCTTCTCGGGGGCGAGTCTGCCGACGTAGCCGACGATCAGCTCGCCGTTCGGGGCGAGTTCGCGGCGCAGCGCCTCGTCCCGCAGATCTGGCCGGAAACGTATGGTATCCACGCCACGTGGCCACAGCCGGACCCGGGGCACCCCGTGCGCCTCCAGGTCACCGAGGGCGGCGCTGGAGGGGGCGAGGGTGCGGTCGGCGGCGGCGTGGACGGAGCGGATCCGCCGCCAGGCGGCCGCCTCGCCGGCACCCATGTAGGTGCGGGCGTAGCCGGCCAGGTCGGTCTGGTACACGGCGACGGCGGGGATACCGAGCTTGGCGGCGGCGGCCATGCCGCGCACACCGAGGACGAAGGGGCTGGCGAGATGTACGACGTCAGGCCGGTGTTCGACGAGCGCCGCGGCGAGCCGCCGGCTGGGCAGCGCGACGCGGACCTGGGGGTAGCCGGGGAGCGGGAGGGAGGGGATCCGGACGACCGGGCACGGGGCGTCCGTGTCCGGTCCGCTGCCCGGAGCGGGGGCGGGGGCGACGACGAGCGGATGGTGACCGCGATCTACGAGGTGCCGGGCGGTCTGGAGCGCGCAGTGGGCCACGCCGTTCACATCGGGGGGAAAGGATTCGGTCACGATGACGACACGCATACGGGTGTTGTCGCCGCGCCGGACGTGGGCGCGTCAACTTCGATCTTTCCGCCCGGGGAACGTCCCATGAGCGTTGGGCTGCGCACCCGAGCAGGTCAGACGGCCGTCATGGCCGCCTGACCTGCGGGACACCCGGCGTTCACACAGCGGGCGGTCGTCCGCCCGGGCCGCGTGCGTGCGAGGGGTCAGCCGAGGGCGGCGTCGGGCCCGAAGCGGCTGCGTACCGCCGTCTGCACCTCCGCCTCCTCGGCCGGATCGGCGGCCAGGCGGCGCAGGCGCTCCACGACCCGGGTGTCGCCGGTCTCGGCGTGCCGGGCGGCGAGCTCGCGGGTGGTCTCCTCGCAGTCCCACAGGCACTCGACGGCGAAGCCGGCGGCGAAGGAGGGGTCGGTGGCGGCCAGGGCGCGGGCGGCCCGGCCGCGCAGATGGGAGGACGCCGTCTCGCGGTAGATGTGGCGCAGCACGGGGGCGGCGCAGGCGATGCCGAGGCGTCCGGTGCCGTCGACGAGGGTCCACAGCGTGGGCGCGTCGGGGCCCTCGCCTCGTACGGCCTCGCGGAGGGCGCCGAGGACGAGGTCGCGGTCCTGGACGCCGCCGCGGCAGGCGAGCATGCGTCCGGCGGCGGCGCCGAGCGCGTCGGGGCGCTGGGCCCAGCGGCGGGCGCGGTCGACGGCGGCGATGCTGCGCATCCGTTCGAAGGCGTCGACGGCGGCCTCCACGACGACGGTCGTACCGTCGGCGACGGCGGCCTCGATCAGCTCGAGGGCGTCGGGGTCGTTACTGTCGGCGAGATAGCGCAGCGCGGTGCAGCGCGCGCCGTCGATGCCGCCGCGGGCGGCCTGGACGATCTCGGGCCGGTCCTCGGGGCCGGCCACGGCGACCAGACAGCGGGCGGCCGGGACGTGGAGAGCGGCGCCGCGGTCCATGCCCTGCTGGGCCCATTCGAAGACGGCGCGCACGCTCCATCCGGGCCGGGGGCCGGTGGGCCGCAGCTGGCGCTGCCAGCGGTCGAAACAGCCGGTCTCGTGGGCGGCACGCACGCGCGTGGCGATCGATTCGCGCGGATCGTCGGCCCACAGCCGCCAGGGCCTCGGCTCGAAGGCGTCGCGTACGGCGGCGGCCAGCTCGGCCTCGCCCTCCGGGTCGGTGCCGAAGCGGGCCAGGACGGGTGCGGCGAGGGCGCGCAGGCCCGCGTCGTCGTCCCTGAGGGCCAGCTCGTCCAGGGCCCAGGCCCAGTTGGAGCCCTGGGCGGCGTACCTGCGCAGCAGTTCGAGGGCGTCCCGCCGGCCGTAGGAGGCGAGGTGCCCGAGGACGGCCAGGGCGAGGCCGGTGCGGGACTCGTCGGTGTCGAGGACGTCCTCGGCATCGAAGAGGTGCGCCTCCATCGCGTCCAGCTCGCCGTTCAGGTCGAGGTAGAGGCGGGCGTAGTACAGGGAGCGGTTCTCCACCTGCCAGTCGTGGCGGGGATCGCGCAGGACACAGTGGTTCAGGGCCGCGAGCGCTTCCGCGCGGGGGGCGGTGAGCGCGTGCAGTGTGCCGTCGCCGCGGCCCCGCTGGAGCAGGCCGAGCAGCGTACCGCTGGGCGCTATGACCGGATCGAACATGGGAAACAGCCTCACATCAAGCGTCGACGCAACCGGGGAACACGCACTACCTGGCCGCGTGACACAACGTCGGAGCGCCCGCCGTCTCTTGCTTGCTGAAGACCATCTCTCTCTGCCTCTCGTCGGTGGCCCATGCGGACCGCATCACGGCCCGCGCGGTGCGGCAACACCTGCCCAGCCATCGCGTCCGTGAATCACGTCGTCATGATGACCCGGCCGTTTGCGCTGCCGCGACCGTATTTCCGGCGGCCCTTTACCGCCTCCCCCGTTTTCCGTGTCGTACCTGGTCAGGACATGCGCGTCAGTGCGCGCCGAACAGCTCCAGGAGTTCCGTCTTGCCGAACATCCGGGCGGTGTCGGCGGCCGACGGGGTCCCCGCGGCCGGGTCGGCCCCACCCTCCAGGAGCGTCTTGATCACTTCCGTCTCACCCTTGAACACGGCGCCCGCGAGCGGGGTCTGACCCCGGTCGTTGATCTGGTCCGCCGCGGCACCCCGGGCGAGCAGGGCGCGTACCGCGTCGGCGTGGCCGTGGTAGGCGGCGAGCATCACCAGGGAGTCACCGCGGTCGTTGGTGAGGTTGGCCGGAACGCCGGCGTCGACGTACGCCATGAGCGCCTCGGTCTGCCCCTGCCGGGCCAGATCGAAGATCTTGGTCGCCAGCTCCACGACCTCGGGGTCGGGGGCTTCACTCATCGGGCGGACCGCCTCTCCTGCGAACTTCGGGGACTTCAGGGAGCGTACGGCAGCGAGAGCGGAACGCGGCCGTACGAGTGAATCGCCAGCGTACTGGCTCGCGCGGCACATGACCCGATGTGCCCGAGGTAAAGATCACCGACAGCCCCCGCCGGAGGCAACCGCCCAGCTCAGCCGGGCCGGACGGGACGATTCTGCCGACTGGGTGAAATCAACCGCATTTCACTCAGTTGCACCTTTAATCGTATGGATACATCCTGTGATCCTGGAAGAACTCATGGTGACTGTCCCCCCTCGACACCAGGAGGCCTCAAATGATCCTCTCCATGTCCGGCGTCTTCATCCTCGGCGTCATCGTCTTCCTGTTCTTCCGCAAGGACGGGCTCAAGGGCTCGCACGCCACGGTTACGGCCCTGTTCGGCTTCTACCTCGCCAACACGGGCATCGCCCCGAGTATCAAGGCCGGCGGCGAGAGCCTGGCGAGCCTCCTGGGCGGCATCAAGTTCTGACCCCGCCCGTCCCGCCCGCACGCACCCCCAGGAGACAGCAGTGGCCCGGCGCCCTCTCCCCCGCATCCTGAGCAAGGACAGCGCCCAGATCGCCCGGATGCAGCTCGCCCGGAGCCGGGAGCTGGCCCGGACGGCGGCCGACAGCGCCACCGACGTCCTCCATCCGCTGATCACCGTCACACGCGGGCTGCGCCTGCTGGCCTCGGCCGCGCGGCGCAAATGGGCGGACACGCCCCAGGACAGGCGTGGACCGCTGCTGTTCCTCGTGGCCTCCGTGATCCTGGCCGTGGGGCTGGCGCCGTACGGGCCGCTGCTCGCCGTCATCACCGTGATGGCGGCGGCAGCCTGGCAGGGCCGCGACCGCACCGCACCGGCTCCCGAGGGGCCCGACGAGGCCCAGACCGTACGGCTCCAGTCCCTCTACGAGGCGCTGATGCCGTACTTCTCCAGCCCCGAGGACCCGGCGCCGCTGTACACGCACGGCGGAGAGTGGGAGAAGGCCTTCCCCGCCCACGAGTTCGACGACGCCGGGCGTGTCGGCCATCTCGTGATCCGTTATCCCCCGTACTTCCCGGACGGCGAGCCCGAGGCCCGCATGCGGATCGAGCAGCTGCTCACCGCGAAGGCCGGCCGGGGCCGCGAGTACCGCTTCGCCTGGGACGAGGAGGGCAACCAGCTCACCGTCGCCGTCCTGCCTCCGTTGCCCGCCGACATCCCGGCCCAGCACTTCGTCACCGCGCCCGGCGAGACCGTTCTCGGCTTCACCGACCCCGGCGAGGTCCAGCGCACACTCCCCCTCTCCTACGGAGAGGAGGAGATCGACGTGCCGCCGGTCGTCTGGCGCACCGGCATCCGCTCCACAGAGCCGCACCTGCTGGCCGTGGGCCACCCCGGCAGCGGCACGTCGACGCTGCTGCGCTCCATCGCCCTGCAGGCCCTCCGGTACGGCGACGTCCTGATCGTCGACGGCGGCGGCACCGGCGAGTACGCGTGCCTGACCGGCCGGGACGGCGTGCTGGCCGTGGAGTGCGCGCTGCCCGGCGCGCTGGCGAGCCTGGAGTGGGCGGCACAGGAGACCGAGCGGCGGCTCATCGCCGTCAACCTGGCCCGGCAGGCGGGCGACCCGCCACCGGCCGACGCCCGCCGCCCGCTGTGGATCATGCTGGACCGCCCCTGCGTCTTCACCCACCTAGCCGCGGCGGACGGCCGCAAGGACCCGCAGGCGCTGCTCCAGGTGCCGCTGAGGCACGGCCGCGCGGCGAACGTGACGGTCGTCGTGGCCGAGCAGTTCGACAGCGCGGAGGCCTTGAGCGACGCGGTACGGCAGCACACACGCGCGCGTGTCGTACTCGGACCCGCCGCGCCCCGGCAGGTGGAGGCGGTACTGGGCGCGCCGCCGCACACCACGCCGCTGGGGCATGTGCCGCCCGGGCGGGGGTATGCGCGGCTGGGCGTGGGGCCGGTGCATCGGCTTCAGGTGCCGCGTACGCCGGATCCGTACGACGACGCGACCAGTGACGCCGACCGGCAGGCGGTGCTGGAGTTGCTGCCGGCGCGGGCCACTGCCGTGGAGGCTCGGCCGACGGAGCCTCCGGAACCGACGGAGCCCCGGGAGCCGGCGGATCTGGCGAAGCCGGCCGTGCCTGCGGAGGCAGCCGGCTAGCGCCGTGGGTGTTCGGGCCGTCTTCCGTGGCGGTCCGTCGGGGGCACTCGCGAAGTTCCCCGGGGCCCCTCATGGGGCGCCACAACGCGCCCCGAGCCGGTGGGCGGCCTAAGCCACGAACGTGCGCGGCGCCTCCCCACCCCCCGTGGCCCCCGTCTCCACCAGTCGTGCCGCCGCGGCCAGCCGGACCGCCGCCTCCTCCGCCACAGCTCCCCCGACGGTGAACGGCAGCCGGAGATACCCCTCGAACGCGCCGTCCACGCCGAAGCGGGGGCCGGACGGGACGCGGACGCCGGTCCGCTCGCCCGCTTCGGCGAGACGGGAGCCGGACAGGCCGCCGGCCCGGACCCAGAGGGTCAGACCGCCCTGGGGCAGGTGGAACTCCCACGTCGGCAGCTCGCGGCGGATCGCCGCCACCAGCGCGTCCCGGTTCTCCCGGGCCTGGGCCCGGCGCAGCTCCACCGCCTGTGCCCAACCTCCCGTGCTGAACAGCCAGTTGACGGCGAGCTGTTCCAGCACCGGCGTACCGAGGTCGGCGTACGCCCGCGCGGCGACCAGGCTGCGGATGACGTCCGGCGCCGCCCTCACCCAGCCGATCCGCATGCCGGCCCAGAACGCCTTGCTCGCCGAGCCGACCGTGATGACGGTCGAGCCGGCCGGGTCGAAGGCGCAGACCCGGCGCGGCATCCCGCCGTCCGCGAACTCCTCGTCCAGCCACAGCTCTGTCATCGTCTCGTCGGCGACGAGCACCGTGCCGGCCGAGCGCGCCGCGTCCACCAGCCGGCGCCGCTGGTCCTCGTCGGCGAGCGCCCCGGTGGGGTTGTGGAAGTCGGCGACGACGTACGCGAGGCGGGGCGCGGCCTCGCGCAGGACCTGACGCCAGCGGTCCACGTCCCAGCCGGACAGCCCCTCGGCCATCGCGACCGGGACCAGACGGGCGCCCGCCTCGCGCATGAGCTGGAGGATGTTGGCGTACGACGGGGACTCGACCGCGATCCGCTCGCCGCGGCCGGCGAAGAGATGGCAGATGGCGTCGATGGCGCCCATCGCACCGGTCGTCACCATGATCTGCTCGGGCATGGTGGGGATCCCGCACGCGGTGTAACGCTCGGCGATCATCGAGCGCAGCGAGGGCAGGCCGGCCGGGTAGTCGCCGTGCGTGTGGGCGTACGGCGGCAGTTCCTCCAGGGCGCCCTGCACGGCGCGGGTCAGCCATGGCTCGGGGGCCGGGAGCGAGGCGCAGCCGAGGTCGATCATCGAGCCCAGGGCCTCGGGCGGCAGGGGTTCGAGGCCACGGGCGGGCAGCGGGTTGCCGGCCGGTACGGCGGTCCAGCTGCCGGCGCCGCGCCGGGACTCCAGGAAGCCCTCGGTTCGCAGCGCCTCGTAGGCGGCCGCCACCGTGGTGCGGCTGACGGACAGGGCGAGGGCGAGCTCACGCTCGGCGGGGAGGCGGGCGGCCACCGGTACGCGGCCTTCGAGCACCAGCAGGCGGATGCCGTCGGCGAGGGCACGGTAGGCCGGCGGACGGCGGGTGCCGGGGCCGGCCGGGCGGTCCTGCTGGGACTTGAGGAGCCGGGCGAGCTGCGAGGCCCCCATCGCTGAGGTCCACTGCGCCATGACGATCAGTCCACCTTCCCCGAATTGGCCATGGATGGCCATTCTTCCCAAGCCACAGAGTGACATGCGTCAGGCCACCGCCACCACCCAGGGGGGTACTTCATGTCCACTCGGCGCCGTCTCGGACGACGATTGATCCAGCTGTACGCCGGGCTGGCGCTCTACGGCGCGAGTTCCGCCCTGCTCGTCGAGGCAGGCCTGGGCCTGGAGCCCTGGAACGTGCTGCACCAGGGCCTCGCCGAACTCACCGGGCTGACCATCGGCGTGGTGTCGATCATCGTGGGGGCCGCGGTGCTGCTGCTGTGGATCCCGCTGCGCCAGCCGCCCGGGCTCGGCACCGTCTCGAACGTCTTCGTCATCGGCCTCGCCATGGACGGCACGCTCGCGCTCGTCCCGGACGCGCACTCCCTCGCCGTACGCGTCCCGCTCCTGCTCGCGGGGATCGTGCTGAACGGCGCGGCGACCGGCCTCTACATCGCGGCACGCTTCGGTCCGGGCCCCCGCGACGGGCTGATGACCGGGCTGCACCGGCGCACCGGCCGCTCGGTCCGGCTGATGCGGACCGGGATCGAGGTCGCGGTGGTGGTCACCGGGTTCCTGCTGGGCGGCACCATCGGCGTCGGCACCGTGCTGTACGCGGTGTCCATCGGGCCGCTGGCCCAGTTCTTCCTGCGGGTGTTCGCCGTCCCGGCGGCATCGGCCGGAAGCACCGCCGTTGCCGCGGAGACACCGGAAGGGGTGATACTGCGACCGTGACCCTCACGACACCGCCCAAGCGCCATCCGTACCTGGACCACCCGGGGCCCATACCCTTCGCCCACCGGGGCGGGGCCGCCGACGGGCTGGAGAACACCGTGGCGCAGTTCCGGCGCGCGGTCGAGCTGGGCTACCGCTACATCGAGACCGACGTGCACGCCACCGCCGACGGCGTGCTCGTCGCCTTCCACGACTCGACGCTGGACCGGGTCACCGACGGTGCGGGCCGCATCGCGGACCTGCCGTGGAAGGACGTACGGCACGCGCGCGTGGCCGGCCGCGAACCGGTGCCGCTGTTCGAGGAGCTGCTGGAGACCTTCCCCGAGGTCCGCTGGAACGTCGACATCAAGGCGGAGCCCGCCCTGCGCCCTCTGCTGGAGCTGATCGAGCGCACCGGCTCCTGGGACCGGGTGTGCGTGGGCTCGTTCTCCGAGGCGCGTGTGCTGCGCGCCCAGCGGCTGGCCGGGCCGAAGCTGGCCACCTCGTTCGGCACGCGCGGGGTGTTGAGCCTGCGACTGCGCTCCTGGGGACTGCCGGCGGCGGTGCGCCGGTCAGCCGTCGCCGCGCAGGTGCCCGAGGCCCAGTCGGGCGTCCCGGTGGTCGACCATCGCTTCGTCCGCGCCGCCCACGCGATGGGGCTGCAGGTGCACGTGTGGACGATCAACGAACCCGAGCGCATGCACCGGCTCCTGGACCTGGGAGTCGATGGCATCATGACCGATCACATCGACACGTTGCGCAAGGTCATGGAGGAACGCGGCGTCTGGGTCTGACCGCCCGGCCGGCCGGCCCGAGCCTTCGCACTTGAGCAGTTGAGCGGGGAAGCGAGGGCAGGGGTGAGCACGGACACCGTGCGGACGGACGCGGCGCACGACGCCGCCGGCCTCCGGCGCGAACAGCGCGGCTGGTACTTCTACGACTGGGCCTGCTCGGTCTATTCGACGAGCGTGGTGACGGTCTTCCTGGGGCCGTACCTCACCGCGGTCGCCAAGCGGGCCGCGGACGCGGACGGCTATGTGCATCCGCTGGGCGTCCCGGTCCGGGCGGGCTCCTTCTTCGCCTACACGGTGTCCCTGTCGGTGGTCATCGCCGTCGTGGTCATGCCGATCGTGGGCAGTGCGGCCGACCGCACCGGCCGCAAGAAGCCGCTGCTCGCGGCGGCGGCGTACACCGGGGCCGCCGCGACCACGGGCATGTTCTTCCTGGACGGCGACCGGTATCTGCTCGGCGGGGCGCTGCTGCTGGTGGCCAACGCGGCGCAATCCGTCGGGATGATGCTCTACAACTCCTACCTGCCGCAGATCGCCCCGCCGGAGGAGCGCGACGCGGTCTCCTCGCGGGGCTGGGCCTTCGGTTACGCGGCGGGCTCCACGGTCCTCGTCGCCAACCTGGTCCTGTACTCGGCGCACGACTCCTTCGGTCTGAGCGAGACGGCCGCGGTCCGCATCTGCCTGGCCTCGGCGGGCCTGTGGTGGGGCGCCTTCACGCTCATACCCCTGAGCAGGCTGCGTGACCGGCACGCGCGCGTGGAGCGCGCCGCGGCACCCGGGCTCAGGCAGCTGGCCGCGACGGTCCGGGACATGCGCCGGCACCCGCTGACGCTCGCCTTCCTGCTGGCGTACCTCATCTACAACGACGGCATCCAGACGGTGATCACCCAGGCCTCCGTCTACGGCTCGCAGGAACTGGGACTGTCCCAGTCGACGCTCATCGTGGCCGTGCTGCTGGTGCAGGTGCTGGCCGTGACCGGAGCGCTGGCGATGGGCCGGCTGGCGCGGACGTACGGTGCCCAGCGGACGATCCTCGGCTCGCTGGTGGCGTGGACGGTGACACTGGCGGCCGGTTACTTCCTGCCCGCGAAGGCACCGGTGTTCTTCTTCGTGCTGGCCGCCGGGATCGGCCTGGTCCTCGGCGGCAGCCAGGCGTTGTCCCGGTCGCTGTTCTCCCATCTCGTGCCGCCCGGCAAGGAGGCGGAGTACTTCTCGGCGTACGAGATGAGCGACCGCGGGATGAGCTGGCTCGGGCCGCTGCTGTTCGGCATGACGTACCAGCTGACCGGCAGCTACCGGTCCGCGATCATCTCGCTGGTGGCCTTCTTCGTCATCGGCTTCGTGCTGCTGGCGCGCGTCCCGGTGCGGCGGGCGATCGCCGAGGCGGGGAACCCCGTTCCGGAGAAGATTTAGCACTGATTTAGCGCTCAGCACGAAAGGGCGGTAGTGTACGCCTTTGGCCTGCCAGGCGTACCGTTACTGCGCGTCAAAGATGCCGAAACGCTGGGTGACATCTGCTATCAGATGTGACAAACCGGGCGCCGGTGGGTAGAACAAGGGGCGGCTACGACGGCGACGCGTGACCCGGAACGGGACACGGAACGGGAATCTTTACCGCCGACCGGACGTTGACCGGATGACGACGACAGCGACACCTGTCCTGTGGGCGACAAGCCCGGGAGGCACGATTCATGAGTGAGCGAGCTCTTCGCGGTACGCGCCTCGTGGTGACCAGCTACGAGACGGACCGCGGTATCGACCTGGCCCCGCGCCAGGCCGTGGAGTACGCATGCGAGAAGGGGCACCGCTTCGAGATGCCCTTCTCGGTCGAGGCGGAGATTCCGCCGGAGTGGGAGTGCAAGGTCTGCGGAGCCCAGGCACTCCTCGTCGACGGCGACGGCCCTGAGGAGAAGAAGGCCAAGCCCGCGCGTACCCACTGGGACATGCTGATGGAGCGGCGCACCCGTGAGGAACTCGAAGAGGTCCTCGAGGAGCGCCTGGCGGTTCTGCGCTCGGGGGCGATGAACATCGCGGTTCACCCTCGGGACAGCCGTAAGTCGGCCTAGTTCCTGCGGGCTGGGCGCGGACACAGCCCATCCGAAAACCGCGGGCGCCGTACGTGATTCACGTACGGCGCCCGCGGTTTCGCATGTCCGGGAGCTTGCTGCGCGGGGGCGTGTTCAGCCGGTCAGCGGTGGACGCTCCTGCTCCCCCGGCTCGGGCCGGTCCTCACGGATGACCTCGCCCTGCACCACCTTGCCGTCGGGACGGCGGATACGGGCCTGCTGGAAGGCGTCGCCGAGGCTGCCCGGGGCCGCCGTGCGCAGCCTCTTGTCCAGGGCGTTCTCCGTGTAGCGACTCACGGCCTGCTGCACCGGTGGGAGCAGCAGGAGCAGGCCGGCCACGTCGGAGACCAGACCCGGGATGATCAGCAGCAGGCCGCCGAGCATCATCAGGCCGTTGCCGCCGCCGCGCTCCGGTGAACCACCCCGCTGCAGCGCCTCGTTCAGGCTCTGGAAGGCGCGGCGGCCGGCCCGCTTGATGACCACGGAGCCGGCCACGAAGCCCGCGACGAGCAGCAGGAACACGGCAAACCCCCCGGCCGCCCCCGCGACCAGGGTCAGCAGCCAGATCTCCAGCACCAGCCAGGCGGCGACGCCCAGCGGCAGATATCTGCGCAGCCGGGAGCGCCGGGGCCGGGCGGTGTACGGAGAGGTCGGAGCGCCAGTCGTCATGCCCCCAGTGTGCCTGGCGGCGGCTCAGCGCGGGATAAGGGGATGTTCGCCCAGGGCCGACCGGGACGCATCGGCCCGCTTGCGACTACTTGGCCCGCTTGTTCTTGCCGGTGAGCTTGGCGACCCGCTCCCCCGCGCCCCAGGCGGTGACCCGCCACAGCGCCTCGACGAGGATGTCCTTGCTCATCTTGGAGTCGCCGAGTTCACGCTCGACGAAGGTGATCGGGACCTCGACCACTTGGTAGCCGGCCTTGACCGCGCGGCGGGCCAGGTCGACCTGGAAGCAGTAGCCCTGCGAGGCGACCTCGTCCAGACCCAGCCCCTCCAGCGTCTCGCGGCGGAACGCGCGGTAGCCGCCGGTGATGTCGCGCAGCGGCAGGCCGAGGGCGAGCCGGGAGTACAGGCTGCCGCCACGGGAGATGAACTCACGCGACTTGGGCCAGTTCACCACGCGGCCGCCGGGCACCCAGCGGGAGCCGAGCACCAGGTCGGCACCCTTGAGGGCGGTGAGCAGCCGGGGAAGCTCCTCGGGCTGGTGGGAGCCGTCGGCGTCCATCTCGATCAGCACGCCGTAGTCGCGCTCAAGACCCCAGCGGAAGCCCGCGAGGTAGGCGGCGCCCAGGCCTTCCTTGCCCTTGCGGTGCATCACCTGGACGTTGCCGTCCTCGGCGGCCAGCTCGTCGGCGAGCTTTCCGGTGCCGTCGGGGCTGTTGTCGTCCGCGATCAGCACGTGCGCCTCGGGGACGGCCTTGCGTACCCGGCCGACGATGGTCTTGATGTTCTCCGCCTCGTTGTAGGTCGGAATGATCACCAAGGCCGTGCCGAGCGGACCGAACTGCCTCCCCTGGGCCTTGGCCGCGAGAGTCCCGTCGCCGTCGTTCACTGATGCCCCTTCTTGGTCGTACGCAGGGGACCACCATAGTGGCCACCGCCTGGTAAGACGTGCGGAGTGCTTCCTTTGGTGGTGTCGATTCCACAAGAGTGGGGTAAGAATGCGCTTTTCGGCACCTTCACGGCACGCCGGGGCCGCTCGCCCACCACGGCGGATGGGGGCCCGGCGCCCTTCGGGCCGACCTGGGACCCGCTGGCTGCGGATCGACCGAAAGCCGTTGTCTACTGAGCGCACGGGCCCCACCCGGGTCACACCTTGCCGGGCCGGAACGTTCCCTCGGCGGCGCGGGCGCTGAGCCTGGCTCCCAGCGACGGTGCCCCGGTGCGGCACACCGTCCCTGACCCAGCGGCGCTGCGACGAGTTGCGCGAACGCTCCCCGGTCAGGCGTCCGGTGGTGGACTCGGCCGAACCTACCGGCCCCCGGCCGTCGACTGTCAACAGCCCCCTGGCCTGCGAAGACGGCCCGAACAGCACGGTCTTGGGGGAGGATGCGCAGGTCGGGCGG
>NZ_JBSHAY010000050.1:19651-49617 GCF_053611725.1 Streptomyces sp. NPDC054783 | reverse complement strand
GTGGGTTCGATGGTGCGCTGATCGCTGCTGGCGGTACGGCGCAGGCCGCGCTGTCGCTGGTGCGCAACGGTGGGCGTCTGGTGTCGCTGACCTCGGACGCGCCGGCGGGAGAGCGTGGTGTCACTAGCACGGATCTCTACGTCCGGCCTGATGCCGCTCAGCTCGCCCATCTGGCGGAGGCGGTAGTGGAGGGGAAGCTGAAGCAGAACGTGGAAGCGCTCCCGTTGAGTGAGGCGCCCGCCGCTTTCGCCCGGGTCTCCGCCGGGCAGGCCGGCGGCAAGAAGATCGTGCTGACCTGAGCACATCTCACGGTGGCACCGTGGGAGGAGGGGGGCGCCGACCGCCGGCCGGGTTTCGGGCTCCGAGACACCGTCCCCGGAACGGCCGTCCGCTCGGATGTGATCACGGACCGGGGTGTCGGCGGACATGGGCGCACAACGCGATCGGGAAGCCCGCGCAACAGCGCGGAGCGAGCAGCCAGGGCTTCCGCGGACCAGGCCACCGGCCTTGTGGCGCGCACTCGAAAAAGGCTGCGTCGTGACGGCCCGGGAGGGCGGAACGCGCAGACGTGGCAGGAAAGGTTGAGGAACGATGGGAATAATCACTGAGGACATGCGGCAGATTGTCACCAGCGCCAAGCTGGCGTTCGTCGCGACAGTCTGCGAGGACGGCTCTCCGAACCTCTCCCCGAAGGGGTCCGTGCGCGTCTACGACGACGATCACCTGGTGTTCATGAACATGGCCTCGCCCAATACGGTGGAGAACCTGCGGCACAATCCGCGGGTTGAGGTCAACGTGATCGACTTCCTGCTCAGGCGGGGATACCGCTTCAAGGGAACAGCGGAGATCCGCGGGGAGGGCGACCCGGTGTACGACTGGTCCCGCCAGTGGGTGCTGAACACCCACGGCGATCCCATCTACCCGTGCCACGAGGCCGTACTGATCAGGGTGGACCGGGCGCTGCGGGTGAACTCTCCCGCGTACACGTTCGGGCACGCGAACGAGGACGACCTGAAGCATGAGTGGGCCGCCAACTACGGTGTGGCATACGTTTGATGCGACATCGGGCCGCCTGTCACGCAGGGCCGGCCGCGCCCCTCCTCCACCGTCAGCGAGATCTGGCTCTTCCTCCTCGCCGCCCAGCAGCACGATCAGGAGACGTCGCATACCACCGCCACCTGACACCGAAGGGGGACGGATCAGGCGCGCCAGCCCAGTCGTCGCAGGGCCCTGACCGTCCTGTCGCACCGGGCTGCGAAGATCACGCCCTGGATCTCGCTGACGCCCTCGCCGGTCTCGACGCCCATTCCTGGGCTTCCGACTCGCACGCCTACGGTCCCGCCGTGGACGTGCCCGACCTGCTGCGCGCCCTCGCCGAGGGGGACGGGGATGCCGAGGAGGCGATCTCCGAGCTGTACTCGTGCATCCTCCACCAGGGCACGGTGTACTCCGCCAGCGTGGACGCCGTCCCCTACCTTGCCCGGATCGCCGCTGCCGCCCGGCCCGGGACAACCGAAGTCCTGTGCCTGCTTGGCGGGTTGGCCGAAAGCGACGACGAATGGGAGATCGCGCCGGGCGCCGTCCGGGCCGCCGTCGCCACCCAAATCCCGCTGCTCATAACGCTGCTGGCACATGAAGACGTGAACGTCCGACTGCTCACGGCCTGGACGCTCGGCCACACCCGGAATACCGAGGCTGCCCCGGTTGCCCTGTGGAGCCAGTGGACGGCCGAGGCCGATTCCGGCGTCCGGGTCGAAACCAAAGACGACCTGCTCGACCTCGTGCTCGACGCCGTAGCGGCCGAAGACGGCGGCCCGCCTGCCCCCACCGGCGACTGGCGCGGCGACCTGCGGGCGCTGGCCCATCGCTCCCGGGCCGCCTTCCACCGGCATCCCTGGATGACCTCCCTCGCGGCAGGGCGCCCATCACTTGGACCGAACTCCCTCGATGCCACCGAATGCGCGCTCGCCGCCCTCGATCCCCTCGGCTTCGACATCGACGTCATGATCACCGTCGTCAACACGCTGCAGGCCTTCGTCCGCGGCTACGCCATCGGCGAACTCGCCCAACAGGAAGCCGTCCGACGCTCCGGGGTCGGCATCCAGCAATGGATGGACGCCCACGCGCCCTACCTCGACAAAGTCATCAAGACCGGGCGCCATCCACTCCTCGCCCGCGTCATTCGTGATGCCGAACTTCCCCACGCGGCCGACAGCGCCGAGCGCGGGTTCGAACTGGGACTCGAACGACTCCTCGGCGGATGGGAGGCCAACCTCCCCGTCCGGTCCTGACGATTCGACAGCGCCTGCCGGGGGTTCATCGGGGAACTCCGCACCCGGGCGCCGGCCTCCGCGCGCCGAACCCCTGACCCGGCGCGATTCCCACTACCTCGATGGTGGCGGCGGTGAACGCCAGGCTCGACGGCTCCGGGCGGATCCTAGAGCGGCTCTGGGGTCTGCGGATTCGTTAGCAACGGCGTACCTTCGACCTGCTGTGTTGCCGACGTGCGCAGGGTGGCGGCGCGGGGCTGTCGACGGTTGATGCGCAATGGGCGGCTTGGTGACCGTCTTTCGACGTCCCGCTTGGTGAGGCGCGGGTGCGGGTGCTCGGTCTTGTGTGGTTCCACTGGTTCGGTCAGTTGCAAGTGGGCATGATCGCCCCGTGGCGTCTCGGGCGGGGCTTCAGCGCGGGTCAGGGGATTTGAGACAGGGAACAGCCGTTACGTAGCGCCGTCAGCTGCTCAGGGCGGCTTCGGCATCGTCGACAGTGGCAAAGACGCGCAGGACCTGATCGGCTCCGGTCATCTCCAGGACCCGGTGCAACTTGTTCGGGACGCAGGCCAGGACTAGCATCACGGCTGCCCTCTCTGCCTCGCGGCGGGCTCCTAGCAGCACGTTCAACCCCGCAGAGTCGCAGAACGCTACTTCCGCCAGGTCCAGCACGACAGCCCGCTCCGCGCGATCGATCACCTGTGTCAGCCGCCCGCTCAGCTCAAGCCGCGAGACATAGTCCATGACCCCGCGCACATTCGCCACCAGGCAGGGGCCCGACCTGGTCGTCTCGACCGAGGGAGATCGTGCACAACGCTTGCCCCACCGTCTCGCCCGGGATCTGAAGAGACGCCGTCGAGCCTATCGGCTCAGTGGTCGTGCCTGTGGCGGGGTTGAGGGGGTATGCGCTGTAAGTCGGCGGGGTCGGTGTGAGGTGGCTGCATGGACGAGGCGGCGGAAGGTGACGACAGAGAGTCGCTGGTCGACAGGCCGGTATCGGTGGCTGCCGCGTTCGAGGGCAGTGAGGAGATCGCCGAGGCCCGTGACCCGGCGACCATCTTGCGGGAGCTGCGACGCAACGCGGCCACTCGAGGCGGGAAGCTCCCGCCGCGTACGTGCGCTTCCCACCTGCCGCGCGGTACAGCGCGACGGCATCGTTCCTGAACTCCGCCGGATACGGAGTCTCCCGTCCCACCAGGACACCCTTCCTCGAATCCACAAGATCCAATTGTCAGAGTGTCCACACTGCCGGGGCCACCTCGGTAAGGGGTTGTCTACGATCACTGGACAGCCAGCCAACGGGTGTTGGCGACCGGCCGGCCCCCCGCAACCTGACGATTCGCTGACGGTCTGCGGCCTCCGCTACGTTGGCCGGGTGAGTGATGGCGAGGTGTGTGTGGAAGTGCTGACGTGGCCCGGGTGCTAGTCGTCGACGACGAGGAGTCGGTGCGCGAGCTGGTGGCATCGACACTGCGCCTCTCCGGCTACGAAGTGACCGAGGCGGCCGACGCGATGACCGCGCTGGGGGCCCTCGCCGCCGAAACCGGCACCCGTGCACCGGACCTGCTGATCCTCGACGTGATGATGCCCGGGCTCGACGGATTCGAGCTCCTGAACATCCTGCGGCACCGCGGGGTAGCGGTGCCCGTGCTGTTCTTGACCGCCCGCGGCGACGTCGAAGACCGCGTGCGCGGGCTTCGGTCCGGCGCCGACGATTACGTCACCAAACCCTTCAGCGTTGCCGAGGTCACGGCCCGGGTCGAGGCCCTGCTGCGGCGCAGCGGTGCCACCGAGGTGGACGAGACGCTGCGGCTGGACAATATCGCCCTGGACCCGGTGGGCCACCAGGTGACGCGGGCCGGAGAGCCAGTCGAGCTGTCCCCCACCGAGTTCCGGCTGCTGGAACACCTCCTGCGCAACACCGGGCGCGTGCTGTCGAAAGCGCAGCTGCTGGAACACGTGTGGGGCTACGCCCTCGGCGACACCCAGGTCGTCGAACGATTCATCTCCAATCTGCGCCGCAAGATCGACCAGGGTGAGCCGTCGCTCATCCAGACCGTGCGCGGGTTCGGCTACACGGCACGGGCCCGCGGATGAGAGTGTTCCCGCGGCACGCCTCGCTGCGCGCCCGGCTGCTCGTGCCCCTCCTGCTGATCCTGCTCGTCGGCCTGGCCGGTGCCCCGCTGTTCGCCTCAGCCGTCATCCGCAACCACCTCAACCAGCGCGCTGACGGTGTCTTGGAAAGGCTGAGCACGTCGCTCGAAGGGCTGCTGAGGGGCCAGTCCCACGTGGCAGTCACCGAGCAGCAGATGTCGAACATGCTGCGGTCCTCCCCGCTCGTGCTCGCCGGGCTCGACGCCCGCGACCACGTCGTCTTCACCATCGACCAGCGTGCGTCCGGCACCGCGACCGACTTCCAGCCCCTGGTCCGCACCGCGCTCGCCCAGCCCACCGGCCACGTCGCCAGAACTGAGAGCGGCGGGGGACCGTACGACGTCATCCGGAGCCTGTCACCGGGGCTCGAGGTCGACCGAGGTGGTACCACCGTCCACGTCGCACAGCTGGTGCTGGCGATGAATCGCAGCCAGGACGCGGCAGTGTGGCGGACCGTGGCGACCTCTAGCACCGCCTTTGCCGTGGTGTCCATGGTGGTGCTCGGCGGGCTCTCGGTGTGGACGCTGCGCAGAGGAATCCGGCCGCTGGAGCGCATGGCGGACGCAGCCGACGCGGTCGCGGCGGGCGGGGGCAGAGCGGATTTCCGCGCCGAGGCGGACCGGTCCGGTGCCGAGGTCCAGCGGCTCGGTGAGGCGCTGGAGAGCGCCTTCGACGCTCGTGATCGGGCCGAGGCGGCCGTGCGTCTGTTCATGCTCGATGCCTCCCACGAACTGCGCACTCCGGTCACCACGTTGAGCGGCTGGCTCGACCTCTACGCGCAGGGCGTCCTACGCAGCCGCGCCGACCTCGACCATGCCGTCGCACGCATGGAATCCGCAGTAGGCCGCATGCGGCTACTCGTCGAGGACCTCGACCTGCTGGCACGCATGGACCAGGGACGGCCGCTCGACCGAACCAACACCCGGCTCGCGCCACTGCTCAACGGCCTCGTCGACGACGTCCGCGTCATCGCACCCGACCGAGCGATCACCCTGCAGGTGACAGGGGACCCGACCGTCCGCGCCGACCCGCGCCGACTGGAGCAGGTCGTCCGCAATCTGCTCGGCAACGCCGTTCAGTACACCCCACCCCACACGCCCATCGAAGTCGTTGCCTCGGCCCACGACCTGAACGCGGTGATCGGAATCGTCGACCACGGCCCCGGAATCCCAGCAAAGGACCTCGCCCGCATCTTCGACCGCTTCTACCGCGTGCACTCGACCCGCGAACAACCCGGCTCGGGACTCGGACTCGCCATCGTCCGAGCCCTGGTGGAGGCCCACGAGGGAACGGTCAGCGCTTCGCCCACGCCGGACGGTGGGTCCACATTCACCGTCCGTATCCCGCTCGCCGAAACCGTCAGCGAACCGTCAGGTACTGGGTAGGTCGACCGTCACGAAGCCACGTTGGGATACAGGCATACGCGCCCCCGAGAGGACCCACGTGACAAAGCTTCATCTGCACCGACCCGGTACTGGCACCCATCGGCGCCGCTGTTCGGTGATCGCCACCCGGGACCCGGGAACCGGTCTCGCGAAGGCCATCACGGCCGGTCGGCGGGTCCTTGTCCTCGGCCGGCGCGCGGGGCGGCCGCCCCGATCGCCAGCCCGCATCCTGCTCCGTCCCGACGCCGGGCAGGAGTCCGGGCGTGAGAGAACGAGCAGGGTGTACGCGAAGGGACGTCCGTCGTGAGGGCCGGGATCACGGTGCTCCTCGGCGCCGGGGTCGTCCTCGCGGTGCTCGCCTTGGTCACCGGTGTCACGGTATGCCTGCGCCGAGGAGGCCGCCGGCGGTGGATCGCCTGGCTGACGATTGGGGCCGCCGTAGGGGCCGCCGTGGAGATCGCGCCCCGTGTGGTCATCTCACGCGACGTCAACCTCGACTGTGCCGGCACGACGGCCCACACGTCCCTGTCCGCCGCCCCCGTCGCCTGGCAGATACTCACCGGCGGTCTGCGCGTTGACGTCCACATCGGGCCCAGCCAGATCCGGCACATCGTGACCAAGCGGCTCGCGAGCACTGCGCTCTCCGACGCGTCGGTCACGCTGATCGACGGCGCCATCGAGATGAGCGCGAACGTCCTGGTCGGTCCTACGACACTTCCCGCCACGGTCACCCTGACCCCGGCCGTCGCGAACGGACGGTTGACGTTGGCGCCCAGCGGCGGAACCCTTGCGGGCCGCCCACTCCCGGCCGCCGTGCTCGGCAAGCCGGCCGGCGGCGGCGCCAGCGGCCTGGCCGCCGGGGCCTCAGCGGAAGCGTCCCTTTCCTGCGACGGCGGGCAGAAGGGGACGCCCACGTCTGCGACCGTCGACCCCGGCGGGCTCACCGTCGCGATGCGACTTTAGGGGACGCGCTGTGCATGGGGACATGCAACTCGCAGGACATGCGAACGTACTCGGCCCACAAGGGTTCGCCTGCCTCAGTCAGCTGCCAGACCGATCGACGCCTCGTCTCTTCTCGCAGCACGCCGGTACCGGCCTCGTACCGCTTGTGCAGATTGGCTCACAGTACTCGAAGAGGTGACCCCTCATGAAGGACCATCGCGCTCGTCCTGCGGTGGACACGGCCACGCGCGTGCGCTACTCCGTCTTCGGGCTGATCGTGGGCGGACTGTGGCTCTGGCACGCCGGAGACTCTGCCTGGGAGCACGGCTTGCGCCTCCTGGTGCTCATGATGGTCGTCCCGCCCACGCTGGGCGGGCTGCGCACGGTGATCGCCCGGCGCCGCGGCCGGAAAACAGCGAACGAGATCTCCCTCGTCCGGCTGCTGGCGTTCAAGGGAACGCTCGCCTTGACCGCGGTGGCGGTGTCCCTGATAGCCGATGGCCGCATCCCTTGTCTGGACGTGTATATGGCGGTGTGGCTGGCACTTGCGCTCGCGCTCGGCGGCCCCGCCCTCCACCACCGTCTGCTCACCCCCGCACGACAGCAGGCAACCCCCGGCACGCAAGCACGAGGAACCCGATGAACGGCTGGCTGGACGTCCACGCCCACTACATCACCGGCCGCTACGCCGAGGCTTGCCGAGCGGCAGGACACGGCCGCGTCGACGGCATGCCCGCTCTGCCCGAGTGGAGCTGCGATGCCGCACTGGAGGTCATGGCCCAAAACGGTGTCTCCGCAGCCGTACTGTCGATCTCCTCGCCAGGAGTGCACTTCGGCGACGAGTCCGTAGCACCGAACCCGGCGGCCAGGGCCCTGTCCCAGCACGTCAACGACAGTGGCGCCCAGACAGTGGCGCGCGCGCCCGCCAGATTCGGCCTCTCAGCCGTCCTGCCCCTGCCCGATCTGGACGGAGCGCTCGCCGAACTGTCCCGTAGCTACGACGAACTCGGGGCCGACGCGATCGCGCTGCTGACCAACTACCACGGCCGCTACCTCGCCGATCCTGCCCTCGCCCCCGTGCTTGCCGAACTCGACGCCCGCGGATCGGTGATCACGCTGCATCCGACTTCACCACCAGGCTGGGAACGCACCGCGCTAGGACGCCCGCGGCCGATGATCGAGTTTGCCTTCGACACCACGCGCTGCGTCGTCGAACTCGCTCTCAGCGGCACGCTCACCCGCTACCCGCGCATCCGGTGGATCGTCCCGCACGCGGGCGCGGTCCTGCCCGCCCTCGCTCACCGAGTCGCCGCCATGTCCCCGATCACCGGCGCCCCGGTAGACCTGCCCGCCGTCCTCGGCAGCCTGTACTACGACCTTGCCGGGATGCCGGTACCGGTGGCACTCGACGCGCTCTTGGCCGTAGCCGGGCCGGACCGCCTGCTGTACGGCAGCGACTTCCCCTTCACCCCTGCCCTTGCGGTCAAACACCTGGCCGCCGAACTCCGGCAGACGCCCTCGCTTCGCGCCGCGCATTTGGGCACCGCTCCCGGAACACCGGGCGCGGCGTTGTTCCCCCGACTGTCCCAACCCACGACGGAGTGATCATGACCGCCGACCACGACCTGCTCTGGACCACGCTGGGCACGATGAGCGGCCCGCTCCCGGGCGCCGTGCGTGAGCAGCCCGCCAACCTGCTCCACGATCAGGAGCACAAGATCCTCGTCGACTGTGGAGACGGTGCGACCGACCAGCTCGGCAAGGCCGGCGTGTCACCGCTCGAGGTGGGCACAGTGATCATCAGCCACTTGCACTCCGACCACACGGCGGGCTTGTACGGGCTCCTCGCCCGGCGCCGCCAGGTCAGTGCCCGAGGCAACCTGGTCATCTACGGCCCGCGGGGGACAACTGACGCGGTGCGGGGAATCCAGTCGGCAATCGGCTATCTCGACGAGCTGATGCCCGGCAGGGCCAAGTACGGGCCGCCGATGGGCGCACTCGACGTCGTCGAGGTCACCGACGGCGCCCGGTTCACGGTCGGGCCCGTCACCGTCACGGCGGCGACCAACAGCCACTACGGATTCGAGGCTGGATCCGAGGAAGCGGAACGCTTCCAATCCTTGTCCTACCGGTTCGACATGACCGACCGGTCCATCGTGTACACCGGGGACACAGGTCCCAGCGAGAACGTCGAGCGTCTGGCCCAGGGTGCCGACCTGCTCGTCAGCGAGATCACCGACGTCGAGCAGGTACTGAGCCAGCACAAGTTCCTGCCCACCCTGCCACCGACCGCCCAAGCGTTCGTCAGGCAGCACTTCGAGAAGGAACACCTGTCCGCCGACGAGGTGGGCCTGCTCGCCCGGCGTGCTGGCGTCGGCGCCGTCGTGCTGACGCACAACCCGCTCACCGAGGACAACATCGTCAAGGCCGGGACAGTCATCGGCTCGCATTTCACCGGCACCGTCACTTTCGCCGACGACCTCGACAGCCACTGACCACCGAAAGACTCCTACGGTGCACTACCTCGAAGACAGCGACCACCCTGACGTCTTCGACGCACACGCCTTCGATGCACCGGCTCGCCGAGACTTACCAGGTGTACGCGTCGACCTGCGTGGGCAGGGACGCTCCACCCGGACGCCTGGCCGCTACAGCCTCGACAACTTCGGCAACGACCTCGTCCGCTTCCTCGACCGCGTCGTCGGCCGACCCGCCGTCGTCAGCGGGCCGTCGTCAGGCGGAGTGCTCGCCACCTGGCTGGCCGCCTTCGCCCCGCCCGGACGGATCCGCGCCGCCGTCCTTGATGACCCGCCACTGTTCTCCTCCGAGACCAACCCCGCCGTCGGGCCTGGCATCCGCCGGGAATCGCCGGCCCAACGCTGCGACGGATGCACACCTGGCTCGGCTCACAGTGGTCCATCGGCGACGAGGAAGGCTTCCGTACCGCCGTCGCCAAAAACGACGCGTCCGTCGGGCGGCGGCTGACCCACCACCGGGCGCGCACCGTGCTGGTGCGCCCGGACAAAGTGGTGTGCGCAGCAGGTCGCACCCGGTCGGACATGGAGGAACGATGACAACAACCAGGAGCGCAGTGCTCACGATCGACCCGGACGACCCGCGGGCCGCCGCGGCACTCGACGCGGAGCGACGACTGTTCGACTTCTACGGCCTCAAAGCCGAAACACACCAGGTCCGGCTCCCCGATTCGGGCCTCCGGGTCCGGGTGACCGTGTTCGGCTCCGGCCGGCCGGTTGTCGTCGTGCCCGGTAACACCGGCGACGGCTTCCCCCTCGCCCCCCTGGTGGCCGAACTTCCCGAACACCGGGTCATTCTGATCAACAGACCGGGCGGGGGACTGAGTGACGGTATGGACTACCGCCGCGTCGACTTCCGCGAATTCGCCGTGCAAACGCTCACCAGCGTGCTCGACGACTTCCAGCTCGATCGCGTCCCGGTCATTGCTCACTCCATCGGCGGCCACGGGAGCCTCTGGTTTGCGATGGACCGACCGGAACGAGTTTCCGCCCTGGTCCTGTTGGGCGTCCCCGGAAACCTGATGGGCACCACCCCTCCCCTCGCCCTGCGACTGCTGACCGTACCCGTGCTCAACACCCTGCTGTTCGAGGCGGCAAGACCGCGCAGCACCAGCCGAGCCCTCAACGGGCTGTCCTTCATGGGACATTCCCCGGAAACGGTGGCCTCCCTCCCCGAAGCGATGGCCGACTGCTACGTCCGCTTCCAGGATCTGCCCCACTACAAGATCTCCAGTCTCACGCTCATGCGCAGCATCAATCGTCCGCGCGGATCACGCCCGGGCATCCGGATAGGGCCCATGCAACTCGCCGGAGTCCGGCACCCGACCCTGTTCCTGTGGGGAACGAACGATCCGTGGGGCAGTGTCGAGACGGGCCTTCGCATCTGTGAGGCCATGCCCGACGCCGAGTTCCATGCCCTGGTCGGCGGGGGCCATCTGCCGTGGCTCGACGAGCCCGCCGAGTGCGGCCGCCTGATCCGTGACTTTTTCTCGCGCCGCTAGCGCGGCGCGTGCCCCGGGGTCAACGGGCACGTTGCGCGTGCGCCCTGTGGCCGCCCGGTCAACGAGCCGACCGCCTTGGCTGCTGCCAGTCCTCAGCGGTGCTGTCTGCGAGTCCAGGTCGCCGGTGACGGGCTCATCACCACCGGTGGGGCGGATCGGACCTCGTTCACCAGAAAGGCGCCACGATGAAAGACTCGGACCCCTCACGGCGCGCCGGCGAGACTCCCGGCACCAGCGGAGACGGCCGCAACCAGTCGACGGCCACCAAGCGGCGCTTTCCCCGGCAAGGATGACGATGGCTGATGTCCCGGCCCGAGACCCTGGGCGAGGACAGGCCCCACCGTACTGAAGCAACTGCCGGCCCGCTGCCCGGAACTGGCCACCGTCCACGAACGCACTGCTCCTTCGCCGACGTTTTCGCCACGCGACGGGCCGACCGGCTCGACCGATGGATCACGAAAGTCAAAACCGACGGCATTGCGCCAATGGCCGGCTACGCCGCCGGGCTACTCGACGATCTCGACGCCGCGCGAGGTGGCGTGACGATGCCCTACGGCTCAGGCGTGATCGAGGGCGGGGTCACCGACTTGAAGCTGATCAAACGTCAGATAGCAGGGAAAGCCGGCGTTCCGCTGCAGTGTCGTTGGATCAACGCGACGCAGAACCAGGACGGCGGCCGCCCCGCACCCGGGGGGCGAGGCCGCCGGTGCTGTCAGATGCCGACCGGCAGCCCTCTCAGGAACTCCTGGAACGTGTCTGTTTCACTGCCCGTGAGTGGAGTGCCATGGGCGAAGCCGACGGCACGCAGGTCCTGCGGGATACGAGCGAGGCTGCCGGGCCTCAGTTGAGGATCGGTCGCCAGGGCGGCGGGGCCGATGGCGAGCCTGCCGCGATTGAAGGCCGCATCGCCCGTGAGCACGGTGCGGCTGGGTTCGTGAAGCAGCACGATGTGGCCGGGCGAGTGTCCCGGGGTGTGGATGACCCGCAGCCCGTTACTTGCCTCGACCAGGTCACCGTCGGCCACGGTGCCGTCGGCGGTGACAGGCGTCCAGTGCAGCATTGGAAGCCGGTCGATGAACCGGCCTACGGCGCCGGAGCGGCCCTCGGCCGGGACACGACCGGCTTCCAGCCAGGACCGGTCCGCGTCATGGATGAGTACCTGCGCGCCGGTTCGGCGGCGCAGCTCGGCCGCGCCCTGAACGTGGTCGGGATGGGCATGGGTGATGACGACGCGGCGGATGTCAGCCGGCTTGCGGCCCAGTTCCGCCACCGCGCTCAGGAGGACAGCCGGGGCCTTGGCCCAGCCGACGTCGACGAGGGTGAAGCCGTCGTCACCGTCGATGAGGAAGGCGTTGTCGCGTTTGGTCGTTGCGATCACGGTGACGCCGGGGGCGAGCTGGCTGTGCATGAACATTCCTTGGATCGTGGAGGGAGAAGGGGGGGAGTGGTGGGCGTACGCGACGCGAGCCGCGCTTGCGTGTTCTTCGGTTTCGCGGGAGGCGACAGGCCCGTCCATGGGCCGGCCGGGATGCGTTGCCCTGCTGTCGGTGCGCCTCGTCCCAGCGGGTGCCCTTCCACGTCACCGACTTGACGGAGAGTGCGGGCGGCGCCCATGCGGCGCTGTCCCGTCTCGGCGCGCTTGGGTAACTGGTCGGCGGCGGCAGGAACGCCCTTCATGTCGACCGGCGCGATGGTCACTTCGGGTGAGGTGGTGGGAGCGGCACCGTCCGCTGCCGCTCCCACCGATCCTCAGCGGTCCGATCCAGCCGGGAGGGGAACGTAGCCTTCGCGGACGAGTTTGGGCAGGATGCCGCCCGCGGCGAGGATGTCCAGGACCAGCGCCGGCAGTGCGCCCCCGTCCACACGGGCGCCGGTCGCGGTGTTTTCGACCCAGCCCTCGGCGAAGTCGAGCCGGGCGGTGTCACCGTCGGCGAACGCTCCGGTGACGCCCGGGACGGTGAGCGCGGGCAGGCCATGGTTGATGCAGTTACGCAGGAAAAGGGAGTTGAACTCCTCCGCCACCAGGGCCGCGACGCCCAACTCGCGAAACAGCGCGGCCACCGGACGGGAGGAGCCGAGGCCGAAGTTGCGGCCCGCGACGACGACGTCGCCGGTCTCGACCTGCTCGGTCCAGCCGGGGCGCAGCTCGTAGAAGACGTGCCGCGCGGCTTCGGGGACGGGCAGTTTCATGGCGAAGGCCGGGTACATGGCGTCGGTGGTGACAGAGTCGCCGACCACCCAGACCTTTCCGGTGATGAGCGTGTTCATCAGCGAAGGTCCCCTCGCGGGTCGGTGACGTGGCCGGTCAGCGCGGAGGCGGCGACCGTGGCCGGCGAGGCCATATAGATCTCCGCTTCGGGGCTGCCCATGCGGCCGGTGAAGTTGCGGGTGGAAGAGGTCAGGCAGACCTCGCCGGGGGCGAGCAGGCCCATGTGGTAGCCGAAGCAGGCCCCACAAGTGGAGTTGGTGATCACCGCACCGGCGTCCGCGAGGTCCTGCAAATACCCGGCGCGCATCGCGTCCTTGTAGACCTGCTGGGAGGCTGGAGTGATCAGCAGTCGGACGCCCGGGGCGACCTTGTGGCCGCGTACGATCTCGGCCGCGATCCGGAGATCCTCAAGCTGCCCGTTGGCGCAGGAGCCGATGAAGCACTGGTTGACCGGACGGTGCTCGATCTCTGAGATCGGCAGCGAGTTGAGGCTGACCGTGCCCGGCCGGGCGACGTAAGGCTCCAGCGACGAGAGGTCCACGGTGCGCACGGCGGCGTACGTGGCGTCCGGGTCCGGATCGGCCGCCACGTACGTGTCCGGGGCGGCGCCGTGCTCGGCGAGGAAGTCGCGGGCCAGGACGTCGATGGGGAAGGTGGAGAAGTCGGCGGAGATCTCAGCGCCCTGGGTGGCGATGGTGCGCCGGTCGTTCAAGGGAATCGACGCCAGGCCGGGCCCGCCGTACTCCAGGTTGTGATTGGTCGCGTCACCGTAGGTTCCGGCGATGTACAAGAAGATGTCCTTGCCGGAGACGGCTGCCGGCTTGGTGCCGGTGAACTCGTAGCGGATGGTCGGCGCGACCTGGAACCACGTCTTGCCGGTGCACAGAATCGAGTACACCTCTGCTGGACCCAGCCCTCTCGCGGCGGTGTTGTAGGCGCCGCCCGCGCAGGTGTGGGAGTCGGTGCAGGCCAGGATCTCGCCGGGACGGGCCAGCCCGTTCTCCGCGATGACCTGGTGGCAGATGCCGTGCCGGCCCACGTCGTAGAACTTCTCGATGTTGAAGTCACGGGCGAAGGAACGGGCGTGAGTACCGCCTATCGCGTCGTGGACGTTGGGGGCGGGGACGGCGTGGTCCATGATGACCGCGACCTTGTCAGGGTCATTGATCTTCAGCGGCTGGACCCAGCCGGTGGCGAACTGCAGGTCGATCATGACGGTCATGTCGACGTCGCAGACCACCGTGTCACCTGCGCTCACGCGATCCACGCCGGCCTTGCGGGCGAGGATCTTCTCCAACATGGTCATGCCCATCAGGCACCGTCCTTCGCGTTGTTGCGGTAGCGCTCGCCGATCGCGGACCACTCGCGCAGGCCGACGAGTTCGAACAGGCCCTGCGGGCCGGGTGTGGCCTCCGGCGTGATGCCGCCCAGTCGCTGCAGGGCTTCGAGGCCGTGCAGGACGTAGGGGGCGAGCAGGGCGCCCGGGTGGATGGCGATCCGGAAGCCGAGGTCGGCGAGCTTGTCCGGTGCGGTGCCGGGGGTGAGGCCGCCCTGCACCATGTTGATCAGGAGCGGGGCGTCGACCGAGGCGGCGATCTTCTCGATCTCCTCTGTGCTCTGCGGTGCCTCAACGAAGATGAGGTCGGCGCCCGTGGCGGCGTACCGGCCCGCGCGATCGATGGCCTCGTCGATTCCCAGCGGTCCGCGGGCATCGGTCCTGGCGATGATCACGAGGTCGTCGTCGGTGCGGGCCTGGAGCGCGGCATCGAGTTTGTCGGTGAACTCACTGGCACTGATGAGTTCCTTGTCCGGCAGGTGGCCGCACTTCTTGGGGAATGCCTGATCCTCCAGGTGGAGCGCGGCGACCCCGGCTCTCTCGTATTCGCGCACGGTACGCGTCACGTTCATCGGGGCGCCGTAGCCCGTGTCGGCGTCCGCGATCAGCGGGATGCCGTCCAGTGCGGTGGCCACGATCCGGGCCCGGTCGGTCATCTCGGTCTGGGTGAGCAACCCGATGTCGGGCAGGCCGAACCCGGCGACAGACACACCTGCGCCACTCAGGTAGGCGGCACTGAAGCCGGTGCGTGCCACGAGTTGGGCGGAGAGGCCGTCGAACACCCCCGGGGCAGTGACCAGGCGCTTCTGGGCGAGCAGTGACCGCAGTCGGCCACCCGGTGTGCTGGACGTGGTGGGGCTGGAACTGCCCTGTTGGGCTGGGGACATGTGTTATTTCCTCCCAGTTCGAGGTGTTCAGTCGAGGACGCCGCGTACAGGCGCGGCGAGGAGGTTCACCAGGCGATCGAGATCAGGCTGGCCTTCGAGGCCCAGGACAATCAGCTCGATCTCCGCAGCCCGGTCGGCATCGATGACCCGGGCCGTCAGCGCCCGGTACTTCTCGCGGATCTCGGCGTTGGTGAGCGGGTCGTCGGGCCCGCCGTGCGGCTGGTTCAGAGCGTGGGTGAAGACCTCACCCCCGCGCAGGGTCACGGTGATGCGGGTGTTGTAGCCGGGCCGCTCCCAGCTCGGGTCCTGTTGCTCGTCGACCTGCGTCACCTCGGTGCGGCCGATCAGTTGCCAGACGTCGTCGGCATCGATCCGGACAGGCATGAACTGTTCGGGCCGCACATGGCCGTCCAGGAGGGCGACCGCGGTGGCATAAGCGATGTTCATCTGGGCGCCGATGGTGGTCAACGGCCGCTCCGGGGTCCACCAGCCGTGGTGGTAGATCGCGTCCGGGACCTCGATGTGGATGGCCTCGATGTCACCGACGGCCGGCTTGCGCTTCGCGGTCAGGGCGAGAGCGGCGTCGATGGCTGGGTGTAGTCCGCCCATCGCTGCGTGGATCTTCACGGTGATCTTCTCGGTGTTCCACGTATCGCCCAGGCCCTTGGTGATCTGGGTGGCGTCGGGGTTGTGCCCCTCACCGAAGGTGGACAGAAACCCGCCGTAAGGACGCTCGAAGACCCGCTTGATGCCCGTGTACCCGGCCTGAGCGAGGCCCGCGGCGTAGAAGCCGTTGCGGGAGGCCAGCCCGTGGTGCATCCGCTTGGACATCGCCTCGTACTGCGCGGCCATCAGGCCGGCCGACTGCGTACCCGCCAGGCCCAGCGCGTCCTCGAAGGCGGCGGCGTCCAGGCCACGAAGGACCCCCGAGGCGGCGGCCGCCGCGTGCGTACCGAAGACCGAGCCGGAGTGCCAGCCGCGCGAAAGCATCTCGGCGCCGCCCAGCGCCAGGCCGACTCGGGTGCCGGTCTCGAAGCCCAGGACTGTCGCCCGCAGGAACTCCGCCCCGCGGACCGAGGGCGCCTGGGAGGCGGTGGAGAGCAGAGCGGGCAGCACCAGCGAGGTGCTGTGCAGTGGGGCGGCCGGGTAGTAGTCGTCCAGCTCGAAGCCCTGGATGAACGTGCCGTTCAGCACTGCGGCCGCCGGACCGCTGGTGGTGCGACCCCAGCCGATCAACGGGACGTCCCCCGTGCCCTCCAGGTCCAGGACGGCTTGGACGGCCGTACGCGACCAGGGCAGCTGCGCTCCGACAAGGGCGCAGGCCAGGCCGTCGAGCACCAGATGCGCCGCCCGTTCCCGCACCGAGGTGGGGATCTGCTCCAGCGTCGTGGTGGTCAGCCAGGTGGCAAGCTGCCCGGTGGGTCCCTCGGGGTCGGTGGGTCGGCGGGTGGTCGTTGGCGTCGGTGCGGACACCGCGCTCACCTCCAAAGGTGTACGGCCCGAAGCGGGCGGAAGTAGCGGTCCAGGTCTCCAGCGAGAGCCGCATAATATAATTTATAACATCTATATTATCGAGTGCCTCGGTAACATGGCGGCATGGCACTGAAGCGAACCTCTCTCCCTCGCACCGCCGAGGCCGTGGCCCTGGCGGAACTGCGGGACGCGATCGTCCGCGGTGACCTGGCCCCCGGCGCCCAGATCCGCCAGGGCGCGGCCGCCGAGGAGCTGGGGCTGAGCGTCATCCCCGTCCGTGAGGCCCTCAAGACACTGGCCGGGGAAGGGATCGTCACCTACGTCCCGCAGCGCGGCTACACCGTCACCGAGCTCACCCCGCACAGCGTGGACGGCATTTTCCGGATAAGGGAGCTCCTGGAGGGCGAGGCCGAGGCGAACGCGGCGGCCCGGATGCGGCCCGAGGACATCGCCGTGATGCGCGCTGCACTGGACGGTCAGCGCGCCGCCGTCGAAGCGGTCGATGTGCAGGGCGTGATCGCCGGCAACCGGCGTTTCCACTTCGCTCTGCTCGACCGATGCGACAACGACTGGCTGCTGCGCTTCATCCAGCACCTGTGGGAGGCGCTGGAACCGCACCGCGCCCTGTCCTACCGCCGCGCCGCGGCCGGCGGCGACTTCGCGCGTGCCGAGGCGATCCTCGCCGAGCACGAGGGCATCGTCACCGCCTTGGAGAACGGTGAGACCCCTCTCGCGCTGCAGTTGCTGGCCAACCACCGCACGGGCGGCCGCTCCGACTTTCATCGGCTGCTCGGTTCCGCCGAGTGATGCGGCCCGAAGGAAACGGGCGGGGACAGGAAGTATTGGTAGCGGCTCGTGCCCGGCTCCAGGCACGATGTCCAACCGGCGCCGGGTTCCGAGCGCCCGCAGGGCGTTTTGGAGGGCACGGATGTGCCGCTGGCGGTCGGGCTCCCGCGCTGTCCTGCTCCACGCTCGCCGGTGCCTCGCCGCCCGAGTCCTCTTCCCCGATGGCCAATTGGATGGCGACCGCGGCATGGCGGCGGGGTCGAGGGAGATGCCGAACCGCTGCGGTTCCGCGCGGCCGGCGAAGAAGGGCGCCTCGCCGGTGACGTAGGCGCGGTCGGCGTGGCCGACAGGGATGCGGGAGGTAGGCAGGATGCCTTTCATGGGATTGCCTTTCTGATCCGGTGGGTGTGCCGGGCCAGGGCTCCTGTAGCTGGGGGCGTGGGGTAGGGTCAAATACCCTCAAGCCGGACGGCGTTGGTCTTGGGACCAAGAACGGCGACCGCCAGGCTCATCCCGGTGACCAGTCCGGCGCATATCAGGTACAGGGGGCCTGCGCCCAGGGCGTCGAGGATCGACAGGGTGCAGAACGGCAGGACGGCCGCCACCAGCCGGGAAAGCGCGTAGGTGCGACCCAGGGCCGTGTTGCGGACGACGGTGGGGAACAGCTCGGCTGCGTAGGCGCGCGAGACGGTGGCGTTGATGACGCTGGTCAGTGTGGTCAACAGGCCGGAGGGCACGATGACCCACACGCTGCTGCCCAGGCCGAAGACCGTGCCAGCCACGGCGACCAGCAGTGAGGAGACAATCACGAGGGTCCTGCGTTGAATCCGTTCGGCCACCTGCATCAGCAGGAGGCAGCCCAGCGGGTAGCCGAGCGCGGTGAGCGCCGAGTACGTCAGGGACTCGACCACGGTGAAGCCCTTGTGCAGCAGCACGATGGGGGCGATGGACGAAAAGCCGTAGAAGCCGATCGGGCCGAGCGTCTCCATCGCGCACACCAGCAACGTGCGCCGTCGCAGCTCTGGCCCCCACAATCGAGATTTTTCGACGTTCCTCTCCCGCCTCGCGGGTGCGGCCACCGGGCGGGGGGCCGTCGCACGGCCGGGGTACGCGACGCCTGCGGCCGACGCTGGCTGTCCGGCGCTCGCTTCGATCCGGGCCACGGCAGCGAGTGCTTCACCGGGCCGGTGGGTGGCCAGCCAGCGCGGGGATTCCGGCAGGCGGCGGCGCACTAGCCACACGACGACGGCACCGCACGCGGCGAAGATCATGAGCCAACGCCAACTCGCCATCCCGCCCAGGCTGCGCGGCAACCTGGCGGCCAACAGGCCCGCCACTGGCACGGCGAGCATGCCCAGGCCGTAGGCGGTGGCCATCATCCGCCCGCGCAGCGCCGTCGGCATGAGCTCCGTCAAGTACGTGTCCACCAACGCGAGTTCGGCACCCAGACCGATTCCCAGCAGGACGCGCAGGGCAACGAGCGTGGCCGTGTCGGGGGCAAAAGCGGCACCGACGGACAGCGCCGCGTACGCGACGAGGTTGATCTGGAACATGCGTCGCCGCCCGAAGCGGTCGGCGAGCCCGGATAGAAGCAGGGCTCCAAGGAGTTCGCCCGCGAAGGTCGCACCGATCAGCAAGGACTTGTCGGTCGTGCCTGCTGCCCACCCGTCAGGCAGCAGCGGCACCAGCAGGCTGCTGAGGGCGACCTCGAAGAAGTTGAAGAACGAGCCGAGTCCGACGGCAAGGAGTACGCCGCGGTGCCAGCGGCCCACCGGGAGCGCGTCGAGACGGGACGCGACCGCCTCCTGTAGTTGGGATGCGTCCGGCGTGTTACGCACGGCGCGCGTTACGCCGCGAATGTCGGCCATTGCGCCATCCAGTTCCACTATTTGTAACTTGGGCTTCATGCGGGGAGGCAGAGGGTGACAGGCGCATAGATCGGCGTCAAGGACTCTGGCGCAAGGAGATCGGCGCGTGACGGGCTCTTGCCCGTGCCGCGCAAGGGCCATTAGTTTTAAATACTGAATCTGATGACTCGGCTTCTAGAACACCATGACAGGGCGGCATGACAGCGAAGCGGACCGAAGGCGGAGACAC
The DNA here is from genome assembly GCF_053611725.1 of Streptomyces sp. NPDC054783. Taxonomy (NCBI): domain Bacteria; kingdom Bacillati; phylum Actinomycetota; class Actinomycetes; order Kitasatosporales; family Streptomycetaceae; genus Streptomyces; species Streptomyces sp. NPDC054783. Next base: position 30,042 of record NZ_JBSHAY010000050.1, on the reverse strand, counting down.
GGCCAGACGCGCACTGCGTCTGATGGAAGCGGTGGCCGCCGCAGGCTCACCGGTCGCCCTGCAGGACCTGGCCGACACGGCTGAGCTGAGCAAGTCCACTGCATACCGGCTGCTGCGTGTCCTGCAGGAAGAGTCGTACGTGACCAGGGTTGACTCGGGTGGCTACCGGATCGGATCCCGGCTGATGGGACTGGCCGCCGAAGTGATGCCGCGGGCCGACGTGTTCGCCGGAGCCCGTCCGATATTGCGGGCCCTGGCCGACCTGTCCGGCGAGACAGCCACCCTGCACCTGCGTGCGGGCGATGAGGCCGTTCTCGTTCTCGGCGCCGAAAGCGACTACGAACTGCGCCGGGCCGCCCGAGTCGGGTCGGCCACCCCCTTGCATCGCGGCGCCAGCGGCCAGGCCATTCTCGCGTTCCTGCCTGCCGAAGAGATCACCGCGATCGTTCAGCGCGCAGGCGATGCGGCGTGCCCCCACGAGGTCGAGCGGTCGCTCGTGGCCGTGCGTGCCGACGGCTACGCCCTCTCGCAGGGGGCCAACCATCCGGGTCTTCTGGGCATTGCCGTGCCCATCTTGACCACATCGGGGCACGTGGCAGCCTCGGTCGCCGTCTCCGGGCCGGCCGACCGCTGGACCGCCCGGCGCGCCCTGGCCATCGCTGGGCTCCTCACCGAGCGCTGCGCCCGCCTGGGCACCCTCTTCACGTGATCTTCATGCCGCAAGGGCGTGTCGGTGGCGCTGTCGCGTCTCGGCCGGGGTGAGGTAGCCGAAGACCTTGTGTGTGCACAGGCAGCGCCGGAAGAAGACCCCGGCCTTTCGCGGCACCTCGATCGTCTTGGCCTGCTCCGCGGCCACCTTCCGCAGCCGCTTGAGCTCCTCCCGCTTGGAGCTGGGGCGGCCGGGAGCCGCACCAGAGAGGGCCCATCAAGACCTGGACCTCGGCGGATGCTCTATCGGCACCCGCTACCTGATCGCGATCCAGAGGGCTTCGTAGAGCGGACCTTGCTGCCCCGCTTGGGCTGCATGGACAAGCTGTGCGATGTTCCCGATTCAAGAGTAGCGGTACATGAGTTCTCGCTGTGGCCAGAATGTTCCCGCCACCCGGCTATCGTATTGACCCTTCTGAACGTTGGCAGGATGGTCGACGCCGACGAACAGCGGGTAGATCATCCTGTATCCGCGACTCGCCCCGCCGGCCGCCCAGAGTTGCAGCAGTCTGTTCTGGTCCGTGGAGCTGAGCTGCAGGAATTCATCAACTTCATTGTGGATCTCGAGCTTCAGCACCGCGCAGCTCTCCGGACGTTGACTCCTGACGAAGTCGACGAACTGCAGGTCTGCGGGGAGCAGCGCATCGCCATGGCCCTTGACCGCTTTGCCGACGTTCTCTTGCCATTTACTGTCCGCAAGGAGTTCGAAATGTCTGGCGATACCCCATGTGCGCTTCGGAATGTCGGCGAATCGTTTTGTTCCGAACCCGGTGGCGTTGATCATGATGCGAGCCCACCCCAGGTCAAGGAGCCCGTCCACTACCCGCTGAAGGTCATTGAGTCCGTAACTGCCGGCTGGGGTACGGGCCCACGCAAAATCCAAGAAGATCCAGTCGTAGAAATCCCCTCCATTTTCCTTGATCTTCTTTGCCTGTGCCAAGATGTCGTCGACCGTGCGCAGGCAGCCGTCGCGCTTGTGTCGATCGTCGGTCCCGACGACGCAGCCGTGCGACGGATGCGCTCCGTGGAGAACGTTGACTGCCACACCCAGCTTGACGCCGACGGCAATGAGTTCACGCATGACGCGGTACTCGTTGCTACTTGCGTGCGGGACATCCTTGCCGATCGCGGAACCGGCTTCGGTCACGCGGAGGAATAAGGGTTGGGCGCTCCCGCTCCTTTTCTCAAGGATTTCGTCGACGATGGTTCGGTCGAGGCTGCCATCCTGGTTGCGTGGACCGATCCACTGCCCTTCCCTCAGTACCATGCAATAGGCCACGTCACGCACGCTGTTGGAGCTCGTCTGGCCAGAGGCGGCCGGAGCTGCACCAGATACGGAGTGCCGTGCCCCGGATGTGCCGCAGCCAGTGGCAGCGACGGCAGCCGCGCCACCTACGACCGCCAAGAAGCCTCGTCGCGTGAACATCCGTCCTTGTGACACCGTCACTCGTCCTTTCGGGGAGAACCTGGAACCAGGAGTGCGCGGAGTTTCGAGGCGCCCGCGCCTTCCCAATTCCTTGATGGGGACGGGCGTCCCTACGCCCGCCCCCTCGATGGCTCGGGGAGCGTAGGAAGGGTCTTTGTGTAATCTCTGTGACGGCAGGAGCCGCTCACGCGGATCCCTCGAGTTGACTCATCGGCGGTCGCGTTCCAGCCCGGGAAACACCTGGGGCGTCACTGTGGGTGCCGCTCATTCACCCGGCCTGTTCGGGCTGCATGTTGGTATTCGTGGAGGGTCTCGCCGAGCCGATCCGGTCGGCGGATCTCCAGACGTCTGATCTTTCCTGGATCGGTGATCGGTTCGGGCAGCAGGTGAATCGAAGCCGCTTGATTCAGGGCTCGGTGCAACCGGTGCTGGTTGTGGTACAACTCGAACTCGCGAAGGGCTTGGAGCAGATGGCGCTGATCCCATGTGAGGGTGCGGCCCAGCAGCCCTGTGGGGCTCGAAAAGTCATCGCTGCAGTTCAGGACGTGTATCGGTACTCGTTGATGACGCCGCCGAGGACTCGAGTGCGCAGGAGTCTGCGGCCTTCGAGGCTGTGCACGCTGGCGGGTTGCTCGTGGGCGTCCGGCGGTAGCTGGTTACGGGCCCGGTGCGGGCGATGCTGGTTGTAGTGCCGCTGGTACTCGGTGAGAACGCGGTGGGCATGGGCCTCGTTGAGGATCAGGACGCTGTCGAGGACCTCTCGGCGGAGGGTCCCGATGACCCTTTCGCAGTGGGCGTTCGCCCTTGGTGCCCGTGGTGGCGTCTTTAGGATTTCGAGGTCCTCGGCCTGGACGACGGCGTCGAAGCTCTCGGTGTATTTGGAGTCGCGGTCTCGGATGAGGAACCGCAGCGACTCAAGGCGGAGGTCGAGGTCGCAGGCCACGTTCCTGGGGCCTGCTGTGCGGCCCAGGCGGCGGTCGGGTGGGAGGTGACGGCGGCGATGTGGAGGCGGCGGTTGCTGTGTTCGAGGAACACCGGCGCATACAGGCGCTCGAGCCCGATGGTGTCGAGGTGCAGGAAGTCGCAGGCGATGATGGCCTCGGCTTGAGAGGTGAGGAACTCGCGCCAGGTCGGCCCGTGGCGGCGTGGGGCCGGATCGATACCCGCGGCGTGGAGGATCTCCCATACCGTGGAGGCGGCGATCGGGTGTCCGAGCCGGGCGAGTTGGCCTTGGATCCTGCGATGCCCCCAGCGGCTGTTCTCCCTGGCCAGAGGCATCACCAACTTCTTCACCCCGGCCCGGGTCGGCGGCCGACCTGAGGTGGTGCGCCGCCTGTTGTAGTCCCATTTTTTGGCGACGAGCTTGCGGTGTCAGGCCAGGAGTGTCCCCGGCGTGACGGGGAAGGCCTGTGCCCACCGCCGCCGGGGTATGAGTGAGGACAGAGCCGCCAGCCACAGCCGGTCCGCAGGCTGGTAGCGCACGGGGCTGAGGAGTTGGCGGCGCAGCATCGCGTTTTCGTGCCGCAGCACCAACAACTCTGCGTCCTTCGAAGTCTCGCGACGGAGCAGCACGGTCGGGACCGAGAGCAGTCGACGGGTCATGTTGTAGAGCAGCGAGGCGATCATCTCGGGATGATCCCAGACCGGCGGGCTGGGGCCGGAAGCTCTTGACCAGCAACGATGAATAAACGAGCCCCACACGCTTCTGCGAACTGGGACTGCTTCGGCGCGCCGGCTGCCTTGTTCTGTTACATCGACCGTGACATGGGCCGGCCCCAGTGGTCCGACGTCGCCATGTATCTGCAGACCGTCATGCTCCTGCTCCGGGCCGAAGGACTGCACACTTGCCCGCAGATGGCGCGGTCGGTGTATCGCAAGACCGTCGCGGAGGTCCTGTCACCCCCGGACGACCTCATCCGCTTCTGCGGCATGTCGATCGGGTTCGAGGACGCCACAGTGAGCCAGCCCCGTACGGGCCGCGCGCCGCTCGACGAGACGGTCACGTTTGTCGATGGCTACTGACACCGCGTGCCCTCGGCCGATCGAAGCGCCGCTTCCGAAGCTGCGACGTGTCCGGTTCCGGTGCGAACCATCCTCGCCACAATCCACACGTCAGCTGAGTATGCTCAGAAACCAGCCTTTGACCAGCGGCGATAGCGAAGTGCAACTACGAAAGCGGTGGTCCTCACCTGACGGGTGAGATCATCCGTGGATTGCAGATGTACAGCTACGACGCACCACCTCGGGCCCGTGGAACCCGACGCTTCCGCAGCGTGAGGCGACGACCCGCGCCGACACGGGATATATCGGGCAGTCAGCCGCTCAGGGCAAGGACATCACACCTCAACAGCTGCCGTGACCTTACCCGGCGCGATTCAGTTGTGATCGTTCAGGTTGGCCAGGGCGGAGTCAAGAATGTCCTGAGCCGCCTCGTCGTACTGAGCTCGACCCGCTAGGCTTTGGAATACTCGACGGTATGTAGACAATTCTTCGGGTTGAGTGAGGCGAATTTCCGCCGTAACGGTCTCGGCAAGGACGTAGGCATCGTCGAAAATCCAGAAACCATGATCGACGTTCACGCCCCAGCTGGTGCGGATCGGGAGGACGCCAAGGGCAATATTCGTTCGTGAAAAGAAGGATAGAAGGTGTTCGATTTGAGCTGCCATCACGTTTTCGGTCGCATAGGCACCCGAAAGCAGCGCGAGCTCCGTGATGACGAAGTGGAAACGCTTGTTTTCCTCGCGTAGCAGCTCTTGCCGCTGAAGACGCGTTGCGACGGCCTGTTCGACATCGTCAGGGGCATCGTGAAGCCGAGCATGATCGGACAGTCGGCCTCGCGCATAGTCGGGTGTTTGGAGCAAACCGGGGACGAAATGAGGCTCGAAGACTCTCAAACTCGTCGATCGCGCCTCACGTTCCACCCAACGACTTTGAGTGAAGCTGACTCCGGATGACGTCTGACGGTGCCAGTCCCGGTAGAAGGCCTCAATGGCGTTGAGTCTCTTTTTGAGCGCTGGTGCCGCGTTCGGCACCCCCGCAGCAGTCGTCCACACGTTGATGTCACGCGAGGTGGGCGTTTGCCTTCCGGATTCAATGTTGGCGACTTTGGAAGGCAGCCACCCACATTTGGCAGCCAACTGCCGGCCCGTCAGTCCCGAGTCGCGACGCAACTGTCGAAGGGTGTCCCCGAGAACCTCGCGGGCATGAGCGACGTCTGACACTTACGTATCATCCATCGTGGGCTTGGTCACCTACAGGCAGGCTCCCACTCGGCGTGTCGTGCCTTGTGGCGTACACGTCGCGGGGGACGGCCCGGGGCCATGAGATCTCTTGCCATGTAATGGCTTGCTTGATCGCAGCCGGATCGGTGACGGGCTCCGCCCCGAGCAGCGTGTCATCGTCTCTGAAGTGGACCACGTACAAACGGCTCGAATCGAAGATCCAGTAATCCACATTGGGCAGATTGAGCGACTCCGCCTCCGTGCGGGGCAGATAGCGAATGTCCTCGCCGGCTGCAACGTTGCGCCCGGACAGCCACAACCCGAACCGCGTGTAATCCGAATGTGGCTCGCTGACCACTCGCACGCGCCGCACCGATCGGCCGGCCTCGGCGTGCGACCTCATCAGCGCATACCAGTCCGCCAGGAAATCCTCAGGCACTGCGTCAGGTCCGCCTTCGAGGAATGCCGCCAGTTCCTCCTGTTCATAGTAGGACTCCCGGGTTTCCAGCCGGAAGGCCGACTCGGTGAACGATGTGAAAAGTTCATCGAACGCCGAGCCGCTCAGCAGAGGGACCTCACCTGACTGCATTCTTACCCGTCTCCTCTTCGATCCACATTCGGATAGGCAGGCACGGCTGTCGCCACCTGACGGTGCATCAAGGAAACCCATGCCCATGCACCTTGTCAAGTTGCCATACAGTCTTAGGGCATCAAGAGACGCATGTTGCGGATCTAGCCCTGCTGCTGATCCCTGGACGCTATTCTGTAGGGTTGCGGTGCCAGGGCCTTGGTGCGGACGTCCCTGTCCGGAGGCAGTCGGCCCGAACATACGTCAGAATCCAGGAGAAAATGCCACTCCATTGAACTTGCGTCTCTCCATTCACTGCTGTTTCTGACGCATTATGGATGACCCAATTTGGGGCTTGACGCTCGTGATAGCGCGCCCGTACCCTCGCCTGCAACGCATGTTTCCACGCCCAAATGGAGGCGCCATGGAATTGATCATGCTCTACAAGGACACAGCTTCTGGCGGCGGAGGGTGTCCATCCGTATATCTGGCCGAAAGTGGCGAGTTCGTGGTCCAGGGGCCGAAGGTCGACGCAAGTACGCATGCCAATCTGGCCAACGTTCTTCCCGGCGAAGACGCTGTTCGAATCTCGGTGGATGTCGTACTCGGAGCAGTGGCCGAGTATCAAGCGCGTCAAGGTGGGCAACAGGTCTGAGCGTCGCACCTCGGCAAAGGAAGGCCGAACGTCAAGGGCGGTCGTCTCTCGGTGCAGGAGGCGCCGCCCATTCGATGTAAAATTCGAAATCCGAACCGCGGCCTAGTTAGGGAAAACTCAGTGAGCGGTCAGAGTGTTGAGCTTTCCGATGTTATCAAGCAGTTGCGTCAAGAACTCAAAGAAGCCGTCTCCGCAGGGGACGGACAGGATCTTCGCTTCGAACTCGGACCGGTGGAGCTGGAGCTCACCGTCGCGATAGAGAAGGCAGCAAGTACTGGAGCGAAGGTGCGCTTCTGGGTTGTGGACGCCAACATGGACGGAAAAGTCGCGGCGATCTCTACCCAGCGTATTCACTTGACACTTGAGCCCCGGCAAATCACTGCGTCGGGGCAGCAGCGCGTCATGGTCACTGGGGCTACTGTTCCTGGCGAGCGTTAGAGGGCGCATGGATCACATCTACTCGGGTCGTATTCTCGACGGTATTGATGCACACCGAGTGGCGGAGATCATCGTGGAATCATGCGATTCAGCCCCGGCGCGGCGGGGCTCCGGATATCGGGTGACCAATAAATGTGTTCTCACGGCCCGTCATGTCGTGCAGGGAGCACAGTCGGCTTTCGTGAGATTCGATGCCGACTCCCCGGACGAGTGGATGGCGGTCGCTGTCGACTGGACGAGCGCCGGCGACATGGCGATTCTGCGTCTGGCCGAGCTTCCAGCGGACGCCCCGGAGATCGGCCCCGCACCCTACGGGTGCCTCACGGATTCCGCAGCGGTGGTGGAAATTCATGCTGCCGGGTTTCCGAGGTTCAAATTGCGAGAAGAGCAGGATCCGCCGACTGCGGCTGATGTCGCCACCCGTTACCGGGACCTCCACCATGCAATAGGTTGGAGCGCGGTTCTGTCGAACCGCCGTGAGGGAACACTAGAAGTAACGGTCAGCCCACCGGAGCGCGAAACCGGGGCTCGTTTCTCGTCCCCGTGGGAGGGGATGTCGGGGGCCGCTGTCTGGGTGGCTGGTCGGATCGTGGGGCTGGTCTCGGCCCACGACGGCAGTGATGGCCTGGGCCGCTTGACCGTCACCCGCGTCGACAAAACTCTGGACACTGTCCCAGCCGGGACGCGGAACGAACTGCGGTTCCTCCTCGGTATGCAGTCCGATGGAATGCTGGCGGATGTCACTCCGGGCGCTCCGAGTCAAGCACTCGTGTCCGCCTACCTGGAGCAAGTCAGGGACATGGCACCGCTGGGTGATCTGCTGGATCGGAACGAAGAACTGGACAAGCTGGTTCGATTCTGTGCGAGTGATGACGGGTATTTCTGGTGGCAAGGAGGGCCGTGGGCCGGTAAAACCGCGCTGATGGCGTGGTTTGCCACGCATCTGCCGGCCGGAATCGATGCAGTGTCATTCTTCGTCACTGGGCGCCTCAGTGGACAGGCGGACAGTGACGCGTTCACCGACGTTCTGATCGACCAACTGTCGGCAATCACCGGCCAGCCGGTCCCTCCGGTACTGACACCGGCGGCCCGGGACGGCCTGCGGCGTCGTCTCCTGCGTGACGCGGCGGACAAGTCACGGGCCGCGGGGCGGCGGCTGGTCCTTGTCGTGGACGGACTTGATGAGGACACAGCTGCGCGGCGTGGCAGTGATCGGCCCAGCATTGCGTCCCTTCTGCCGAAGCAGCTCCTCTTCGGGATGAAAGTGGTGGTGGCAAGCCGGAGTCACCCGCCCATTCCCACCGATGTGGCAGCCGATCACCCGTTGCGTGGTTGTCGGGTACACATGTTGTCGGACTCACCGTATGCCAGAGACATCAAGGACCAGGCGGTCTGGGAACTCGATCGCCTGCTCACCAGCGCTCAGATCGAACGGGACATCGTAGGGTTCATCACCGCATCCGGTGGTGGTCTCACGGCTCGTGACTTGAACGAGTTGACCGGGCAGCCTCCCTTTGTAGTGGATCAGGTTCTTGACAGTGCCTTCGGGCGCAGTGTCAGGACCGGGCTGGGAAGATTCAATGACCAAGGTAGTGCGCGGGCGTATATTTTTGCACACGAGACGCTGCAACTCACTGCCGAGGATCGAATCGGCGCCGTACTGCTGAATGAATATCGCGACAAGATAAACGCATGGGTAGACGGTTATCGAGACAGCGGCTGGCCTCTCGGTACGCCACGTTATCTGCTGGGTGGTTACGCGCGAATGCTGGAGCAGGCACTCGACGTCCAGCGCTTGGTGGCATGTGTCACTGACAGCAGGAGGCACGCACGGTTGTTTGCCGTCACGGGCGGCGATGCAGCCGGCCTGTCTGAAATTCGTGCAGCACAGAATCTGATACTTGACCAGGCTGTGCCGGATCTCGAATCAATGGCCCGGCTTTCTGTCCATCGAGAGCATCTTTACGAGCGCAACTGGTATCTGCCCGGAAATCTACCCCTGGTGTGGGCCGCGCTGGGAGAGTGCTTTCGGGCAGAGGCGCTGGTGCGAACGATCGCTGATCCTGAGCGCCAGGCGCAGGCTCTGGTGGAGCTGGTCACCGTCATGGCCGAAGTCGGGAACCACGACCGGGCCGAAGCCGTGGCGCGGACCATCGCGGTCGTGGACCACCAGGCGGAGGCACTTGCCGAACTGGCGACCATCATCGCGAGAGCCGGTGACCATGATCGGGCAGAGGCCCTGGTGCGAACGATCGCTGATCCTGAGCGCCAGGCGCAGGCTCTGGCGGAGCTGGTCACCATCATGGCCGAAGTCGGGAACCACGACCGGGCGGAAGCCCTGGCCCGCACCATCGCGGTGGTCGAGCGTAGGGTGCAGGCGCTCGTCGAGTTGTCGACCGTGATCGCCGAGGCAGGGGACTACGACCGTGCGGAGACGCTGGTGAGGGGCGTCTCCGGTGCTTTCTGGAAGGCGCAGGGACTGACGGCGCTCGCCGGTGTGGCGGCCCAGGCAGGGGAGCGGGATCGATGCGCTGTGCTGGTGGAAGGCGCCGAGTCCGTCGCAGACGAGATCTCCGACCCCGAGGAACGGGACCAGGTGCTGTCCGACCTGGCCGGAGCCGCTGCGCAGGCAGGCGATCACCGCAGGGCCGAGACCCTCGCACGCTCCATCAGCCAGTCCCACTGGCGGACTCAGGCACTGGTCGAACTGGCCACCCTGGCCGGTCAAGCCGGCGACTTCCACTCCGCCGAAGCCTTGGTCACGTGCATGCCCAGCTCCGAGTCGCAGGTCGAATTGCTCACCGATCTGGTTGTTGTGGCGGGACAGCAGGGGGACCGCGAGCGTGCCGGTCATTTCATTGACGCCTCTCGCGACCTGGTACAGAGAATCCCCGACCCCGACCGGCGTGTCCGTGCGTTCAGTGATCTGGCGATCGCAACAGCTCGCGCAGGCGATCACAGCAGAGCTGAGGCAATGGCCCTTGCCATCTCGGATCCCGGCCGACAGGACCGGGCACTGGTCACCTGCGCCACCACGATCGCGGCACATACCGGGGAGCTCGGCCGGGCCGAGGGGCTGATTCGTTCGATCACCGATGTCGAACGGCGTGCCCAGGCTCTCTTCGACCTGGCGGCCACAGCGGTGCAGGCGGGACAGACGCCGCTGGCCGGCCGTCTGGCCGACGATGCTGAAGCCCTGGCACGTTCCATAACAGACCCGGAGCGGCGCGCCCAGGCTCTCACCGACCTCGCCACTGCCTCATCGCAGGCGGGACAGACTCCGCTGGCCGGCCGTCTGGCCGACGATGCTGAAGCCCTGGCACGTTCCATAACAGACCCGGAGCGGCGCGCCCAGGCTCTCACCGACCTCGCCAC
>NZ_JBSHAY010000050.1:0-19551 GCF_053611725.1 Streptomyces sp. NPDC054783 | reverse complement strand
TGCCTCGTCGCAGACGGGGGAGTTCGGCCGCGCGGAAAATCTGATCCATTCGATCGCCGATCCCGAGCGGCGTGCTCAGGCCCTCACGGACCTCGCTATTGCGGCGGCACAAGCGAACGACGTCGCTCGAGCCCGCTCCTTCGTCGAATCCGCTGAGACATTGGTCGGGGGCATAACGGACCCTGACCGTAAGACGAACATGCTCACGACCCTGGCCAGTGTCTCCGCCCGTACCGAAGAGCACATCCAAGTGGAGCGGCTGGCAAATCGTGCCGAGGAAGTGACGCGCGCGATCACGATGGTCGAGCGTAGGGCGCAGGCGCTCGTCGAGTTGTCGACCGTGATCGCCGAGGCAGGGGACTACGACCGTGCGGAGACGCTGGTGAGGGGCGTCTCCGGTGCTTTCTGGAAGGCGCAGGGACTGACGGCGCTCGCCGGTGTGGCGGCCCAGGCAGGGGAGCGGGATCGATGCGCTGTGCTGGTGGAAGGCGCCGAGTCCGTCGCAGACGAGATCTCCGACCCCGAGGAACGGGACCAGGTGCTGTCCGACCTGGCCGGAGCCGCTGCACAGGCAGGCGATCACCGCAGGGCCGAGACCCTCGCACGCTCCATCAGCCAGTCCCACTGGCGGACTCAGGCACTGGTCGAACTGGCCACCCTGGCCGGTCAAGCCGGCGACTTCCACTCCGCCGAAGCGCTTGCTCACTCGATCACTGATGCCGATTGGCGAGCCCAGGTCATGGCGGAACTGGCCGGTGTTGCCGCTCAGTCCGGTAGCCGCGAAGACGCCCGTCATCTGCTTGAGGCATCCGCGGCACTTTTGGGTACGTTGAGCGCCCCCGACATACAGGTGCAGGTCCACGCGGCTCTGGCCGCCGCCGCGGCCTTCGTCGATGACCATGGGTGGGCAAGCCGGCTCTCCAGCACCGGTGAAGCACTGGCCCGCGGCATCGGCGATCCCGACCGGAAGGCACAGGTGTTGTGTGACCTGGCCGGTGGAGCGGCCCGTGCTGGTGACCATGACCGTGCGGAGGCATTGGCGAGGAGCATCACCGCTTCCCACTGGCAGGCGCAGGCCCTGGCGAGTGTGGCCAGTGCCTATGCGGATCACGTGTCCCAGCGGAACCAACGAGGTATGAGGATCATCTGGAGACTGCTTGCGCAGAGCCTCTCCGCCGCTGACTGGAACGTCTCCCTCACGCCCCTGGCCCAAGTGGCCGCTTCCGCCGTGGTCGCACTCGCCGAGGAGTACGAATCGACAGTGCTGCACAGCGCTTCACTCGGAGAGTGAGGCAACCTGCCCGGTTTTCCGTAGCGGAAGGGTCAGATGACTAGGTCGATATGGCATGGCGAGTTGGTCGAGCTGCGCGCGATAAGAGCAGATGACTGGGAGTATTTCTCTCAATTCGAACAGTCGTCCATCGATGCCCGTAACGTATTCCGGGTAACGCTTCCCAGATCGGATGCGACGCACCAGAGGGAAATCCTGGACATCTCCACGAACAGTGACGAGGCGTCGTTCGCCCTGGCGATCGAAAATCTCAGTGAGCGCGTCATGGTCGGGGCCGTCAACGTCGTTGATTCCGACGCCCGGGCTGGTTGGTTCCGCTGTGGTCTGGCAGTCGCGAGCGAGCACCGCAGGAAAGGTTACGCGACGGATTCGCTTAAGTTGCTGCTGTCCTTCATGTTCGGAGAGCGGCGATTCCACAAGTGCGAGGTGCATATCTACGCCTTCAATACCGCTTCACTCCGTCTGCATGCCGCATTGGGCTTTGAAGTCGAGGGAAGACTGCGTGAGCGAGAATACTTCGGCGGCACCTATTGTGATGTGGTGGTGATGGGCATCACGGCCGCCGAATATGGTGCACGGTACGCTTTCCTGTCTTTTGAGTAGCGGTCAAGTCACGGCGGCTGTAGATGTGGCTGCGTCGCAAGTTGACGCTGGTCAGCGGGTTGGCGGGGCGCCTGCGGGCATGGCATGAGTACGGGGGAGTACGGCGATGCGGACGGTGTGGCCGGGACGCCATCCAAGGTCGGCGAGAGCTTCCCTTGCGCCACCACGACCGTATCGTCAACCCGTCAACTCCCCCCTCGGACACCGCTTACAGCGATACGGAATCGAGGGCCTCGACCTGACGGTCGCGGTCCTCGTTGCGTTGTCGTACGCGATGGTGATGCCCAGGGCCTCGTAGAGGGGTTCCTTCTTGTCGGCGTCAGCGGTCTGGATGCGTTGTGCGATGTCTCCGATTCTGTCAGTGATCTCCCGGATCTGGTCGAGGGCGAAGGGTTCTTCCTTCTTCCAGGTGACAGCGGGCCGGGCATCGAGCTTCTTCTGGGCTGCTTCCTTGTCGCGTTGTGCGTCGTTGATCCACTGCGTGACGATGGCTGGGTCAGCGCCGGCGTCGAGGGTGGCCTGGTAGCGGGCGAGGCGCCGCTCGCATTCTTTGATGGTCTGGCGGGCTTGGGTCTGCTCGGGCGTCTGGGGCAGCGCGGCATTTGCCGGGATGCTCGCGTGGCTGAGCGAGGTGAGCCGGTCCGGAATTCTGGCTGCAGCCCAACTCCACCGCGATCGCCGGCACCCGCAACCCCGACCAGCTCAGCTCGATCATCCGCGCCCGCATCACTGCATCGCGTGGAGCCTTTCGCGCCCGCGACAATCGGTGAACGACAGTGCATTCGTCCTCGTCACGTCCTGGCCGTGCCAGTAACACCATCGCCCAGCACCCGCCCCCGAGTACCTTCGACCATCCCGCCCCCAGGACATATACCCATCGAAAGGAGGTGGTGCTTCGTTACGTCGGGTGATCGTGCCTGGTCGTGGGCATCGTCTTGGTATGAGGCTGGGGGAAGTGGAGCGGCTCCGGGGTGAGTTGTCGGAGTTCGTTGCCGATGTGTGCGCTTCGGTGCCGCAGCGGGATCAGCGGCGGTGGGGCGAGTGTTGTCTGCCGGGTTTGATGCTGGACGGCCGTCGCAAGTCGATGCAGGGCCTGCATGTTGCCGGGCGGCAACATGCAGGCCCTGCAGCAGTTCGTGAACCAGTCACCGCGGAATCCGCTGCCGGTGCGGCGGCGGATCGCCGAGCGGGTGTGCGAGGCGATCAGCCCTGAGGTGTGGGTGGTCGACGACGTGTCGTTTCCCAAGTGCGGCACCGCATCGGTCGGGGCGCCCGCCAGTACTGCGGAGCGGTTGGGAAGCGGGCGAACTGCCAGGTCGCAGTCAGCGTCCGTGCGGACCTCGGCGGCCGCCGCCATCCGCGCCCGCGCCCTCCGTGCTGATGTTGGCCTGCGCGACGTGCCGATGCAGCCACTCGATTCTGGTATTCGACATGAATTCCGTGAGGTGCTCGCGGTGGGTACGCCTCGTGCACGAGGACGTCCGTGCCGCGCCCGAGCTCGATGACCTCGTCACAGATCTCAGTGTCGCCGGAGCTCACCGGGGAACGACCGTGCCTCGACGCTGTAGGGCACACCGACCGTGATCACCTTCGACGCGGTGCCCGGCTCATGGCTCCGTCTCCTCCTGACCAGTGCCCACCCGGGCGCCGCCGACGGCGCGGTGCGCATCAGCCCGATGAAGGTCCCGTCCGGCTGACGGCAGTTCCCGCTGGTGGGCGGTGAGCGTGTACCGCTGGGCCGGGGACAGCGGCTGTCGCATCTCGACATACTCGCCGTGCGGCAGCCGCTTGACGATTCCCGTCTCGCGGCCGTGCTCCACCAGCTCACGGTCCCTCAGCTGGAGACCGAGACAGACGCGCCGCGTCACGACGAAGACGGCCAACGGCACCAGGAACACGCCGATCCTGATGGCCCACGTCACCGCGTTGACCGACAGATGGAGACGCGTGGCCACGATGTCGTTGCCGCCGCCCGCGAGCAGGATCAGATAGACGCTCAGCCATGCCGTGCCGAGCGCCGTGCGGACCGGCCGGTTGCGCGGGCGGTCCAGCAGATGGTGCTCGCGGCGGTCCTTGGTGACCCACGCCTCCACGAACGGGTAGACGCCGATGAGGACCAGGAGGAGCGGGAAGACGACCACCGGGATCAACACGCCGAGGACCAGGGTGTGGCCCCACAGGTTGACCTCCCAGCCCGGCATGATGCGGACCAGCCCCTCCGCGAAGCCCAGGTACCAGTCCGGCTGGGCGCCCGTCGACACCTGGTCGGCGCGGTAGGGCCCGTACGCCCAGACCGGATTGATCGATGCCACCGCCGCGATGAACGCGATCGATCCGAAGACGAGGAAGAAGAAACCTCCCGCCTTCGCCAGGTACACCGGGAAGAAGGGAGAGCCCACGACGTTCCGTTCCGTCTTCCCCGGACCCGCGAACTGCGTGTGCTTGTGGTAGACGACCAACAGCACATGGGTGACGACGAGTGCCGTCATGATTCCCGGGACCAGCAGCACGTGCAGGGAGTAGAAGCGGGGCACAATGTCATCGCCTGGGAACTGCCCTCCGAACACGAACATCGACAGATATGTGCCCACGATCGGCACCGACAGCAGCGCGCCGTTGACGAACCGCAGACCGGTGCCCGACAGCAGGTCGTCCGGCAGCGAGTAGCCGAACAGCCCTTCGAACATGCCGAGGACGAGCAGCAGCCAGCCGAACAGCCAGTTCAGCTCACGCGGTTTGCGGAACGAGCCCGTGAAGAAGTGCCGCATCATGTGTGTCAGCATCGCCGCGACGAAGATCAGCGCGGCCCAGTGGTGGATCTGCCGGATCAGCAGACCGCCGCGTACGTCGAAGCTGATGTGCAGCGTCGAGGCGTACGCGTCGGACATGCGGATGCCGTTCAGCGGAACGTAACTGCCGTGGTACGTCACCTCGGTCATCGACGGGTGGAAGAAGAGCGTGAGGTAGATCCCGGTCAGGATCAGCACGACGAAGCTGTACAGGCACACCTCGCCGAGCAGGAACGACCAGTGGTCGGGGAAGACCTTTCGCAGGTACTGCCTACCCAGAGTGTGGATGCCGAGCCTGCCGTCGAACCAGTCGGCGACGCGCTGTCCGGAGGAAGCCTTCTCGGGCCGTTGCCCAGTCGCCGTCATGCCCGCTCCTCCTGGGCCGAGACCCGCTCGTTGCGTGGTGCATGCGCGATCTTGTCGGGGTTGGTGACGATGAAGACGTCCGACATCCGGTCGCCCTCGGGCGTCAGATCCATCACCATGACCGCGTACGGCGACTCGCCCTCGAACACCACCGCCGCGTCGTCGCCGTTGACCGGCTGGTGGCGGATGCCGAAGTCGGCGCCGCGACGTGTCGCGTAACCGGCCGGCAGAAGCGCGGCCTTGTTGCGGCCGTGCATCGGGCGCGGCCCGGCCTGGACGAAGCGCTCGGTCGCCTGCCGGCGTACGGCCGCCGGGCTGCGGTCCAGGACGTCCGCGATCTCCGCGTGGGTGTACTCGAACAGCTCGTTGAGGACGAACACCGCCCGCTCCAGCGAGGCGCGGCGGCGGGTGATGCCGGCGCGGCGCGCGCGGGCGTGGTTCACGGCGATGCGTACGAGACAGGCGCGCGGGTTGTCGATCCCGTCGGAACGGGCGCGCCCCTTCCGGCCAGTCCACGACAACCAGGTGTCCTGCAGGACGTCCTCGGTGTCGGTGACGCTGCCGAGCATGTTGTGGACGATCGCGAGGAGCAGCTCGCGGTGGTCGGCGAACACCTGGGTTGCGGTGCCGGCCCGGTCGTCGGCCGCGGTGTCGGTCCTCTCAGGCATACCTGTGCCTCCATGGGTGGTCTCACCATCGAGACCGCCGGAAGGGGGCCGAATGTGACATGACGCGGCCAGGAGTGACGCAGGTCTCATCACGTCACGCCACCAGGGCTCGTTCCAGAGTTGGTGGTACGCGATGCTGCTGCCGTAGCGCGTCGCGGTGTCGTAGGCCGGTCGTGGTACCAGACCACCGCGTCCGTCCCGTCGGGCGGCGGCGGGAACTGCAGCGCCGCGCCGACGGGCAAGACCGCGGGCGCGGGCGCCGGGCTGCGATGGTCGGCGGCACTGGGAGAGCATGCTGGCGGAGAACTGCCAGCAAGCCTCCCGCCAAACGCTCTGGTCGACGGCGTGGACCAGTGTCGAGCAATAGTCGGCGCAGTTACTGACCTTGTAGGCGTGATGTCGTGGCTGACAAGCGTTGATTGTCGCGGTGGGCCGGGGCATGAGGTATCCGCAAGGAGGCGGGCTGACCGCGGATCGACAGGCGTTTCGCGAGCACATCCGGATGCAGGCCGCCGAGTTATTCGCCCTGGGACACGACAATGCCGCGATCGCCAAGCAGTTACGTGTCAGCGTGCGTTCGGTGCAACGCTGACACGAGGCGTGGGAGTACGGCGGAACATCAGCCCTGGAGTCGAAGGGGCCGGCGTCCAGGCCCACGCTGAGCGAGGCACTGTTTGAGGTGCTCGAGCAGGAGCTGGCCAAGGGGCCGGTGCCGCACGGCTGGCGGGACCAGACCTGGACGCCGGCGCGGATCAAGACGCTGATCGGGCGCCGGTTCCACAAGAGCATGACGCTGTCGGCCATCGCGCAGATGACGCACCGGCACGGCTTCAGCCACCAGGTCCCGGCCCGCCGTGCACCGGAGCGCAACGAGGAGGCCGTCACCGGCTGGGTGAAGGAGACCTGGCCGCAGGTGGAAGCGCCGCGGCGGCGCTCGGGGCCTGGCTGTGCTTCGAGGACGAAGCCGGCTTCTCGATGACGCCGCCCACCGCTCGCACCTGGTCCAGGCGTGGACACACACCCGTCATCCGGGTGCGGGGACGCTCCCAGCGCCGCATCTCCATCGCCGCCCTGGCCCGCTACAAGCAGGGCGAACGCACGCGCCTGATCTATCGGCCCAAGCGGCACGTCGATCACAAGCGGGGCGGCAGAGGCAGTTTCACCTGGACCGACTACCGCGACCTGCTGATCGACGCCCACCAGCAGCTCGGGGCGCCGATCGTGGTCGTGTGGGACAACCTGAACGTCCACAAGGACGCCCGCCTGCAGGCGTTCATCCACGCCCACGACTGGATCACCTGCTACTTCTTACCGGCCTACGCACCGGACCTCAACCCCGTCGAGGGCATCTGGTCACTGCTGCGACGCAGCAGCCAGGCCAACACCGCTTTCACCGACCCCGACCATCTGATGCGCGCCCTACGGCACGGGCTCCGCGAGATCCAGTACCGCAGCAATCTCACGATGGATGTCTCGCTGGAACCGGCCTCATCTTGACGACATCACGTCAACAAAATCAGTAGATGTGCGGTGACGTCCGTTGCGACGCATGTGAGTGGTCGCGGGCGGCCACCGCGATCGGCTCGATGCAGTCCGTGTCCGCCACAGCCACACCGCCAATGGGGCCGCTTCCTGACGCGCCTTGGAAAAAAGTTGCGGGCCGCTGTCGATCCGGTCACGTCCCGTTCGACGTCATGATGTGCGGCGCCGCGCCGCACGATGACGCAACAGCACCTGACGAGGACAGACGTGGATCAACTGCTGAGAGTCATGAACTTCAACGTCTCGAGTGACGGAATCTGTGCCGGTGAGCACCAGAGTCTTGAGCGGCCGTTCGGCCTCGACCGTCCCGAGAGGCTGTTCGCCTGGGCCGGAGCCACGGCGAGCTGGCCCATGCGCACGGATCCTGGGGGGAGCCGGGGCCTCGACGACTACTTCACGCGAGATTTCGCACGCAACATCGGTGCCGAGATCATGGGCCGTAACAAGTTCGGGCCCCAGCGCGGACCCTGGCAGGACCATGAGTGGCGCGGCTGGTGGGGGCAGGAACCGCCGTTCCGCACACCGGTGTTCGTCATGACACACCACGAGCGTCCGTCGTTCACGCTCTCCGACACCACGTTCCACTTCGTCGACGGCGACCCGGCCACGCTCCTCGAACGGGCGCGGGAAGCGGCGCAAGGCCAGGACGTCCGACTCGGCGGCGGGGTCACCACCATCCGGCAGTTCCTCGACGCCGGCCTCGTCGACACCATGCATGTGGCGGTCTCGCCGGTAAAGCTCGGGTCCGGACTACGACTCTGGGAGTCCCCCGATGAGCTGCTCGACCGCTTCCATCTGGAGGTCGTGCCCAGCCCGAGCGGCGTGACGCACCACCTGTTCTGGCGAAGGTGACGCGAGGTCCGCTCGAGTTCAGGCTGCGACTGCGAATAGGCGTCCGCCCAGTTGTCGCGGCTCGATCAACCGCTGCAGCCGGGCGTGGACGGCAGCGGTATCGACGCGTCCACAGCAAACTGCACCAGCGCGCGCAGCGTCGCCCGTGCTTGTGCACCCGTGAAGTACAGAAAAGAGCAGGCCCTCCTCCTCGTCCTGGTGGAGCTCCTCGAACGCTTCCTTCATCGTCTTCACGGCGCACCAACGAGCAGAAGTTTGCCCGGTCACGGACTCGCCAGCGCTCCCGCCCGGCTGGCCGAAGGCTCAGTAGAACTTCTTGGAGGACTGGGCCGTCGGGCTGGGGCTGCCGCCGGATTCGAGCCCGGAGACGCGCTGGTTGTAGTCATCGACGCTTCCCGGCTTCAGTACGTAGTCCTCGATCTGGCCATCCGACTGCGGCACCTGGAGCGTGAGAGTGTCGCCGTCCAGAGTGCCGTTGAGGACCGTACTGCCCAGCGTGAACTTCACCGTGAGGGTGACCTGGGACCCCTTCAGCGTTCCCGTGACGACCGCACGCTGATGTTCCGGGCTGCTGTACTTCACCTCGGTGTCGTCCAGGGTGCCGGTGATGGTGCCGTTCTGCGTTTGCGTCTCGAGAAGGCTGACGGAGTTGTAGTCGCTGCCCACGAGGGTGTGGGGCAGGCCGGCTGCCATCGCTGGCACGATGGGATCGGTGCTCTGGCCGGAGGTTTTACCGGCGCCGCAGCCGGCGGTTGTGAGTGCGCAGACGGCAGTGGCAGCGACGGCCGCACGTTTGCTGATCATGAAGCCCCCCAAGGCTGTCCAGCGAAGACTCTAGCCGCGGCAGACCCCGCCAGCAGGGCGATCGACAACAGTCTGCGCTTGCCTTGGGCCACTCTCGGGACACGGCATCCACGCGAAAGGCGGACACGACCTCGACCATCCCGGTCGTTGACTCGGGCTGTCCGGAGGACACGGTCGGTGTGGCGCCCGGCCGGGCCGATCTTCCTATCTGCGTTGCGCGACAAGCGGGTTGAAGAGGGTCCGACGAGTGCACGAGGAGCACGATGTCTCAGCGTACAGCCCGATTGCCGCGGAGCCGATGGACGCTGACCGCCGCCACGGTTGCGTCGACGACGGCAGTGGCCGGCCTGGTCTGCGCGATACCTGCCCACGCGGCGCAGGTGACGACGGTGAACTGCCCGACCCAGAACCTGCGGACCACGATCAACGACGCCACCCCAGGATCAACACTGCAGGTGTCCGGGACCTGCACCGGCAATTTCACCATCACCAAGAACCTGATGCTGATCGGCATCGGAGGTGCGGTACTCGACGGCTGCCGATGAGGTGAAGGCTGATCTTCCAGGGGACTGGTTGTCGACATAGGCCTGGCGACTCCGTCGCCGATGAGACATGGCGATTACGACGGGCCGTCGCGCTGGTCGATCGCCGCAGTGAGATTCTCTCGGACTGCCACCGTGATCGGATGCCCTTCGCCCAGCACCCGCTCGGCGGTGGTGAGGGTCCGCTCGAAGAGGGGGATGGCCCGGGTCAGGTCTCCTGCCAAGTCGTAGGCGTAGGCAAGGTTGTTGCGCGAGGCCAGCGTGTCCGGGTGGTCCTCGCCCAGCACCCGCTCGTCGTTGGCGAGGGTCTGCTCGAACAGGGGGATGGCCCGGGACAGGTCTCCCGCCGACTGGTAGGCGTAGGCGAGGTTGTTACGGGAGGTCAGTGTGGAGGGGTGGTCTTCTCCCAGCACCCGCACCCGGCCGGTCAGGGCCTGCTCGTACAAGGGTATGGCCTGGTCCGGGTCTCCCGCTGACTGGTAGGCGCCAGCGAGGTTGTTACGGAAGCCCAGTGTGGAGGGGTGGTCTTCTCCCAGCACTCGTTCGGCGTCGGAGAGGTTCTGCTTGTACAGGGGGATGGCCTGGTCCAGGTGACCCGCCGACTGGCAGGCGCCAGCGAGGTTGTTACGGAAGGTCAGCGTGGAGGGGTGGTCCTCGCCCAGCACCCGCTCGGCGTTGATGAGGGCCTGCTCGAACAGGGGGATGGCCCGGCCCGGGTCCCCCGCCGACTCGTAGGCGCAGGCGAGATTACTGTGGGAGGCCAGCGTGTCCGGGTGGTCATCGCCCAGCACTCGCACGCGATCGGTGAGGTTCTGCTCGAAGAGGGGGATGGCCCGGCCCAGGTCCCCCGCCGACCGATAGGCGCCGGCGAGGTTGTTACGGGAGTTGAGTGTGTCGGGGTGGTTTTCGCCCAGGACTCGCACGCGGTCGGTGAGGTTCTGCTTGTACAGGGGGATGGCCCGACCCAGGTCTCCCGCCGACCGGTAGGCGTAGGCAAGGTTGTCTCGGACCGTCAGCGTGGAGGGGTGGTCCTCGCCCAGCACCCGCTCACTGTCGGTGAGGGTCTGCTCGAACAGGGGGATGGCCCGGCCCAGGTCCCCCGCTGGCTGGTAGGCGTAGGCGAGGTTATTACGGAAAATCAGGGTGTCCGGGTGGTCTTCTCCCAGCACCCGCTCGGCGTCGGTGAGGGTCTGCTCGTACAGGGGGATGGCCCGGCCCAGGTCTCCCGCCGACCGGTAGGCGTAGGCGAGATTGCTGCGGGAGTGCAGCGTATCCAGGTGATCCGCGCCCAGCACCCGCACCCAGTCAGCGAGTGCACGGTGGTGGTATCTGATGGCGCGAGCGGGCTGGCCCTGGTTGTTGAGGAAGCACCCGGTGAGGTTGAGGATGTCTGCCGTGGCAGCGGTGTCGGTGTCCTGGGTGGTGTGGTCGGTGAGGGCGTCGATGTGGGGGAGCAGCGTGCGCCAGGTGGGCCAGGTGGCGGGTGTGTCCCAGGTGGTGGGCAGGGCGGTGTGCAGGTTGGCGGCGGCTTGGTCACGGGCCCGGGCGGTGAGCGTGGGGGTGCGGTGGGGGTCATCGGGGTCGGGAGTTCGGGTGAGTGCCTGGACGAGGCGGTGGACGGCCAGGGTCTTGGTGTCCGGGTCGGGCGTGATCATGTTGTAGGCGGTGAGCAGACCGAGTGCCGCGTCCAGGGCGGGTAGGCCGGAGGGGCCGCCTGCCAGGGTGGTGGGAATGTGTTCGGGGGCGTACCAGGCCAGGGTGCGCAGCAGGTCGGCGGCCTCGGGCTGGAGGTCGGTGATGCGGTCGAGGGTGATGTTCCAGACCCTGGCGATGGTGCGCTCTGCGGGGGTGGTGGCCGCGCCATGCCGGTACATCTGCGCCGGGTCCCGGGCGAGCAGTTCCAAATAGGTGCGGGGGGTGGTGAGCGGGTTCTGTGCGAGGTAGGCGGCGGCCTGTTCGATCGCGAGGGGGAGGTGGCCTAGTTCGGTGCACAGGTCAGCGGCGCCGTCCAGGTCCCGCCGGAGGCCTGTGGAGGTGGCGATGCGGGTGAGCAGGGCGAGGGACTCGGCCGGTTCGAGGACGTCGAGGCGGACCAGCGTGGCCGCGTCGCTCCAGACGGTGGCAAGCCGGCTGGTGATCAGGAACCGGCCGCCTCGGGCACGGGCGATCAGAGCGGCGATGTGAGCAGGGTCGTTGACGTTGTCCAGGACGATCAGCCAGTCGGTGTGGCTGGCCAGCCATTGCAGGCCCCACTCGGCGAGCGCCTGGTCCGGGAGGACTTTGGCCAGGACGGGTTGCAGGGCGGTAGCGAGGTCGGCCAGGCCCTGCCTGACGGCCGCGGGGCTGTCGGCGGTGATCCACCGGATCGGGGCGCGGCCGTGGGGGCGGGTGGCGGCCCAGTAGGCGGCCAGGGTGCTCTTGCCGATCCCGCCCAGCCCGTGCACGGCCTGGACCAGGGCCGCGCCAGGGACGGCGAGGGCGGCGTCGAGGCGGTCGAGTTCACTTCCGCGGCCCACGAAGTGGCCCGGCCGGTGCGGCAGGTCGTCCAGGCCCGGCGGGGCGTCCACGTCGGCGGGCTGCCGCAGCGCCTCGGGCGGCAGTTGCACGGTGGAGGTGTAGATGCCGGAGACGGCGATCCCCCCGCCGGTAGCGGTGGCGTTCCCGCTTTGGAACACCTCCTGCCAGGTTCCCCCGGGGCCGAAAGCCATGGGCGGCCGGGTGCTGTCGGCATCTGGCGGTGCCTGGCTGTTGTCGCCCGCACCCGCCTGCGCGGCCGGGGCGGCACCCGTGCCCGAGCCGTTGTCCTTGCGCCATGTCCACCGGACCATGCCGTCCCCCTTGGATTCCTTGTCGGTCGCGGCGCTACCGGGGCCGGTCTATTCGTTGACGATGCCGCTGACCGCGTTGGAGCCTGCCCCTGTGGCCTCAGCATCCCCGGTGTGCACGGCCCTCGCCGGACCCGGGCGGCCACTGCTGGCGTTCTTGATGCCGCTGACCGCACTGGCCCCGTCGCGGGCCACCGCCCGGCCCGTCCACACCGCCGTATCACCGGCCGAAGCGGCGACGAACGCCACCAACTCGCCCAGTTCCTCCGCTACGCGCTCCCGCCCGACGTCGTCGAGCGCCTCCAACAGGGCCTCGAAGCGCGCGGCCCACACGCCCTCCTGCCGCAACCGTTCTGCGGCGACGTCTGGGGAAGCTTCCGGAGCCAGGATCAACGCGGTGTGGTCCAGCCGTTCGAGTTCGGCCTGTGCTCGCCCACCATCGCCGCTGCCGAAGATCACCCCGACTCGCCGTCGCAGCCCGTTCCACGCATCCGTACCCGCAGCTTGGACCACAGCGCTACCCCCCGCCGCCGCCAACGCCGCTAGTGCCTCCACCAACATGCCCCGCCCCGTTCGTTTCCGCCCACCGGCCGCGCGTCTTCCCGGCACCAGGCAACCACATGACGTACACCCACCAACACGTCCAGCAACCACAGGGAGTTCCCGGTCCGGGCTGCCTACTGAGCTCTTCGGGTTGTTGTCGATCGGTGGGTGAGGGTGAGTCCGGTGCCGGTCAGGCAGCCGTCGATCAGGTCGGGTAGGAGCTGGATGTGGCGTAGGCCCCGGCGGAGGGTGCGTTCGAGGTGTTCGTCGTCGGTGAAGATGGAGAGGTGCCAGTACGCGGTGTCGTACCGGCCCGTGCCGAGCAGCGCGAGTCCCATGGCCAGGGACGCGGTGCCGGCAACGAGGAAGACCTTCCATCGGCCGGTGCGGGTGATCAGCCGGCCGGAGCCGGTCGAGGCGATCAGCAGGCCGAGGGCCATCGGAAGGGGCACCAGGCCCGCCGCGGTGGGACTTTCCCCGCGCGCCGTCCGGAGGTACTGGTTCAGGAAGGTCAGCACACCAAACATCGCCATGCCGATCAGCGGGCCGGCCGGCGTAGCCGCGTCTCGCTGCCAGGGAACCACTTCTCGGCCTCGGTCGTTTCGCCGCGATCGGCGTGACAGCGGACCAGAGCACCGAGGGTGCCTGGGTCAGCCCGTCTCGACAGCGCCTGTCGATGCAGCGAAAGCGCGTCGTCGTACCGTCCGACCGCCTGCGTCATCGCCGCCGTATTCCTGTGCGCAGCCCTCGCATCAGCCCTTCTGGTGCACAACCGACCGCGCCACGCCATCGCCGCGGCGAACTGACGCACAGCAGCCAGGAGCGATGCCGAATCGGCCGCGCGGCCGCCGTCGAAGGCACGGTGGTTGTCCTGAACATCGCGATCGCCGTGCAACCGGCTCGACAAGTTGCTCTGAGCTCTTGACCAAGCTGGTTTCGTTACGCAACTCTGGTGATCAGACCCCTTAATGGCGAGGAGGCTGACTCACCGTGGAGTGGACTTGCGCGCGGTACGCGGACAAACCGACGGTGGAGGTGCGGACGTGGATCGACGCCGCGCCGGAGCGAGTGTGGGAGCTGGTCTCGGACGTCGAGCTGATGCCGGACCTCAGCGATGAGCTGCAGTCGGTCGAGTGGCTGGACGGAGCCGTACGGCCCGCCGTCGGGGCCAGGTTCGTGGGGCGCAGCAGGCATGACGCGCTCGGTGAGTGGGCGACCACCTCCACCGTGGTCGAATGCGTCCCCGAGCGGATGTTCGCGTGGGCGGTGGCGGACCCGGAACATCCCACGGCCGTGTGGCGCTTCCGGCTGGAACCCCGAGACGGCGGCACCGAACTGACGGAGTGGGTGCAGATGGGCCCGGCTCGATCCGGCTTGTCCGTCGCCATCGACCACATGCCGGAGAAGGAGCAGAAGATCGTGTTCGTACGAATGCGGGAGTTCGAACGGAACATGACGGCCACACTGGCGCGGATCAAGAAGCTGGCGGAGTCGTGATGCGGACCGCCACGACGATCGAGGCGTCCGGCTTCGACTCCTGGTCGCAGCAGGCCGACTTCGTCACCGAAGCCGACAAGCTGGGACTCGACATCTGCTGGGTGGCGGAGGCGTGGGGTTCCGACGCCCCCTCCGCGCTGGGCTTCTACGCGGCGCGAACCGAGCGGATGCTGCTGGGCTCCGCCGTCATGCAGGTCGGCACCCGTACGCCGGTCGCGCTCGCCCAGGCGGCCATCACTCTGTCCAACCTCTCCGGAGGGCGGTTCGTCCTTGGGCTGGGCGCTTCCGGTCCGCAGGTGATGGAGGGCCTGCACGGAGTGCCCTTCGCCCGCCCGCTGGCACGCGTTCGCGAGACGGTGGAGATCGTGCGCCAGGTGATCGGGGGCGGCAAGGTCTCCTACTCCGGCGGTGAGTTCCGGATTCCCCTGCCCGGTGGTGAAGCGGTGCCGATGCGCCTGTCCATGCGCGCCGAGCACCGTGTCCCGATCTACCTGGCTGCCCTGTCGCCGGCCATGCTCCGGCTGACCGGACAGGTCGCGGACGGCTGGCTCGGCACCAGCTTCGTACCGGAAGGGTCTGTGGGGGCCTACTTCGCCCACCTGGACCAGGGCCTGGCGCGCGCCGGGCGTACCCGCGCGGACCTGGACGTCTGCCAGGGCGCCGAGGTCTCGTTCGCACCGGATGAGGAAACGCTGAACGCCATGGTCGCCGGCCGCAAGAAGGAACTGGCCTTCAGTCTCGGCGGTATGGGTTCCGCGTCGGCCAACTTCTACCATCAGGCCTACAGCCGTCAGGGCTGGGCGGAGGTGGCCGCGGAGGTACGGGAGCGCTGGCAGGCCGGCGACCGCGACGGCGCGGCCGGCCTCGTCACCCACGAGATGGTGCTGGCCACCACGCTCATCGGCACGGAGGACATGGTGCGGCAGCGGCTGCGGGTGTGGCGCGACGCGGGCGTGAACACTGTCCGTCTCTATCCGGCAGGGGACACCATGGAGGCCAGGCTCGTCACGCTGGGAAGGGCAATCGAGCTGGTCCGCGAGGCGGGTGGCGGGTCATGAGTCCTGCGCGTCCCTCGTTCGCGAACTGGCCGTGCTCCATCGCGCGCACCGTGGATGTACTCGGCGACGCATGGAGCATCCTGCTCCTGCGGGAGGCGTTCTACGGATGCCGTCGATTCGACGATTTTCAGCAGGAGTTGCGCATGGCACGCAACACTCTCGCCGACCGGCTGCGCCGGTTGGTGGAGGAGGGACTCATGGAGAGGCGGCTGTGCGAGAGCGAGCCGCCGCGTCACGAGTACCTGCTGACGGAGAAGGGCCGGGACTTCGTACCAGTGCTCGCCGCGATGGCACGCTGGGGCGACCGGTGGCTCGCCGGGGAGGAGGGCGCCCCGGTCACCCTCCACCACGACGCCTGCGACCACGATGCCCACGCGGAGGTGGTCTGCTCCGCCTGCGGTGAGCCGATGCGGTCGGAGGACATCTCCACGCGGATGGGCCCGGGCTATCCGGAGCGGCTCAGGAAGCGGCCGGACGTCCAGCGCCGCTTCGCGCGCTCCTGACCGGCCCCGGCAGCTGACGGGTATTCGGATGGGCACGGCGACGGCCGTGCTCACGTTATGCGGCGACTGACCGCCCGAGCAGGAGGCCCGCAACGGTCTCGTACGCCGACTGCTCCGACGTCTGCGCGAGCGCCACCGGTACTGCAACCGACGCGGCAGGAGTCGGGCACCGTCGTGTCCCGGCACGCGAACTTGTCCCCACCCTCCTGCGACATCAGCAGCGTGCTCCACCCACACCACAAGGAAACCGCAGAGCCCGTCGAGAATGCGGGATTTGTTCCGGTGCCTGCGAGCGCATGGAAGAGTCGAAGGAGTCATCTCGTGCAGATGAAGGAAGAGCTCGCCTGCGCCTATGCACGGGCCACCTGGAACATGGTGGAACCCATTCACGGAGCTGTGTACTTCGCTCCGGAGGCGCAGGCCCGGTACGCGGAGCTCGGCGTCGAGGGCAGGGCCGGCTACTTCGGCTCGCGCGCCGCGGCTCTGGGCCCGGCATCCGCCGAACTGGTGATCGCCACCTTCTACAACTTCAACCCGGAGCGGGTGCGCAGTGTGGTCCCTGCGGTATGGAGGACGGCGTCGCCGGAGAGACTGCTGGCGGCTCGGCTGGCGGCCGCCGATGCCACGCTGCGCCGCATCCTGGGCCCCGCGGTCCGGTCGCCCAAGATGGAGCGTGCTGCGGAACTGGCGCAGGAAGCGGCCCGAGCGGCGTTGCCCCATCCGCAGGGCCGCCCGCTCTTCGCCGCACACGCTGCCTTGCCCTGGCCACACGAACCACACCTGGCGCTTTGGCATGCGCAAACGCTGCTGCGTGAGTTTCGTGGCGACGGCCACATCACGACGCTGCTCGCCGCCGGGCTGGACGGAATCGAAGCACTGGTGACCCATGCTGCCGCGGGCCCGGTGACCGCCGAGGCCCTGCGTAGGACACGGGCCTGGTCCGACGAACAGTGGGCGCGGGCAGTGCAGCGGCTGCACGAGCGCGGCTGGCTGGCGGAGGGCCCCGGCCTTGCCTTCACCCCGGAAGGGCGGGAGCGGCGCCAGATGGTGGAGCACGCCACCGACGAGCTGGCCGCGCTGCCGTATGTCGCGATAGGCCCTGAGAAGTGCGCCGAGTTGCGCCGTCTGGTGAGGCCCTACAGCCTGGCCCTGGCCGAGGAGCTGTTGCCATGGCGTGTCGGCAGTCTGTGATCGTTGACACCGGTGCCGATCGTGAGGATACCGGGGGTGGGGCGCGGCCGGCACAGACCGGGACTCCACTGGCCGGCGTGTCAGCCAGGCGGAGTGTGGCAGGGATGGCCCGGTGGCCGAGTCGGGCCGGGTGGTGGTTGGTTGACAGGAATGAGGCCGGAGCTCACATGGAACTTGACGTCGTCGGACTCAGCGACGCCTCACAACTCGTGTACAGCACCCTGGTGGGGCTGCCCCCCAGTACGGCCTCGGAGATCGCCGATGCCTGCGGGTTGAGCCTGGGCACGGCCGGCCGGTATTTGTCCGCGTTGGTGAAGGACGGCCTTGCCACCAAGGCGGCGGGCCGTCCCCCACGCTTCACCGCCGCGGCTCCCGATGTGGTGGTCACCGAGCTGATCCACGAACGTGAGCGCCGGCTCGACGCGGCTCGCTCTGTGGTGCGGCAGCTCGCCGAGAAGCACCGTGAGGCGCGTCGGATCAGCGACCCGAACATCGCTGTCGAGCTGATCACCGGTCATGAAAACATCAGCGCGGCCGTCTCCCGGCTCACCGCGAGCGCTCGGCGCCAGCTGCGCGCCTTCGACCGTCCGCCCTATGTCGAGCGTCCGGGCAGCAACCTGGAGAACCAGCGTCGTCGGCAGCACGCCGGTGTCGGCCATCGTGTCATCTACGACCGGGCCGCCGTGGCGTGGCCGGGGCGCCTGCGGGACGACATCCTGCCGAGCATACGTATCGGTGAAGAAGCCCGGGTTCGGGAGAGGTTGCCCCTGAAGCTGGTGATCGCGGATGACAGATGGGCGGTCATTCCCTTCAGCCTCGCCACCGGTGGCC
This sequence comes from Streptomyces sp. NPDC054783, assembly GCF_053611725.1. Classification (NCBI taxonomy): domain Bacteria; kingdom Bacillati; phylum Actinomycetota; class Actinomycetes; order Kitasatosporales; family Streptomycetaceae; genus Streptomyces; species Streptomyces sp. NPDC054783. The sequence continues at coordinate 1,646 of NZ_JBSHAY010000050.1, read as the reverse complement.
ACTCCGTGGCCTACCTCGTCCACCGCTCACCCATGCTCGCCGCTCTGGAGGCTCTTTTCGATGCCGAGTGGGAGCGCGCGAGCCCGGTGCGGGACACCAAGCCGCCTGCGGGAGGAACCGGCGGCCCGGACGCCGATACCGTGGCCCTCCTCGGCCTGCTCGCCTCCGGCTGTACGGATGTGGCCATCGCCCGTACGCAGGGCTGGAGCCAGCGCACCACCCAGCGCCGTATCCACCGTCTGATGACGGAACTGGGCGCAGCCACCCGCTTCCAGGCCGCGGCCCAAGCCGCCCGCCGCGGCTGGCTGCACTGAGCCGGCCGGCAGTCGGCCTGATCGCCGCCCTCAGATACCTCCCCACCGTTTTGCGGGTGATCACTAATCAGGGCTTCGGCGACGACCCGGCCAGCGACACCTGGACACCCATCCCGAACTCGAACAACGCGCTCTACCGCGGCGGCGGCGCGTGCGGGTTCTACAAGATCGGTGGTATCGGCAAGGACAGCTTCGGAGACTTCCTGCCGCAGGCGAGCGCCGAGGTGTTGCCGGGCATGGCCGACTGCGGCGACACGAACGACACCAGCTGGCTCGCCCTGACCCCGCGACCTTCACGCTCGCACCGGGTGCCGGCGCCACGGTCACCGTGACGGTGCGGTACCGTCACCGGGCCCTCCGGGCCATTGCCCGGCGCACAGGTCCACAAACCCCTGGCGGAGTCGGTGGTCATGCCTCTCATCAGCGGTCTACCAGTGCCTCCCGGCCCAGTGACACCACCCCCCAGATCATGGTCAACAGGGGGGACCAGTCATGCCGGGCCCGGAGGCCGGGAACCCCGTTGCGGGGCCAAGAAGACGGTAATGGGGGGGCCGGGACTCGCAACTCGTATACGGTGCCGGGCAGGCCGATGGAGTAGTGACGTGGCGGTCGTTCTCCGCAATAGCCGAGGATCGCAATCTTCAGACTCTGCTGCGTCCGCGTGACCACGCACGGCGTGGCGGTCGCCCTCCGGGACGGCAGACGATCGCAGCCCCGCGCAGATCCCGACGGACACATACCGGCCGAGTGGCGGTCGCCCTCCGGGGGCGACCGAAGATCGCAATGAATTGAGGCCGGACCGGCTGGCACGCGAGATTGAGGGTCCCCTGCCGCCTAGTAGGCGACTCGGCCGGAGAGACAGGTGCCCTCTCGGGTGCTGTGCACACTCGAGTCCTCGACCGGCCCCTGTGCGACCCAGGCAAGACGGGCTGCTACGCGCCGAGGACGACCGCTACTCGGGTCGTTACCCGGTTCGAGTGTTCCGCCCAGGTAGAAGTGGCCGCTGCTTGAAGCCACCAAAGCCGGCCTACGTGCTGTCGGCCGGTGTTCCGCGGTCGCTCCCTACTCGAGCTGCTCGCCCCAGGCCGCGCCCACGGCCGCGTACTCGACGTCACCGACACCGATGGCGGTGGTCCGGCGGCCGCTCGGCCGGGAGCGGACGGGTCGAAGCCGAGTCCGGCGGGCGGGCGCGGCAAGCGAGTGGCCGCACGGCCGGGGCCGGGTCGGTCGAGCAGGTGGACGCTCAGTCCTCGGGCGGTTCCCGCAACTGCCGGGGCAGCAACACGGCCTCGAGTGCGGGCACGTCGAAGGGGTCGAAATGGATCCGCTCCC